>NZ_JAKFGN010000002.1:938411-1251215 GCF_021502575.1 Bradyrhizobium sp. G127
TGCCGAAGGCCATGCCGCGATGGCGGACGCCGCGCTGCCGGCGGCGACGTCGGTGCTGGGCCTTGGCCTGTCGGAAGCCCAGGTCACCAGCGAGCCGATCGCGCCGGTGACGCCGCGGGCGCAATAGCTACACGGCGGGCGCCCCCGCGACGCCGCGGCAGTGAAACGCCACCGGCTTCGGCGCATGCGGCAGATAGAAGCGATCGACCGCGCCGATCTCAAACCCTGCACCGGTCAGAAGAGCCATGGTGTCGCGATTGAGGTTGCAGCCGCACGCCATCACCTTCCAGATCGGATTGAGACGGTCTTGCCAGCGAACAACCGATGCCTCTTCGGCCTTGCCGTGCTCGCAGAACAGAAGCATGCCACCGGGTTTGAGTACCCGCCGAATTTCCCGCAACGCAGCCACGGGGTCCGATACCGAGCAGAGGGTGTAAGTCAGCACGGCGGTGTCGGCGATGTTGTCTTCGAGGGGAATTTTCTCGGCAGGCGCCTGGATCAACTGCAACGGCACCGGCGAGTTGCTCCAGCGCTTGGTGCCGAGCGCGACGAACCCCTCGCCCGGATCGACGCCGATCACGCGGACAACCTTCGCAGGATCGTAATGCGGCAGATTGAGGCCCGAACCGATGCCGACTTCCAGCACGACGCCGTGTGCTTTGGGCAGAACGATGCGCCGCTGCTCGGTGATATCCTCGAGCGAACACAGTGCGCTCACGATGCGCGGCCCGATATGACGACCGTAGAAACCCATGCAATCACTCCCAAGGTGGCAACTGGGATGAATTGCAGTCTAGACGGTCCAGATTCAGGCGTACGACACGATTACGCGATTGCTCAGTTGACGCCGAGCTTCTTCTGCAGGCTGGATGACGAGGTGGTGTACTGGAACACCACGCGCTTGTCCGGATAGACGTAGCGGCTCGCCTTCTGCGCCATCAGCGCGCCCTCGTGGAAGCCGGAGAGAATGAGCTTCAGCTTGCCGGGATAGGTGTTGATGTCGCCGATGGCGAAGATGCCGGGCACATCGGTCTCGAACGCTTCGGTATCGACCGGCACCAGATTGTTCTCGAGCTTGACGCCCCAGTTCGCCACCGGACCGAGCTTCATGGTCAGGCCGAAGAACGGCAGCATTGTGTTGCAATCGATCTTGAAGGTCGCGTTGTCGCCGCCCTTCACCAGCGCGCCGGACAACATGCCGTCCGCGCCTTCGAGGCCGGTGACCTGACCGATTTTCAGGTCCATCTTTCCGGCGGCAACGAGCGCACGCATCTGATCGACGCTATGCGGCGCGGCGCGGAAATCGTCGCGGCGATGCAGCAGCGTGACGCGCTTCGCGATTGGTTGAAGGTTGAGCACCCAGTCGAGCGCGGAATCGCCGCCGCCGACGATCAGCAAGTTCTTGTCGCGGAACTGCTCCATCTTGCGCACGGCATAGAATACCGAGGTGCCCTCATAGGCTTCGATGCCCGGCACCGGCGGACGCTTCGGCTGGAACGAGCCTCCGCCGGCCGCGATCACGATAACTTTAGCCTCGAACACCTGCCCGGCGTCGGTGGTCGCGCGAAACAGCGGATCGCCGATCTTCTCGATGGTCTCGACCATTTCATTGAGATGGAAGGTCGGATTGAAGGGCTTGATCTGCTCCATCAGGGCGTCGGTGAGGCCCTGCCCGGTGACCATCGGCACGGCCGGAATGTCGTAGATCGGCTTCTCCGGATAAAGCTCGGCGCACTGGCCGCCCAGCTTGTCGAGAATATCGACCAGATGCACCTTCATATCGAGCAGCCCGAGTTCGAACACCGCGAACAGGCCGCAGGGGCCGGCGCCGATAATCAGGACGTCTGTTTTGATGATGTCGGTCATGGGTGGTCTTTGCGGGTTCGGATGGAGGGCGCTTCAGACAGCAAGGGCGGAACCGCCGCTTTTCGCAGCTTGTCTAGCCAAGACGGCCCCTGGGGGAAAGGGATAATTCAGGCACCTTATGCCTGCCATAACGTCTTGTGAAACGACAACATTTCCCGGTATGCAGGTCTCAACAAGGAGACCGAAGACGTGAACGCGCCGACCCGCCCCATTCCCGGCCTCAGGCTGGACGACTATCCCTTCCGCCTGACCGACAATGTCCGCTACGGCGATCTCGACCCCAACAAGCACGTCAACAACGCGGTCTACGCGACCTACTTCGAGACCAGCCGCGTCACGCTACTGCGCAGTGGCGACCGCGGCCTGATGCCGAAGGGGCTGAGCTGGATGCTGGTGCATCTGGCCATCGACTTCCGCGCCGAGATGCACTGGCCCGGCAGTTTCGAACTCGGCATCGGCGTTTCGAAGCTCGGCCGGACCTCGGCACGGTTCGCTCAGGCGGTGTTCGCGGGGAACGTCTGTACGGCCTCGGCGGAAGCGGTCACTGTTCTGGTCGATGCAGCGACGCGCAAGCCGACGCCGCTGACAGCGGACATCATTGAGCGGTTCCAGCCCTGGCTGCTGCGCGAATAGCACGGCAGGCCTCGATTGGTGTTGCCGCCGCAACCAATCGCCTCTAAATCCCGTGTAGGCCTCGCGACAAAGTGGCAGCCTCCGTGACGTTGACTTTCTCAACCGATCAAATCCGTCCGCACGAGCGCTTCGACCACTGGTGCGAAGTGCGCGCCCGCAATCTGTTCGGCGTCACGATTTCCTTGAGGCGGGAGGAGCGGCTGCACTTCCACGGCCGTTTCTCAGCGAGCGCCGTTGGCGGCGCGATACTCAGCGAAATGCAGGCTTCGCCGTACCAGGTGTCGCGCAGCGCCGCCGACATCTCCCGCGCCTCGAGCGACAGCCTGTGCATTTTTCAGCAGGTCGGCGGCGCGAGCTGGTTCGACGCCAGCAGCGGCGGCGAATTCGTTGTGCCGGCGGGCGGGCTTGCCGTCAGCCATACGGACCTGCCTTACCTCACCACGCCGGCGACCCCGCACGGCTTCGACCTGCGCGTGCTGAAGATTCCGCTGGCGGGACGTGACGCATTCGCGCCTCGCGCCCGCGACCTTCCCCCGTCGCTGCTGCGCGACGACCCACGACTGCAGCGAGCCATTTCGGCTGCATTCAACGCGCTCGTGGCGGAGGCGGCAAGAAACCCCGATGCCAATTACGACCGGGCCGTCGAGCATCTGGCCCAGTTGGCATTGCTGGCGCGCGACCGCGTTTCGATCGGTTCACCCGAGAGCCGCGCCGCGCTGCGCTTCGGACTGCTGCAGGCCGTTCGCGACATGCTACGGTGTAATTATTATCGCTTCGACCTGTCGCCCGTGACGGTCGCCAGCGCATTCGCGATCTCGGTGCGGCAGATGCATCTTCTGTTTGAGCCGACCGGGATCAGTTTCTCGCGAACCTTGCTGGCCGTGCGGCTTCAGGAAGCACGGCAGCGGCTAAAGACCATGCCGGCGGAACCGGTTGCGAATATCGCTTACGCCTGTGGGTTCGACAGTCTGGCGACTTTCTATCGCGCATTTCGCAATGCCTACGGCATGACGCCCGGCGACGTGCGGGCAGCCGTTCTCAACGCGTGAATGCCTGTGGTCGCGACGCCACATCTCTGAAAAGAGTCCGGTTTTCAGCCCGTGAGGCCCCCGTCTGCGCGCAATGAGAAGACAGCCGCAGCTCGATCTGCCACACGTTCCGCTGTGAAAGCCTCCGCAAGGAGGACATCGCGAAGTTCATGAATCGAAAAGCCCCGCGAATTGGCGAGGCTTTGCATCAGCTTTCATGACGTAAGACTTTAGCGCATTTATATTTTCACGCCTCTGTTTCCATGACGTAAAAATTTTCGCTTTGCCGTCACGACGCCCGGCGATTACGCCTGACGCTCCGGCGTCGACACCACGAGACCTTCGAGTTCGTCGGTGACCTTGATTTGGCACGACAGCCGCGAGTTCGGCCGCACGTCGTAACCGAAGTCGAGCATGTCCTCTTCCATCGGGGTCGGCGAGCCGACCTTCTCGCGCCAGGCCTCGTCGACATAGACGTGGCAGGTCGCGCAGGCGCACGCGCCGCCGCACTCGGCTTCGATGCCCGGAATCGCGTTGCGGATCGCAGCTTCCATCACGGTCGCGCCCGCCTCGACATCCACGGTGCGGGTTGTGCCTGAGTGATCGGTGAAGTTGATCTTGACCATGATTGTCGCGCTGCCCGGATAATTCAGTTCGAGCAGTCCTATAACGGGTCAATCCGCAGGACGCTAGTGATCCGCTGGGGATAAAAGCCGAGCCGGATCAGGCCGTCAGGACCGGTTCAACATCCGGTCAATCGCGATCCTGGCTTCATCCACGGCGTGGCGAAGCAGAGCGATCGCACGCGGCACGTCGCCGTCGTTCATGATGGCCGTTTCAAGGTCGAGGGCTGCGTCGGCAACACGGAATGCGCCGATGGCGCGCGCGGAGCCTTTCAGCGTGTGAGCGAGCGCGGCCGCATCCGCTGGAATCTCCGACAGCCGGCCGACCAGATCGTGGCTTTGAGCCGCAAACAACGCAAGAACTTCGGTTTCCAGAGCCGCTTCGCCGAGCGTCATGCGTCCGAGATGCTGAACATCGATAGCGGAATCTTCCGGAACGAGCGGGGGCGACGGCATCCAGGTCAAATGCTCCATCTGAAGCGGCATGAGCGTTCCGAACTTGCTGACAGCGCCGGATCAAATCCGGCCGGTAGGATGCTCAGGCAATCACACCATTGGTTAACGAAACGTACGATGTTCCCGCCGTGATTTAGCCACTTTTTTGCCGTGCCGCTGCCGCGAAGTACCAAAGTGCTTTCTAAAACTGTTGATTTCTTAAAGTGTTAACCCTCGCGTTGTTAACGATGATTAAAAATCTATTAACCGCTCCCATTTCATTCGACCGGCCGAGCCAATAGGATGTTTCCGGAAGTGCGGGACAACCGGCGGGAGTTCGGCGACTCCAACTTTCGTGTCGGTCGATCATTTCGGGGCAACATCCGGGGACGCGCGGCCAGCCGTCGGCATGGCGACTTCCGGATGCGTAAAAATAAAGGCGTATGGGACACATGGCAAAAAATCCGAAGGTCAAGGACCCGACTGAAGACGCTCTCACGGCGATCCAGGAAGCTCTGAACATCGGAGAACTGCCCGCGTCCGACAACGGACGGGACATTCCCCCTCGCAATGAGCCGTCGCTCCGCGCGGCGAACCGCGGCTCCGACCTCCGGCAGCCTGCCGACGACCTCGACATGACGAACTTTGGCCAGCAGCCGGCCAATGACGACCGCGAAACCATCGGCGCGATCCTGCAAACCATCCAGAAGGGCCGCCCGCGCCGCAGCGCCTATACCGTGGCGACACTGTTCTCCGGCCTGTGGATCGCAGGCGTCGGCTTCCTGACATTCGCATTCCTGCCCGCGCTCGAAGCCGTGATCGCCCAAGGCACCGGCGGCATTCTGGCGCTGGTCGGCCTGCTCGCCGTCATCGTCGCGCCGCTCGTGCTGTTCTATGCGCTGGCGAGCATCGCCTGGCGCAGCCAGGAAATGAGCATGATCGCGCAGTCCATGGCGCAGATGGCCGTCCGCTTTTCCGAGCCCGAGCACGTCGCCAACGGCGCAATCGTCAGCGTGGGTCAGGCCATCCGCCGCGAAGTCGCGGCGATGGGCGACGGCGTCGAGCGCGCCATCGCGCGGGCCGGCGAACTCGAGGCGCTGGTCGCCAACGAAGTGGCCTCGCTCGAACGCGCCTATAGCGACAACGAAGTGCGCATGCGCGCCCTGCTCCAGGACATCGCCGTGCAGCGTGACAATCTGGTCGGCCAGGCCGAGCAGGTCCGCAACGCGATTTCCGGCGTGCAGATTGATCTGCGTCAGGACATCGCCCTGATCAGCGACGCGATCGCGTCCCGCGTCGACGAAGTGGCCAACAGCATCACCGGCGCGCTCGAAGAGCGCAGCGAGCACATCACCCGCGCCCTCTCCAGCGCCGGCGACAACATGATCATCGCGCTCGGCGAACGCGGCGGCGACCTGCTCGACCGCCTCGAGGAAGCCAGCACACAGACTGCCGCCAGCGTGCTCGACGCCAGCGAAAAGCTGACCGCCAGCCTCAACTTCAAGACCGGCCACGTTCACGAGGAATTCGCGGACCTCGCCGACCGCGTCCACGACGTGCTCAACGAGCGCCTCGACAAGATGACCGGCGAATTCTCCGAGCGTTCCACCGCCATTGTCGACGGCATCGCGGCGCGATCCGAGGAGATCGTCGCCAGCGTCGCCGACCGCACCGAGAAGATCTTCGACACCATGAAGAACTCGAGCGAGTCCCTGCTTCTGGAACTCGACGAGCGCGGCGCGGACCTGACCGACAAGATCGATCAGGCCGGCAACCGGCTGGCCGAACGCGTTCTGGTCAGCGGCGACAAGGCCGGCGAGGCGCTCGACGCCACCATCAACACGCTGGTGGAAAAGGTCGTCAGCCAGACCGAGACTGCACACGACACACTGAGCGGCCAGATCAGCCTGTTCGAAGGCCTCGTCAAGGAACAGGGCACGGAACTGGCCGAGAAATTCGCCCGCGACAGCGGCACGCTGGGCGCGTTGATCACGCGTCACATCGCGGAGTTCGACCGCACGGTGAAGACCTATGGCGGCGAGATCGTCGAGCGCATGGGCCAGCACACCCAGGGCGTCGCCGACAGCCTCAAGACCTATGTCGACAGCTTCGACAGCCGCGTCACCGTGCATGGCGATCAGCTTCACGCCAAGCTCGACCAGAGCCTGTCCGGCTTCCGGAATGCGATCGAAGCGCGCGTCGAGAATCTCGACACCTCGCTGCTCGGCAAGATCAACTCGCTCGACGGCACCATTGTCGCCCGCATGAAGGCGATCGAGGAATCGTTCGACGCGCGGGCCGCCTCGTTCAGCGAAACGGTCAGCGGCCGGGCCGCATCGTTCACCAGCGTGATCGATTCCCGCACCGGCGCCTTCATGGAAGCGATCGACGGCCGTGCCCTCACCTTCACCGATACGATCACCAACCATACGGCTGCCCTCAAGAACGCGATCGACAGCGGCGCTTCGGCGATCGCCGAGGTGGTCAACAACCACACCGCCGCGTTCACCGAGACCATCGACGGACGCACGACCGCCTTCACCGACACCATCGACGGACGCACCACGGCTTTCGCGGACCTGATCGACTCCCGCACCGCGGCCGTGACCGAGCGGATCAACAACGGCGCGGAAGCCTTCGCCACCGTCGTCGATGCCCGCACCGCGGCCATTACCGATGCGTTCGATACCCGCACCGCGGCGTTCGCGGACATCGTCGATACCCGCACCACATCCGTCGTGCAGACGTTCGACAGCCGGGCCGCGGCCTTCGCGTCGATCGTTGAAACCCGCGCCGCCTCGATTGCCGAAGCCATGGAAGAGCGCGGGGCGCAGGTGATGAATGCGATGTCCACCGGCGTCGACGAGATGGCCAACGCCGTCACCGCCCGCGTCAAGGACGTCCAGAGCAATCTGGAATTCAACGTCAGCGCGCTGGCCTCCGACATCAGCGCGCGGGTCGCGCAGTTCGAAAACCTGCTCGATACGCGGGTCGAGGCTGCCGCCAACCGAGTCACCGGCAGCGGCCAGCATGCCGCCGAGGTGATCGGCTCCCGCGCCAGCGAGATGTCCACCGCGATCAAGTCGCGCGTCGACGAAGCCGAACGCGCCCTCACCGGCCTGATGACCAGCGCGAGCACCACGATCCAGGAAAGCGCCCGCGCGGCCCAGCAGTCGCTGATCACCCTGTCCGGCGAGGTCACGTCGCAGCTCAAGGCCGCCTCGAGCGACGTCACCGCCGAACTCAAGGGCATTACCACCGAAGTCGGCGCCGACCTGCGCGATGTGTCGGGCGAAGTCGGCATCCAGCTCAAGGCTGTCTCCGGCGAAGTCGGCGGCCAGCTCAAGGCCGTCTCCGGCGAACTCGAACGCACCATCCAGATGGCCGCGCGCGAAGCCGAGAACACGCTCACCGTGGCGTCGACCGGCGCGACCGCGCAGGTCAAGTCGGCCTCCGCCGAAATCGAACGCACCATCGCGCTTTCGACCGACCGCTTCGGCTCGACGCTGAACGGCAAGGTCGAAGCGATCACCGACGGCGTCCGCGAGCAGACCGAACACCTGTCGCAACTGGTCGACAGCCGCCGCAGTTCGCTGGTGGAAGCGCTCGGCAGCAAGGCCGCCGAGATTTCGGCCACCATCGGCAGCGCCGCCGATTCCGCGCTGAAGTCGATCGAGAACCACGGCGGCGCCTTCACCGTCGCGATGATGAACAACTCCTCCGATCTGGCGCGCCAGATCAACACCGCGAGCGAGATCGCCATCGGCGCCGTCAGCAAGTCGCTGAAGGACATCGACCAGACCTCGCGCGCGGCGATCGATCAGTCGCGTCAGGTGGCGACCTCGACCATCAACGAGTTGCAGGAAACCTCCAAGATCCTGCGCACCGACACCCTCGCGCTGTTCGAGCGGCTGCGCGAAGGCAACATCCTGCTGCAGGAAGTCCTCACCGGCGCCCACGACAACCTCAACTCGCTGGAGCGGACGCTTGTCACGCGGGTTGCAGAGTTCGTCTCGACCATGAACGACGTGACCTCCCGCAACGGCGAATCCACCAGCGTACTGGAGCAGCAGCTGTCGCTGTTCAACAACAAGACATCCGGCGCGCTGGAAAACCTCAACGCCCTCTCGGCGCAGTTCGAGAGCCACGGCCGCGCGCTGGCGGAAGCCGCGTCGCTGGTCGAGAAGAGCAACGAACGCGCCGGCGACTCCATCTCCGAGCGCAACGCCATGCTGGAATCGCTGGTCTCGAATATCGACCTGCGGACCCACGATCTCGATGAGCGTCTCTCGCGCTTTACGAACCTGCTCGACGACTCGCTGGCCGCCGCCGAAATGCGGGCCCGCGACATCGCGCAGATCGTGGCGCAGACCGCCGGCTCAAGCTCGGCCGAAGTCAGCCGCCAGTTCGAGGCCGTCCGCATGGCGGTGGAAGACGAGCGCCGCCAGACATCCGAAGCGATGGCCGAACTGTACGACCAGGGCACCCGTGAAGCGGACAGCATGTTCCGCCAGGCCGCCGACAAGTTCGCGACCATCGTGCACGGCATGAAGCAGATGGCGTCCGAACTGCACAGCGAACTCGACGCCACCCGCGCCGAGCTGCGCCGCGGCGTTCTCGAAGTGCCGCAGGAAGCCGCCGAGAGCACGGCGCAGATGCGCAAGGTGATCGTCGACCAGATCGAAGCGCTGGCCGAACTGAACCGGATTGTCGCGCGTCACGGCAAGGGCCTCGACGTTGCCCCGGCCAACCGCACCGTCTATCGCGAGGAAGAACTGGCGACCGCCGGTGGCCGCGCGGAAACCGTGTCCCGGCAGGCGCCGCGTTCGCGCGACGTCGCGAGCGCCGCGACCCTGCCGGCGCCGGAGTTCGGCCCCGCCCCGCGCCGCGCCGAAGCGCCGCCGGTCAGCCCCGCTGGCGGCGCCGACCGCAACAGCGATGCCTGGCTGTCGGACCTGCTGAGCCGGTCGGACACCGATGAAGGCCCGCGTGGCCGTGGCCCAGCCCCTCGTCAGGCCGCGAACCCGCTTGAGGCGCTGTCGCTCGACATCGCCCGGCTGCTGGACCGCGAACTCGCCGCCGAGATGTGGGACCGCTACCAGCGCGGCGAGCGCAAGGCGTTCTCCAAGCGGCTCTATACGCCGGCCGGCCAGAAGGCCTTCGACGAGGTGTCGCGGAAATATCGCGCCGACCGCAACTTCAAGCAGACGGTGGACCGTTACATTAACGAGTTCGAGCGGCTGCTCGACGAAGTCTCGCGCGATGAGCGCGGGCCTGCGGCGCTGCGCAGCCACCTCGTATCGGAAACCGGACTGGTCTACACCCTGCTCGCCCACGCGGCGGGACGGCTGGGATAAGTCGCAAACCCGATCAGATGACGATAAGGAAAAGCGGAGGCGCAGGCCTCCGCTTTTTTGTTTGGACGAGCGCGCGCTCTACGAACCACGCAGCGTACATTGGGATAAACATCATTCGCGATGCCGTGCCCCGGACGCAGCGCATCACGCCAGTGGTGCGCTGCTGAGCCGGGGCCGTTGCGCATCGGATCTGTAACGGTCCCGGTTCTGCGAAGCAGCGTTGCGCGCTGCATCGCGCCCGGGACACGTTCGATGCAGGTTTAAGCACTCGTCATTCCGGGCCTGCGCGTTCTTCACGCGCAGGCCCGGAATCCAGTCCTCTTTGTTATGGCTTTGTCAGCAGCAGTGGATTCCTGGTTCGCTCGCAAAGAGGCTCGCGCCCCGGAATGACGACAAACTATGCGCATAACGACTCCTGCAACATTTCTTGATGGGGATACGTATCCCCGCGCTCTGCACCGCTCGTATGTTCGACCCGTCCTGTTCGTGAGGGGCGCTTCTCGAGGGCGCTTTGAAGCGGAGCAGGATGCGGCGCCTGCACGCACGGTTCGCACCCGTTGCGCCCGGGAGGCTGGGGTCACCGTCCGGGCCAACAACGTGGCTCTGCCGTCAGCGGCTGGACGAGGACAGGATGAAGGCGGGGAAATCCCGCCGGATCAAGGCGCGCCGCGCCCGTCCTGACCCGGAAGTACGGTCCTCACGCCCAAAATCGCCGCAATGGAGCGCCGTGAGGCGACGCGCTTCCGGAGAACCATCCGCCTCGCAAGCGGATGCCGGCAGCGAAACGAAGACATTTGCGCCTTGCGGCGCTCCATGCCCCTCCCTTTTATGGGGCGCGAACGAGGCAGGCCTCGCGCGCGCTGTGAGGGGCGAGACTAAAAGCTCACCTCGCGCGATTGATGCGCGGGAGCGAATGCGCGTGGCTGTTTGAAAATCGAATCGGGAGTTCAGCCCTACCGCTGCCGCGCGCGGGCGTCAGCGGGGTTCGGAGCCGGTGCAGCGTCCTTCTGTCCCGCACCGAACAGCACGCGGGTCGGATTGCGGTCGAAGTTGTTCACCGCGCGGCTGATATCGGCCAACGTGCGGCGGCCGTCGATAATCAGGCCGGCGGAACGCTTGTCGAGATTCTCGGCCAGTTCGCGGAACGACTTGGCGGCACTCTGCAACTCGCCCTTCTCGCCCATCAGGCCATCCACACCCGCCATGATGCTGTCGATGCGCGCGGAATTGCTGGCGAGGCTTTTCGAAAACACCTCGATATTCGCCATGCTGCTCTTCAGCGCTTCCTGGTTTTCGGTGACGAGTTTGTTGACGTTCTGCAGCACGCCGCGAACCGCTTCGCCGATGTCCTGGATCGCGTTGGGATCGGCGGTCAGGGTCGGCACACCGTCTTCGGCAACCGGCACGCCGCCCGCTTCGAGCGAACCGCCCTTGAGCGAGACCGACGACACGCCGGTAAGTCCGGCGAATTCCAGGCCGACCAGCGAGTCCTTGCGGATCGGCGCATTCTTGTCGACAGCGGCAATGACCACGACCCGCTTGGGATCGTCGAGCTTGATGGACGTGACTTCGCCGATCTTGATGCCGTTGAAGTTGACGTTGCCGCCGGTGCGCAGGCCGGAGGCCGCGCCCTCGAACACGATGCGCAACGGCGTGCGCTGGGCCGCCGCGCCGAGGTTCTGAAACCAGAACACGAAGCCAAAGGCCGCGGCCACCACCGCCAGCGTAAACGTCCCGATCAGGACGTAATTTGCCTTTGTTTCCATCAACTTAACTCCAAATATATACGCAACTAACTACGCAACGACGGCACGGGCGCGCTTGCCATGGAAATAGGCCCGCAGCCATGGATGCTGCGAGGCCAGCATGTCGTCCATCGTGCCTACCAAGAGAACCTTGCGATCCCCTAACACTGCAATGCGGTTACAGGCGGTTTTAAGGCTGTCGAGGTCATGGGTTACCATAAAAACGGTGAGGCCCAAAGTCCGCTGCAACGTCATCACCAACTGGTCGAAGTCGCCGGCGCTGATCGGGTCGAGACCCGATGTCGGCTCGTCGAGAAACACGATCTCGGGGTCCAGCGCGAGCGCGCGGGCGAGCGCCACGCGCTTGATCATGCCGCCCGAGAGTTCCGATGGAAACCGGTCGGCGACCTCCGGCTTGAGGCCGACCATGGCGAGCTTGGCGATGGCGATCTCGTCGAGCAGCCGCTCGGACACGTCCATGAATTCGCGCACCGGAAACTGGATGTTCTGGCGCACGTTCAGCGACGAGAACAGCGCGCCATGCTGGAACAACACGCCCCATCGGCGCTCGACCGCGCGGCGCTCGTCCTCATTGGCCTTGCCCATGTCGACGCCGAACACCTCGATGGTGCCGCTGAGCTTCGGCATCAAACCAATAATGGTGCGGGTCAGCACCGACTTGCCCGCGCCGGACGCACCGACGAAGCCGAGGATCTCGCCGCGCCGCACGTCGAGGTCGAGATGGTTGAGGATCAGGTTATCGCCAAATCCAACCGTGAGGTCGCGCACCCGGATGATCGGATCGTCTGAAGAAGCCGCCATGTCAGTCCTACATATTGATCGTCGCGAAGAAGATCGCGAACAGGCCATCCATGACGATGACGAAGAAGATCGATTTCACCACCGAGGCCGTGGTGTGCTGGCCGAGCGACTCGGCGCTGCCCTTGACGGCGGCGCCTTCCACGCAGGCGACGACACCGATCACCAGCGCCATGACCGGCGCTTTCACCATGCCCACGATGAAATGATCGACCGAAATGGCCTCCTTCAGGCGGGCGAGAAACGCGTCGGGCTGCACGCCGCCATAACCCCATGCGACGAGACCGCCGCCATACAGCGCCGCCATGGCGCCGAGAAAGGCGAGAATCGGCATCGCAATGATCAGCGCGCAGACGCGCGGCAGGATCAGCACCTCGGTCGGGTCGAAACCCATGGTGCGCAGCGCGTCGACTTCCTCGCGCATCCGCATCGAGCCGAGTTCGGCGGTGTAGGCGCTGCCCGACCGGCCCGCGACCATGATCGCCACCAGCAGCACGCCGAGTTCGCGCAGCACCAGCACGCCGAGCATGTCGACCACGAAGACGTCGGCGCCGAACTTGCGGAAGTGGAAAATACCCTGCTGCGCGATGATACAGCCGATCAGGAAGGTGATCAGCACCACAATCGGCACCGCGCGCCAGCACACCTGCTCGAGGTGGTGGATCATCGAGGTGAAACGGAAACTGGTCGGGTGCAGGATCACGCGCCAGAGCGAATTGAGGATTGCGCCCAGCATGCCGATCAGGCCGACCAGCGTGCCGCCGACCTCGACCACACTGCGGCCAACGCCGTCCAGTATCCCAAGCAGCGTCTGCCGCTTCCGATGGTGGACCACACCGGCTTTGACCTGCCGGACCTCGTTGACGAGGCTGGCGTAGTTCTCGGACAGGCCGGCGACCCGGGGCTCGACGCCGCCGTGGGTCAGGCTGCGGCGCAGCCGTTCGATCAGCCACGCGCCAAATGTATCGAGGCGGGAGACCTGCGACACATCGATGATGATGTCGGCGGAGCCGCTGTTCCGCCGCTCGGTGTCTTCGACGATTTTTTCCAGTGCGGGAGCGTAATGAACTGTCCATTGGCCAGCGGCGCGCAGCGCGAGACCCGCGCCGACGGTGACCTGCTCCAATGTCGGATTGCCGTTCAAGCCCAACTCCTGCGTCGATTCTTGCGTCGAAGCCGCGCCCGGTCGACCAGCCAACCTACCACGATGTCAACAAACTGTACGGGGATGCTCCTAAGAGCCATAATTGCCGCGTCTGAACAAGCCCGTCCTCACGAAATCGATTCCAGAAATGACGCTATCTCTCAATCTCGCCGCCCGGATCGAGCGCTGGCCGATCGCCGGTGGCTTCACCATCAGCCGCGGCGCCAAGACAGAGGCCGTTGTGATTGTGGCACAGGTAAGTCGCCAAAACGTTACGGGGCGCGGCGAATGCGTTCCCTACGGCCGTTACGGCGAGACACCCGAGGGAACACTGGCGGCGATCCTCGACCTTGGGGCTGCATTCGAACGGGGTATCGACCGGCAGGCCCTGCAAACTCGGATGCGGCCGGGTGCGGCCCGCAATGCGCTCGACTGCGCGTTGTGGGACCTGGAGGCCAAGGTGGCGAATAAGCGGATCTGGGACCTGCTTGGACAGACCACGCCGCGCCCGCTGATCACGGCCTATACGATCTCGCTGGGCACGCCCGAGAGCATGGCGGAAGCCACCGCAAAGGCCGCGCACCGGCCGCTGCTCAAGATCAAGCTCGGAGGCGACGGCGACGAGGCCAGGATCGCCGCCGTCCGCAAGGCTGCGCCGGACGCAGAGCTCATCGTGGATGCCAACGAGGCCTGGATCGAGGCCGATCTGGAGCGGCATCTTGCGGCCTGCGCGGAAGCCGGCGTGACCATGATCGAGCAGCCCCTGCCTGCGGGACATGATCAGGCGCTGGGACGGATCAAGCGGCCGGTATCGGTGTGCGCCGACGAAAGCGTGCACGATCGCGGCTCGCTCGAAGGACTGCGCGAGCGCTACGACGCCATCAACATCAAGCTCGACAAGACCGGCGGCCTCACCGAGGCGCTGGCCATGGCCGGGGCCGCGCAGGCGCTGGGCTTCGACATCATGGTCGGCTGCATGGTGGCGACGTCGCTGGCGATGGCACCGGCCATGATGATCGCGCAGGGGGCGCGCGTGGTCGATCTCGACGGGCCGCTGTTGCTGACGAAGGATCGCGACAACGGCCTGCGCTACGACGGCAGCACGGTGTATCCGCCGGATGCCTCGCTCTGGGGTTGACCTGACCCGTTACGACCCGTGATGGGCGTCGAGCCGTCTGCGCGAAACGGCCATCACGATGCCGCCCGCCAGCGCCATCATGGCCATGGCGTAGTAGACCCCCTCGCCCACCCGCGCATAGATCAGCCCGGACAGCATCATGGTGAGGCTGGTCACCGCCCCCTGCGATGCCACCATGTAACCCTGCGCGCTGGCGAGCATGTGATGCGGCACGCTGCGGACCATCAGCGCGACGGTGCCGACCTGCGTGATCCCGAAGGTGAGGCCGTGCATCAACTGCACCGCCGTCAGCACTTCGATCCGGGGCTCCTGCGCCGTGATCGTCCAGCGCAGCACACCGCTCATCGCGCCGATCAGGACCATCACCGTTGGCGACAAGGTGAGGCGCGGCGAGATCGCGAACACCACGATCTCGGCGACAACTCCGAGCGACCACAGGGCGGCGATCGTGAACCCGCCGAATCCTGCGTCCTGCCAGGTGATCGAGGAGAACGCGTAATAGGCGGCGTGACTGCCCTGGATCAAAGCCGATGCGCCGATGATCGCAAGAAACAGCGGCATCCGGAGCAGGCCGCTCGCCCGCTCCTGCGGCGCGGGTCCGGACGCAGGCGCGTCGAGCGGGACGATGCCGAGGCCGACCAAAGCACTGAGTAGTGCGACGGCCACGATGATCCAGATCAGGTTTTGAGGATCGATGACCTTGAACAAGAGGCCGGCGACCATCGCAAACACGACAAAGGACGCAGACCCCCACAACCGCATCCGCGCATAATCGAGGCCGTGTCGCGTGACACCTTTCAGCGCGTAGCCGTCCGTCAGCGGACTGAGCGGCGTCCAGAGGCAGGCGATGACGGCATAGGCAATCAGGATCGTGAGCGGATCGCGCAGCAGTCCCAGCACGGCGAATCCAACGGCCGTGACGAACGCGAGCGCAATCATGGTCCCGCGCAAGACCTGATGCCGTTCGGCGGAGGCGGTCACGAACGGCAGGATCGTGAAACGGGAGAGCGACGGCGCTGCCGTGATGATTCCGATCCAGGAGACATCAACGCCGATCGCCTTCAGCCAGACCGGAAAGAACGGCAGATGGACGCCGATGATGCCGAAAGTCGAGGCGTAAAACAGGCTGATCCGCACGGCAAATCGGCGAGCAACGGATTGCCCCGCGGGGTGCTTTTGTGATTCGCTGGTGGGCAAGGGAATTGCGATTCGCTGCGGTTCGTGGTGACTCTTATCTAGCGCGTGTTCGGCGTATCAGCACACCGCTTTTCCCGGCGGATGGTTCTCGCTAAAAGGTTTTCTCAAAGGTTTTTATGGCCCACGAAGCCTTCGCCCTGTCGCCGATCTCAGCCCGCGCCGCGTCACCGACGGATGCGGACTTCGAGGCTATCCGGGACGCATTTGTGGAAACCGCGCGCGGCCGCTGGTTTCTGGACGAATACGCGAAGCGAAACCGCAACACCGACACCGCGATGGTGCTGGAGGCGGTGGCCCGCATCGAGCACTCGCTGGCCGTTCAGAAGGAAGAGCAGCAACGGCAGGCGCTCAGCGAACCGCCACCGGCTGAAGCACCCTCAAACGAACCGCCTTCGAACGCGCTGCCGGAAGCGATGACCGCGGTCCGGGCCATCGTTGCGGCCGCCCGCGAAAGCGCAGCATCCGTATTGGCCGGTCCCGCATTCGAGGAAGCGATGGCACCGTCGCGCAAATGCGCGCGGGTGATTCGTGAAATCGCCTGGGGCCTGCGCGAATCCGGCGCGGACGGACGCATCTGCGCGCTGCTGGATTCCCAGGTCGATGCAATCAACGCGGCGTGCGATCAGGTCGTGGCCGGTGGCCTCAGTGACAGCGTCATGCGTGCATTTGATCAGGCCGCGCAGCAGATCGGCGACCTGATGCCCGTCGCCACTGCAACGGAAGCCGAGCCGATTGCGGCGATCCATGCCGTCGCCCTCGATGTGGCTCCGGAAGAGACGCCAAGCGCGGCGGTCGACGACGAACTGTTCGAGGTTGCGGCCGTCGCTGAGATATCGTCACCCGAACCGGCACTTGTGGACGAAAACGAGCCTGCGGAACTGGCAACCGTCTCGATCGAGGCAGAAGTTGCGCCCGAGCCCGTTGCAGCTGCGCATCTGACGCTGGTGCGCGACGAACCGGATATCCAGTCCGATATCGAACCGGCGGCAGAGATCGCGCCTCGACCTGTCATCGATGCGCCTATATCGACGCTCGGCGCCAGCCTGATCGCGAACGGCATTCTCGCGAAGACAGCCTCGCCACGCAGCGACCCGCTGGCGGCGATCCGTCGCATGACGCTGGCGGAGAAAGTCGCGTTTTTCAGCTAGGGCATGATCCCGAAAGGTGGAATCCGGTTTTCGGAAAAGATCATGCCCTCAGACTCTAAAGGTGAAATGGCGGCGATCTTCGCCGCAAAAGGCGGCCAAAAGGCTGAATTGTGACGCCTACTGAATGAGCTTCGCGTAGAGATCCGCATCGACATTGCCGCCGGACAGCACGATGGCGACGGTCTTGCCCCGGGCATCGATATGCCCTGCGAGGAGTGCCGCGAGCGCAACCGCCCCGCCCGGCTCCACCACCAGCTTCAATTCGCGAAACGCGAACGCAACCGCCTTGGCCACTTCGTCATCGGTTGCGGTGACGCCCTTCACGCCGAGTTTCTGATTGATCGCGAAGGTGATCTCGCCGGGGATCGAGGCCATCAGCGCATCGCAGATGGTGCGGCCGATGGCGCGATGCGGCTCACGATGTCCGGCGGCGAATGATCGCGCGTGATCGTCGAAGCCGTAGGGCTCGACAGTCATCAGCGAAGCACTGGGAAACTTTGCCTTGGTCGCCAGCGCGATGCCGGCCATCAGGCCGCCGCCGGAGGCCGGCGCGGACACGAGATCGGGCGCAGTGCCGAGTGTCGCGAAATCCTCGGCGAGCTCACGGCCGACCGTGCCCTGCCCGGCGATCACCCATGGATCATCGTAAGGCGGAACCACTGTCGCGCCACGCTTGGCCGCCAGATCGCGTGCGATGGCATCGCGGTCTTCCTTGTCGCGGTCGTAAGGAACGACCTCGGCACCGTAACTTTTCGTGCGTTCGATCTTGGAGACCGGCGCATCCGACGGCATGACGATGACCGCCGGCATGTTCAGAAGCTGCGCCGCGGCGGCGACGCCTTGCGCATGATTGCCTGACGAGAACGCGACGACGCCGGCCTTTCGCGCCGCCTGGGGAATGGAGGATAATTTATTGTAAGCGCCGCGAAACTTGAAAGAACCTGTTCGCTGCAGCACTTCAGGCTTGAGGAAGATACGGCCGCCGGTCAGCGCATCGAGCGCGGGCGACGTGATGAGACGGGTTCTGACGGCGACGGGCGCGAGAACCCGCGCGGCGGCATCGACATCGGCGGCGGTCGGGAGAACGAGTTCGGTCATGGCGCCTGTATAGCGCGCCGGCCTCTCAGAGCAAGATCGCCCGGGAACAGCGGCTATGCGATCAGGCGGTAGGCACCGACTCCGATGTCAGCCGAAGCCTGCGGGCGAGACGCCGCCGCCAGCGGCGCTTGACCTGCGGCGGCCGCTCGCGCGTCACGTTATCGATGAAGGCCTGCGCGCAGGCGCCCCAACTTCGCGACGCCGCAAAATCGCGGCAGGCTTCACGGGAAATAGTGAGCGCAGTGAGACATGCGGCGCGCAGGTCGTCGTTCAATGCACCGACCGGTGCGTCGCCGATCACATCGAGCGGACCAGACACCGGCAGCGCGGCGACAGGAACGCCGCTGGCCAGCGCTTCTAACAGGACGAGACCGAAGGTGTCGGTCTTGCTCGGGAACACGAAGACATCGGCGGCGGAATACGTTTCCGCGAGTTTCTCGCCCTGCATGGTGCCGAGAAAAACGGCGTCGGGATATGCCCGCTCAAGTTCTGCGCGAGCCGGACCGTCGCCGACCACGACCTTGGTGCCGGGCAGATCGAGATCCAGAAACGCTTCGAGATTTTTCTCGACGGCGACACGGCCGACCGACAGGAACACCGGTCGCGGCAAGGCGAGATCGAAATCGCGCGGACGGAACAATTGCGCATCGACCCCGCGCGACCACAGCACCACATTGCGGAAACCACGTCCCCGCAATTCATCCGCAAGCGCCGGCGTCGCCGCCATCACCGCATCGCTGGTGCCGTGGAAAAAGCGCAGCGCCGCCCAGACCCAGGATTCCGGTATCGGGAAACGCGCCGAGATATATTCGGGAAAGCGGGTGTGGAAACTCGTGGTGAACGGCACCTTGTTCTTCTGGCAGTAGCGCCGCACCAGAATTCCGATCGGCCCCTCGGTCGCGATGTGAATGTAATCGGGCTGCGCCTCTTCGATCATGCGCGCGATCTTGCCTGGACGCGGCAGCGCCAGATGGATGTCGGCATAACTCGGAAGAGAAATGGTCCGGAACGACTGCGGCGTGAGGAATTCGACATCGACGGCCAGAGGCGCGGCGGCCTCCGCCATCTTGGTCAGCGTGCGCACCACGCCGTTGACCTGCGGGTGCCACGCGTCCGTTGCGATGAGAATACGCATCAGGCCGCCTGCGCGGTGACGCGCGGTGCAGGCTGCGTCCGGCGCAGCGGATCGGTCCAGGTCAGGATTTCAAAACGGCCGTCGTCGTGTTCGACCAGCGCGGTGCAGCTCTCGACCCAGTCGCCGCAGTTCATGTAGCGGATGCCGTTCTCATCCCGGATCGTCGCGTAGTGAATGTGGCCGCAGATCACGCCGTCAGCGCCATGCCGCTTGGCCTCGTTGGCCAGGGTCTGCTCGAACGCGCCGATATAGTTGACGGCGTTCTTCACCTTCAGCTTGGCCCATTGCGACAGCGACCAGTACGGCACGCCGAACAGCTTGCGGAACGCATTGACCAGACGGTTCATCTGGATCGCGAAATCGTAGGCCTTGTCGCCGAGATGGGCGAGCCAGCGTGCGTTCTGCACCACGAGGTCGAAGATGTCGCCATGGATAACCAGATAGCGCTTGCCGTCCGCGCCTTCGTGAATGGCCTGCTCGACCACCTCGACACCGCCGAAATGCGTGCCGTAATAGGAGCGCAGGAATTCGTCGTGATTGCCGGGGATGTAAATCACCTTGGCGCCCTTGCGAACCCGGCGCAGCATCTTCTGAACGAAGTCGTTGTGGGACTGCGGCCAGTGCCAGCTGGATTTCAGCGCCCAGCCGTCGATGATGTCGCCGACCAGATAGATGGTGTCGGCGTCGTGGCAGCGAAGAAAGTCGAGAAGGCGGTCGGCTTGCGAACCGCGGGCTCCGAGATGGACGTCGGAGATAAACAAAGTGCGAAAGCGTCGTTCTTGACTACCGTCGCTCATAACCTGTCTTTCCATGGGCGAGCGCTTATCAAAATTGCATGACAGCGCGATGACGGATCAGGCGGCCTGCGAGTTGAGAGTTCGTTCGAAACAAACCAGCGTATAGATGCCGAACGGCGCAACTTTGCGCCGCTCGACCAGGGTGGTGCTTGCGTTTGATTGCGCCCACGCCTGAAGCCGGGCGAAAGGAAATTCCGGGCGAAGGCCGAGCGAGCGGGTTTTTTGCGCCGCCCAGCGCTCGACGGCGGCGGCGACGCCGACTTCGGAATAGAGATGATTGACGAGGATGATGCGCCCGCCCGGCTTCACCACGCGGTGGCATTCGGACAGCACCTGCTCCGGGTTGGCCACCAGCGTGATGACGAATTGTGCGACGACGCAATCGAAGGTCGCGTCCGCGAAGGTCATGTGGTGCGCGTCCATCTGATGGACCGCCTTGACGAACGGATACTTTCCGCTCGCCATTTTCATGCGTGCCTTCTCCAGCATCGGCGCGCTCATGTCGATGCCGGTGATCTCGGTAGAGCGGTCGTAATCGTCGAACGAAAGACCGGTGCCGACGCCGACTTCGAGGATTTTACCGCCAGTGGCCCGCGCGGCGGCCGCGGCTGCGCGGCGCCCCTTCACCATCACCGGGCCGCACACCGCGTCGTAGATTGGCGCCCAGCGGGCATACGCGGTCTGAACAGTTGACTTGTCGAGGTCGGTGCTCGTCATCCTGGCTCCTAATAAGCGGCCTGACGGAATCAGACGGATCGTTTGCTTATTGGCGAATACCAGCGGAGTACGACAAACAGGCGACAGGCGCGGCGGGTTGTCGCGGACTGTTACTTCGGGTGCTCGTCATCCTGAGGTGCGAGCGCACCTGCGCGAGCCTCGAAGGATGACAAGCCATGGAAAGCGCCATCGCCCTTCGAGGCCCATAGCCGTTCGAAGAACGGCGATCTATGAACGCCCATTGCTTGGCTTCGGCACCTCAGGGTGACGGCGCTTTTTCGAAGGCGTGGAAGTGGTGGATCGGTCCGTGACCGTGGCCAATCTGAAGCCGGTCCGCCGCGGCGATGGCGGCGCTGACATAGGCCTTGGCCTCACGCACGGCCGCCTCAAGGCCCTGCCCCTTCGCGAGGCCCGCCGCGATGGCCGACGACAGCGAACAGCCGGTGCCGTGCGTGTTGGTCGTCGCAATGCGTGGAGCGGCGAGCCGAATGACGGAATCACTGTCGATCAGGATATCGGTGCTCTCGGGACCATGTCCGTGACCGCCCTTGATCAGCACCGCAGGGCATCCCATCGCCAGCAGCAGCCGGCCCTGACGCTCAATGTCTGCTTCGCTTTCGGCAATGGCCTCGTTCAACAGCGCCGCTGCCTCGGGCAAATTGGGGGTGATGAGACTGGCGCGCGGAAACAGGTTTGTCCGCAAGGCATCGATAGCATCGGGCGACAGCAGCCGGTCGCCCGATGTCGCAACCATCACCGGATCGACAACCACATGCTTCGGCGACCAGCGATCAAGACCCGCGACAATGGACTCGATCGCTTCGCGCCGCGCCACCATGCCGATCTTGACGGCCTTGACGTCGAGATCGCCGAACACCGCATCGATCTGCGCGGCGATGAAGTCCGGCGGCACGTCATGGATGCCTGTGACGCCGCGGGTGTTCTGCGCCGTCAGCGCCGTGATCACGGACGCGCCATAGACGCCGCAGGCTGCGAACGTCTTGAGGTCGGCCTGAATGCCCGCGCCCCCGCTCGAATCCGAGCCCGCAATCGTCAGCGCAACCGGTATGCTCATGGCATTCTCGTGATGGCTTCGCCCGCCGAAGCCGATCCATATCTTGATCTAACCTGCCCTCCGGACACCAGCAAGCCGGGTTGCCAGTTCGAGCGGATTTAGCTCTATTGCGCCCAGGATAATGCCCACCAAACAGCTTGCCGGAGAAACAGCGATGGTTCCTTTCTTTGTCCAGATCAAGTGCAAGCTGGGCCAGTCCTACGAAGTCGCCAATGCCCTCGCGGAGGCGGAAATTGCCTCCGAGATTTACTCCACGGCGGGCAACTACGATCTGCTGGTCAAGTTCTATGTCGAAAGCGGCACGGACATCGGCCACTTCGTCAACGAGAAGGTTCAGGTCCTTCCGGGCATCCAGGACACCTACACCATCATCACTTTCAAGGCGTTCGGGGTTTGAGGGAATTGGTTTAGGGCGCACCACACATCCGGAGTCATCCCGACGCAGGCCGGGACCCATAATCCCTGAGTCATCAAATCTGGCGTGATGGCCAAGCGACTCTTTCCTCTACCATCACAACGTTCAGGGGTGATGGGTCCCGGCCTACGCCGGGACGACCAGAAGCACATCACGCCGCCTTCGCCTCGTCCGTCACCGGCGCATCGGGATCTTCCTCGGCATCGGCCATGGTCGCGATCGCCGCGACCGGCGTGTCACGCAGCCGTTTCAGGCCGAGATAGCGCTCGCGCAGGATGACGAAAATTCCGGCGCTGGCGACGACGACCGCGCCGATCACCACATACAGCGTCGGCACTTCGCCGAAGAACCAGTAGCCGAGAATGAACGCCCACAGCATGGCGGTGTAGTCGAACGGCGCAAGGAACGACGCCGGCGCGAACCGATAGCTGTCGGTGAAGAAAATCTGACCCAGCCCGCCGGCAACGCCGATTCCGGCCAGCACCGCAATATCCTGCCACGTCGCCGGCATGCGCCAGCCGAACGGCGCCGTCAACAGGGACACGAGCAGCACCAGCAGCGTCATGAAGATGACGATGGACGAGGTGGTTTCGGTCGCCGTCAGGCGGCGGATCTGAATCGAGGCGCCGCCCGCCGTAAAGGCGTTGGTCAGCGCGAAAAAGAGGCCGACGGTCATCGCCGAAGTCAGCGCCACATGATCGCGCGCATAGGGTGTCAGCATCAGGATGACGCCGCCGAAACCGAATGCGACCGCCGACCAGCGATAGGCGTGGACATGCTCCTTCAGAAAGATCGCGGCGAAGATCACGGTGATCAGCGGCGCAAGGAAGGCGATGGCGGTAAAATCGGCAATCGGAATCCGCGCCAGCGCCGCCATCGTGCAGAATGTTCCGACGATGCTGAAGAAACCGCGCAACAGGTGATCCGACGGGCGCTTGGTGCGGAGCGCACCGCGCAGTTGCCCGCGCCAGCCGAACACGATCAGGATCGGGATCAGCGCGAACACCGAGCGGAAAAAGGCCACCTGCCCTTCCGGATAGGCGCCGGCAAGATAGCGCACCTGCGCGCCCATGATCGTGAACATCAGCGTGCTGGCGACCTTGAACGAGACGGCTTTGACGATATGCATGAAACAAGCGGGGATCCGGAGGCAATTTCGGCCCGAGTAAGCACGCGGCGGCGGTCCATAAAAGCCCGTGCATGACATGGCTGCCGGGCGGGCCATGCGCTCACGTGTTTTGGTTTTTGATGGAAAACACCCCGATCCAGGCAAGAACCTTCAACGGGTCGTCCCGGCGAGATTCACGCGTCCGATGCTCTCACGTCTTTTTCGGCCGCGCCGGGCCATCCACCGCAGGAAGCGACTTCAGATAGGCCGCCATCGCCGCGCGATCCTCATCGCTCAGAAGCGCCGTATTCTTGATCACGCGCACCATGGAGCCGCCAGCGCTATCGCCGCTCGGCAATTCACCGGTCTTGAGGAAATACGCGATGTCTTTCTCCGACCAGTCCTTGAGCCCCTTCTGGGTGATGTTCGGCACCCAGCCCTCGCCCTCCGGATTTGGCCCGCCCGCAAACCGCTGCGGCGCGACGATGCCGCCAAGAAAATTGCGCGGGCTGTGGCACTCGGCGCAATGGCCGAGGCCGTTGACGAGATAGGCGCCGCGATTCCATGCCGCCGACTGTTTCGGGTCCGGCGTGAAAGGCTTGTTGTCCAGAAACAGAAACTTCCAGCCGCCCACAAGGCGGCGGATGTTGAACGGGAAGCTCACATTGTGGGGGCGGATGCGGCCCGACAGCGGCGGCAGGGTCTTGATGTAGGCGAACAGGTCGCGGATGTCCTGCGTCGTGGCGTGCTGATACGAGCCATAGGGGAATGCGGGATAGTAGTGTTCGCCGCCTGGCGACGTTCCGTGTTTCATCGCGGTGACAAAATTTGCCTCGGTCCAGTTGCCGATGCCGTTCTGCTTGTGCGGCGAAATGTTCGGCGCGTAGAAGGTGCCGAACGGCGACGGAATGGCGAGGCCGCCGCCGAGCATGGTGCGCGGTTCGCCGGCGACACCGTGGCATGACGCGCAGCCGCCGGCATTGAACACCGTCTCTCCGTTGGCGACATTCGGCGTATAGGCCGGCAGCGCCTCGGCGGACACCACGGCGGGAATGGTCACGAACCAGAAAACCCCGAGGCCGGCGACAAGGGCGAGGACCGCCAGCAGGAGAACCCTCCGAAACATGATCGCCCCCAAAAATGAAATGTCAGGAACTAAACGGCCGTGGCCAGTGTTCAATCAATATTGGAAGTCGCAAAACTAGGGGAGAAAACCATGAACAGCAAAGCATTTGCGCTTGGAGCATTCGCCATCGGCGCCTCCGTCGCACTCAGCGGGCCGGCGTTTGCCGAGAAAATGACGATGAAGGTCAATCTGACCAGCGTTGCCGAAGTGCCTCCCAACAACAGCCCCGGCAAGGGTACCGCCGACGTCGGATTCGACACCGCGACCAAGGTGCTGACCTGGAAAGTCACCTACTCCGGTCTGACCGGCCCGGCCACCATGGCCCATTTCCACGGTCCCGCCGAGGCGGGCAAGAATGCACCCGTGGCCGTTCCCTTCAAGGACGCCGCCAGCGGCGCCGAAGGCAGCGCGACCCTGACCGATGCGCAGGCCGCCGACCTGCTCGCCGGCAGGATGTATATCAACGTCCATACCGAAGCGAACAAGGGCGGCGAAATTCGCGGACAGGTCACGAAGTAAACTTTCGGAATCCTGTCCGAGCCTGAAATGGCGACGGCAATTTCGCGACCCAAACAAACGGGGTGGCCGGTTAGCCGGCCACCCCGTTCAACATTGCAAAGTTTTGTGCGCGAGATGTCAGCCCGTCACTTGAGCTTGACCCGGTAAGTCTCGTGGCAATCGTTGCAGCGGTCGTTGATGGCGGTGTAAGCGGCCTTCAGGCTGTCCACGTCTTTGACCTTGCCCTTGGCGTCAGCGATAGCCTTGGCGACGGGAGGGATTTTCGAATCGAAATCCGGCTTGTTCTGCCAGACTTTCTGCGACGACGTGTAATCCGCGCCGGCCACGTCCTCCTTCGGATTGGTCGCGAAAACGGTCGCAATCTTGCCGACGCCCTCTTCGAGCTGAACCAGGGCCGCATCGATCGCGGCCTGATCGTAGGCAGCCTGGCCTCTCACGGTCCGTCCCACGACACCGTACAGGCTCTTCGCCAGCGTCTTCATCGAGTTATCCTGCTGCACGGCGATGTCCTGCTGGGCAACAACAGCGCCGGCACCGAGCAGCAACGTCACGGCTACAAGAACAGCACGCTTCATGCGATATTTCCTTCCCTGAGTTTCAAGTTCTCAAACACCAACTATCCGAACCAGCCATCGCCGCAGGCTGACAAGCCTCAATATTTTTTCCGGTGCCGGGAATTTTCTACATTCGATGCTGGCTGCGGCTCTTTTCGATCGCCATCCAGACACGTTCGGCCGTCGCCGGCATATCGATGTGGTCGATCTTGTACTCGCGCCACAGGCCATCGACGATCGCATTCACTACCGCTGGACACGAGCCGATCGCGCCCGCCTCGCCGGCGCCCTTGACGCCGAGCGGGTTGGTGGTGCACGGCACATTGCGGGTTTCGAACTTGATCGACGGGCCGTCCGCCGCGCGCGGCAGCGCATAGTCCATGAACGTGCCGGTCACGAGCTGGCCGTCGGCGCTGTCGTAGACCGCCTGCTCCATCAATGCCTGACCGATGCCCTGCATGGTGCCACCGTGCACCTGTCCCGCCAGCAGCAACGGATTCAGCGTCACGCCGAAGTCGTCCACGATGACGTAGTTCACTACACGGATCACGCCGGTGGCAGGATCGATCTCGACCTCTGCGATATGGGTGCCGTTCGGATAGGTGCCGTCGGCGCTGCTGAACGTGCTGCTGGCGGTCAGTTTCGACGGATCGGACCCGGCCCGTTTCGCTAGGTCGGCAAACGACACCGTGCGGTCGGTGCCGGCCACGCGGATCGCACCGTCGCTGAACTCAAGATCGCCCGCGCCCGTTTCCAGCACATCGGCAGCGATGTCTTTGAGGTTCGCGCCGAGCGTGCGCGTCGCCCGTTCCACGCTGACGCCGCCGGATGGAATCGAACTCGATCCGCCGGTGCCGAGACCGGTCGCAATCTCGTCGGTATCGCCCTGATGGATGTGGACGCGCTCGGGCGCGATCCCGAACTGCTCCGCGACGATCTGCGCATAGGCGGTCTGGTGTCCCTGCCCGCTGGACTGGGTGCCGATCAGGATCGTGACATCGCCGTTGGGATCGAGCCGCACCTGCGCGGTTTCCTCGCCCATCGTGCCGCAGACTTCGACATAGGTGCCCATGCCGATGCCGCGCACCAGTCCCTGTTTCTTGGCGGCCTTGGCGCGCTTCGGAAATTCCTTCCACTCGGCAACGTCCATCGCGCGCTTCATGTGCGCGGCGAAATCGCCGGAATCGTAAACCTTGCCGGTGGCGGTCTTGTACGGCATCGCGCGCGGCGGGATGAAATTCCTGCGCCGGATCGCATCGGGCGTCATGCCGAGCTTGCGTGCCGCAGCATCGACCAGACGCTCGACTACGTAAGCCGCTTCGGGGCGGCCCGCGCCGCGATAGGCATCCACCGGCACCGTGTTGGTGAACACGGTGCGGACACGGCAATGAAACGCCTGCACATCGTAGAGACCCGGCAACATGCCGGCTCCGCCATGCGGAATGTACGGTCCGAAGGTCGACAGATACGCGCCCATGTCGCCCATCAGATCGACATCCATGCCGAGGAATTCGCCGTCCTCCGCCAGCGCCATGCGCGCCGTGGTGACGTTGTCGCGGCCCTGCGCGTCACCGACAAAATGATCGGCCCGCTCGGCGGTCCATTTCACCGTCTTCTTCAGCTTGCGCGCGGCGACCGCCGCCAGCGCGTATTCGCGATACGGAAACAGCTTGGTGCCGAAGCCGCCGCCGACGTCGGGGCAGATCACCCGCATCTTCTCGACGGGAATCTTCAGAACGTTTTGGCAGAGAATGTCGCGAAGCCGATGGCTGCCCTGACTGCCGAGCGTCAATGTCAGATGATCGCGCTTTGCGTCGTATTCGCAAACCACCGCGCGGGTTTCCATGTAGTTGGTGATGATGCGCGGATTGACGATGGTGATTTCCGCGACCGCATGCGCCTTCGCGAAGGCCGCTTCCGCCGCCTTCCTGTCGCCGATCGACGTGTCGAACAGGACATTTCCGGCGTGATCCGGCCAGACCTGCGGCGCACCCTTCTTGACCGCATTGACGAGGCCTATGACCGCCGGCAGCGGCGTCCACTGAACCTCGACGGCCTCGATAGCATCGCGCGCCTGCTCGACAGTCTCCGCGACGACGAACGCAACCGCGTCGCCGACATGACGCACGACATCGCGCGCGAGAATGGCATAGGGCGGTGCCTTGAACGGCTCATCCGGCAGGTTGAACTGACACGGCAAACCGCCGAGGTCTTTCACGTCATCGCTGGTCAGCACAGCAGCGACACCGTGCAGACTACGGGCGCGCGTCACATCGATCTTGAATGTCGCGTGGGCGTGAGGCGACCGCAGCACCAGCGCATGCAGCGCCGCCGAGGGCGCGTAATCGTCGGTGTAGCGGCCCTTGCCGCGAATCAGGGCATCGTCTTCCTTGCGCAGGACACTCTGCCCGACGCCGAATTTTACTGGAGCCATGCTTTCTCCGACTGCGATCTGGAACCGTTCTAGGGTCCATCATGCAGCGGATCGTGGGGAAGCGCAAATCTCTCGCCGGTCGTCCCGCGAAAGACCCTAGGGCCGGATCAATCCCACCAGCCATCGCCTTCCGAACAGCAGCAGTACACTCCCGCCATATACGGCGGCACCCACCACGATCAAAATTCCGAGAGCGGTCTCATCGCGCAGCGAGTCCTGGGTTGCCAGCGCGGAGGAGGCCCAGCGCGACGCGAGCCATAACGCGGCGGCAAGCACCACCCCGGCCAGGGCAAATTTCGCCAGCGACGTGACGAAGGCGCGATCGAACACGAAAAACTTCTGGCGCACGGCGAACAGCACCACCAGCAGCAGATTGACCCACGCGCCGACGGCCGTCGCGAGCGCAAGCCCGATCTGCGCCAGTGATCCGACCAGCAGGACTTTCAGGGCGACGTTGATGGCCACGCCGGTCAGCGCGGCCTTCACCGGCGTCGCGGTGTCCTTGCGGGCATAGAAGGTGGCGACCGCGCTGCGGATCAGCACGAAGGGAATGAGCCCGATCGCATAGGCCGCGAGCGTGGCGCCTGCTTCCGCGGCGTCCGCCTTGGTGAACGCGCCGCGCGCGAACATGGCGCGCATGATGACATCCGGCACCGTGAGAAAGGCCGCGACGAACGGGATCGAGAACAGCAAGGTGAAATCGAACGCACGCCGCTGCGAAGCCAGCGCCCCTTCGTGATCGTTGGCGGTGATCTGCCGCGACATTTCCGGCAACAGCACCGTGCCGATGGCAATGCCGATGACGCCGATCGGCAATTGATTCAGCCGGTCCGCATAATAGAGCGCCGACAGCGCGCCTGTCGCCAGGAACGTGGCGATGATGGTGTCCGCGAACAGCGCGACCTGCGTGCCCATCGAGCCCAGCGTCGCGGGCCCGAGCGCGCGGAAGAAGCCGCGCACGTCTTCGTCCAGTTTCAACGACGTGAATTTGGGAAGGATGCCGTGCACCTTGGCGTCGCCGGCGAGCAGGATGTACTGCAGAAAGCCGGAGATCAGCACGCCCCACGCCGCCGCATGCCCCGCGGTCGGGAAGAACGCGGCCAGCGCCAGCGTCGCCATCATCGACAGGTTCAGGAAAATCGGGGCCGCCGCAGCACTTGCGAAGCGGTGCATGACGTTGAGCATCCCGCCATACAGCGTGACCAGCGTGATCAGCAGCAGGTACGGGAACGTGATGCGGGTGAGTTCGATGGCGAGATTGCGCTGCGCCGGATCGTCGGTAAATCCCGGCGCCAAAATCGACATTGCCTGCGGCATGAACGCCAGCGCAAGGACCAGCAGCACGATCTGCGACGCGAACAACAGCGTGAAGATGCGATTGCTGAACAGCTTCGCGGCGTCCTCGCCGTGCTCGCCCTGGACATGGGCATAAGCCGGCACGAAGGCCGCGTTGAACGCGCCTTCCGCGAAGATCGCGCGAAAATGGTTGGGAAGCCGCAGCGCCACGAAAAAGGCGTCTGCCACAGGGCCGGCGCCGAGGATCGCCGCAAGCATGATGTCGCGCGCGAACCCCGTGACCCGCGACAGAAGGGTATAGCCGCCGACGGTGAAAATTCGCCCGAGCATCCGCTGCTTCTATAGCATCACGCAGCCGCGCAAAACGCTCAAATCACTATGAAAGAGCGTCGCGCACAGCCTTGATGACGCGATCCTGCGCCGCCTGATCGAGGTAGGCATGCATCGGCAGGCTGATGACGTCGTCCGACAGCTTCTCGCTGACCGGCAGTCCGCCCTCGACGGTCGGATAATGCTTGTAGGCTGTCTGCTTGTGCATCGACTTCGGATAGTAGATCGCGGTCGGAATGCCCTGCGCCTTGAGCGCGGCGGCGAAAGCATCGCGCCCGCCGCGCGGCAACCGGATGGTGTATTGCGCCCACACCGACGTGTTGCCGTCGGCGACGCGCGGAGCCGTCACGATGTTATGCAGCGCGTCGAAATAGCGGCTCGCAACCTTGTTGCGGGCATCGATCTCGTCCTGAAAAATCTTCAGCTTCTCGATCAGGATCGCGGCCTGCATGGTATCGAGACGCGCGGTAAGACCAAGGCGGACGTTGTCGTATTTCTCGGTGCCCTGCCCGTGGACGCGCACGCTGCGCAGCCGTTCGGCGAGATCGGCGTCGTCGGTGAAGATCGCGCCGCCGTCGCCGAAGCAGCCCAGCGGCTTGGCGGGGAAGAAGCTGGTGGCGGTTGCAAGCCCGAATGTGCCGAGGCGCTTGCCCTTGTAGGTCGCGCCGAACGACTGCGCAGCGTCATCCAGTACAAAGAGGCCTTCGCTTTTCGCGACCTCGGCAATCGCATCATGGTCCGCAGGCTGTCCGAACAAGTCCACCGGAATGACGGCCTTGACCTTGAGACCGAGCTTGCGCGCAGTCGCGATGCCCTTCTTCAGGGACGCGATATTCATGTTGAAGGTCGCGTCATCGACATCGACGAACACCGGCGTGGCACCGGTCAGCGCGACCACTTCGCCGGTCGCGCAAAAGGTGAACGACGGGCAGATCACCGCGTCGCCCGGCCCGATGCCCTGCGCCATCAGCACCATCAACAACGCGTCGGTGCCGCTGGCGCATGCCACGACATGCTTCGCGCCGCAGAACGCCGCGAGATCGGCCTCAAGCTGGGTGACTTCGGGACCGTTGATGAACTGGCAATGGGTCAGAACACGCGCCACGGCCTCGTCGATCTTGGTGCCGAGACGTCGGCGTTGCGCAACGATGTCGATGAAGGCCACGGGCTCTGGGCGCAGATGCTGGTTCATGATGCGTGCCGAATTGATTGCGAATAATGGGTTGCCGTCAGCTTGCGACCGCGCGCGGTCCCTTGCGCAGCGGCGCGGCGATGGCGCCAGCCGGTGCTTCGAGACACTTGATCGCGATCTCGAGGCTTGCGACGCCTTCGTCGCCGGTGACGGCCGGCGCATTGCCGGTCCGCACCGCGTCGAGGAAGGCGACGAGTTCGGCGCGCAACGGTTCATCATGGCCGACCGACAGATGGCGCATCGAGTAGCTGCCGTCGCGCTGGAAGCCGAAACACTCGGTCACCTGCCGCGTCAGCAGATCGCCCTGAATGTACTTGCCGCGCGTCGCCACGGTGACGCTGCGCGCCTTGAAGGGCGTCAGCCAGTTGGTGTTGATGTGGGCGAGCACGCCGGAGGCGGTGCGGAACTGGAGCAGCGCAATGTCTTCGCGCTCGGCGACCGCACTGGCAAGCTGTGGCTGAACATCGACGATGTCGGATTCGGTGAACCAGCGGATCAGATCGATGTCATGGACCGCGAGATCGATCACCACGCCGACGTTCGACATGCGCGGCGGAAACGGGCCAACGCGCGTGATCGCGATGGAAAGGATTTCCTCGTCCTTGATCGCCTGCTTGATGGCAGCGACTGCCGGATTGAAGCGTTCGACATGGCCGACCATCAGGGTCACGCCGGCATCCCGCGCGGCGGCGACGATCTCGTTGCCTTCTTCGACCGACGGAGCGATCGGCTTCTCGACGAGAAGATGAACCTTGCGCGCGATGCAGGCCAGCGACACATCCCGATGAAGATGCGTCGGCGCGGCAATGGTCACCGCGTCGAGACCGGCATCGAGCATTTCCTCGAGCGTCGCAAAGGTCGGGCAGCCGACGATCTGGGTCGCACGCGCGCGATGCGCGGGTAACGGGTCAACAATGCCGACCAGTTGGATGCCGGGCAAACCCGCCAGCACACGCGCGTGATTTGTCCCCATCACGCCTGCACCGACAACACCGACGCGCAGCACCCGGTCGTCGCCTGCATTATTTTTTGCCGACACCATCGAACTCATGTTTTGAACCTTCGAATCCCCGGCGCGAGTCGCGCGCCATCCACCCATCAATGTCCTAGCATGCCGTCACATATGAGGCGAACGCGGCAGCCCGGACCTATTACACGTTTTGATGCAAAGGATTACAGTTCTCGTTCCATAGTCTGTTGAAAACATTAAGGTTTACGACAAAGCGATCGCCGAGGGCCCAGATCTTCAACACAACCCATACTGGGTTCGTTCGGCCAATACCCTCCTCAATGGACCCCCTAGATGGCTTCGTTCCGCCAAAATATCGGGCCGAGACCGTCGAGGTTAAACAACCTCAATTGCCGTCGCTTTACGGGCCTCAAGGTCGCGCTGGCTGCGCTTCCAGCGCGAGCGTGCCTTCCGCTCGTACGACTCAATCTTGGCGAGTTCGCGCGCTCCCTGTTGAAAATCCTCAGTTGAAGCTGCCGTCAGAAGGCTTTCGAGAACCTCAGCCTTCTTCGTTTTCACGCGTTCGAGGTAGAGAAAGTTCTCGGCAGCGTACCGAGCAGCCTCATCGACCCAACAGTCGTTACTTCCGCCCGCCAGTTGCCGGGAAAGCATGTCCAATCTTCGGTGCTCATCCTCGCTCGCAGAAGTCTTAGCTGCCAGACCGTGGCGGTATGCGTTTCGGCTTGAACGCATTTTGCCCTCCAGGGTCTGAGGACCAGAACTCTGGAGAGCATTCTTTCGGTTAGCAGCAATTTTCCGGTCCGACGTCACGGATGCGCTACTGCGATTTCGTCGGCTTCATCGCGACTGCTTCATCCGACGCCTTACGAGCGCGCTGCGCAAATTCGCGGCGGTGCTCAATTTCGCGCAGCAATGCCATGCGGCGCTGCTGCGCGAAGGCAATGGATTTCTTGACGCTCTCAAGCTCCTTATAAATCTCGCTATAGCTCGCCGCCAAGATCGCTTGATCTTCGCCTTGACTATTTTTGTTCAAATCCTCCTCAATCTCTTTCCGCTTTGCACGGTCGTTCGCCCAGTTCTTGAACTGATCCTTCGCCTGCCCTCTGGCGACCCGCTCGGCCCCCTCTGGGACCTCGCGCAAATTCTTACGCATGAGGAGGCGTTCAACTGCAGCACCGCGGCTCTCCGCAAGGAGGGCCTCTCGGATCTGACGCAGGCGGCATTCCTCCCACGTCAGATCGATGAGATCGCGAACAAAAAGCCGCTCGATGAAATCCTTTGGGCGGATGCTTTCCAGCATCCTTTTAACGATCAGGCTGTAGTTTGCCGAATTGTCGCTCGGCGCAAAGGTCGGCGACCCCAAGAGATCGTAGAATTCTTGGGGAACGTCAAACGTCTCGGCTGGCTGTCGAGCGAATTTTACGGGCTGTTCAGACATTGCTGAACTCCTTTCGTTTAAGGTTACGAAATGGCCTGCCCATAGGCCGAAAGCATCCTGCATGATTCGCTCGGGTAAAGGGTGGTTTCTCGGACAACCGCTTCACTAAAAGCGGTGGGCGATGGCTTGCAATCCAAATTGTACCACGATCATCGTGCCAACGATTCGCGATCTCGTTAATAACTCACGACCGTCGGTAATCGTCCTCGATCCGGATGATGTCGTCTTCACCCAGATAGCTTCCGGTCTGCACTTCGATCAGTTCCAGCGGAATCTTGCCGGGATTTTCCATGCGATGCACCGCGCCGATCGGAATGTAGATGGACTCGTTTTCGTGAACCATTTTTTGCAGGTCGTTGACCGTGACCAGCGCAGTTCCCCGCACCACGATCCAGTGCTCCGACCGGTGATGGTGCTTCTGCAACGACAGCCGGCCCCCCGCCTTCACCACGATGCGCTTGACCTGATGGCGTTCGCCAATGTCGAGCGACTGATACGATCCCCAGGGCCGGTGCACCTTGATGTGGTCTTCGGTCACCTGCGGCGCCGCGACTTTCAGCTTGGCGACCAGCCGCTTCAGACCGTTCGGATCGTTCTGACGGGACACCAGAATGGCATCCTGCGTTGCCACCACGACCAGATCGTCGACGCCTTCCAGCGCGACCAGCGCCTTATCGGTGGAGACGTTGCAATTGCGCGAGTCCTCGAACACCGTCAGGCCCTGCGCCACGTTGCCGTGTTCGTCCTTGTCCGAAAGCTCCCAGACCGCGTGCCACGAGCCAACGTCCGACCAACCGCATGCGACCGGGATCACGGCAGCCTGCGTGGTTTTCTCCATCACGGCGTAGTCGATCGAAATCGGCTTCGCCTTGCCGAACGACTCCAGTGGAAGAGTGATGAAGCCGAGATCCTGCCCGGCGCTGTTCACGGCTTCGACCAGCGCGCTGACGCTGTCGGGATCGACGCTGCGATATTCGTCGAGCAGCATCTGGGCGCGGAACATGAAGTTACCGCAGTTCCAGAGATAGCCGTCCGCGACGTAGCGCGCAGCAGTTGCCGGGTCCGGCTTCTCGACGAACTTCGCAACCTTCCGCACATCGCCGGCAACGACATCACCGGGCTTGATGTAACCGTACTCGGTGGCCGGGCGCTCGGGGAGAACGCCGAACGTGACGATTCGGCCGGCGTTCGCGACACTCAAAGCTTTCTGGCAAGCTTCGACGAAAGCGGCAGGATCGCGCACCACATGATCTGCGGCCAGCGCCAGCACGACCGCATCCGCATCACGCGTCAATGCGAAGGCGGCGCCCCCGGCAATCGCGGGACCGGAATCCCGGCGCGCCGGCTCCAGCAGGATGTCAGCCTCAAGGCCGATCTCGTTCAGTTGTTCGAGCACCATGAAGCGGTAGGCCGCATTGGTGATCACGATCGGACGACCGAAGAGGCTCGGGTCGCTGACCCGCCGCACGGTGTCCTGAAACGTCGAGCGCGCGCCGAACAGCCGAAGAAACTGTTTCGGGCGGCCTTCGCGCGAGGCGGGCCACAGGCGCGTGCCCGCGCCGCCGCACATGATCAGGGGAATAATACGCTCGGTCATGCGTCCTCTAAAAGTCAGGGAACCCTATAGTCCATGATAGTCGCGGAACCACGCCGCGAACCGCGCGATGCCGTCTTCAATAGAGGTCGAGGGACGGAAGCCGACTTCGCGCATCAAATCATCCACGTCGGCGTAGGTCGCCGGCACGTCTCCGGGCTGCATCGGCAGCATGTCCTTGACGGCCATGCGCCCGAATTCCTTCTCGAGAAGGCCGACAACCGTGAGCAATTCTTCGGGGCGGTTGTTGCCGACATTGAACACCCGCCACGGAGCCGCGCTCGTTCCCGGATCGGGAGCCGCGTCCGGCGCCGTGGCCTGTCCCACCGGCGCATGATCGATCAGACGCACGATCGCTTCGGTCACATCGTCAACGTAAGTGAAGTCGCGGCGCATGTCGCCGTGATTGAACAGCTTGATCGGCTGCCCGTCGATGATCGCCTTCGCGAACAGGAACATCGCCATGTCCGGACGGCCCCACGGCCCGTACACCGTGAAGAAGCGCAGACCGGTCGAGGGAATGCGATAGAGATGGCTGTAGGCGTGCGCCATCAGTTCGTTGGCCTTCTTCGAGGCTGCGTAGAGACTGATCGGATGATCGACATTGTCATGCACGGAAAACGGCAGCTTGGTATTGGCGCCATAAACCGAAGACGACGACGCATACAGAAGATGGCGGCAGGCGTTGTGCCGGCAGCCCTCGAGAATGTTCGCGAATCCCTGAAGGTTCGCATCCACGTAAGCGTTGGGATTCTCAATCGAATAGCGGACACCCGCCTGCGCCGCGAGATGAATCACCACGGGAAAGCGATGCGTGCCGAACAGGTCCGCGACACCGCCGCGCTCGACAAGATCAAGTTTGACGAAACTGAAAGCGGGATCGTTTTTCAGAACGTCGAGACGCGCTTCCTTCAACGCCGGATCGTAATAGCTGTTGAGATTGTCCAGCCCGACGACACGATGGCCGGCCTGCAACAGTTTCTGCGTGACGTGAAAGCCGATAAAGCCCGCCGCCCCTGTCACAAGTATTGCTTGATCCGACATTGCTTATCCCAACGGGTAATCAGAGACGCCAGAGTTCGATGCCGTCGGGCTGCCTGCTGCGCTCAAGTTTCATCTTCACGTCGAGAACGAGACCTTGCCCGCCGTTCAGAAGTTTCTGGATCATGGGCCAGCCTGCGTCGATATAAGTCTTGTGGGCCACCGCCATGATAACTGCATCGGCAGGCCGCAAGGATGCAAAATCGATCAGCTGCACACCGTACTCGTGCATTGCATCGGCCGGATCCGCCATCGGATCGCAGACCTGCACGGTGAGGCCGAAGGATTGCAGTTCGCGAATGACATCGACCACGCGCGAATTACGGGTGTCGGGAACGTCTTCCTTGAACGTGAGACCGAGCACGGTGACAACGCCGCCGCTGCCTTTCCGCCGTAACAGGCCGCGAATACACTCGCGGGCAATGCGCTGACCCATGCCATCATTGATGCGGCGGCCGGCGAGAATGACCTCCGGATGGTATCCCGCCTTCTCCGCGCGATATGTCAGGTAGTAGGGATCGACGCCGATGCAGTGCCCGCCGACAAGGCCTGGCTGGAACGGCATGAAGTTCCACTTGGTCCTCGCCGCCGCGAGCACATCGCCGGTATCGATATTCAGCGCCTGGAAGATCAACGACAGTTCGTTCATGAACGCGATATTGAGATCACGTTGTGTGTTTTCGATGACCTTGGCGGCTTCGGCGACCTTGATGGAGGGAGCGCGGTGAATACCGGCGGTGACGACCGATCCGTAAACGTCCGCCACGATATCGAGCGTCGCGGCGTCCTGCGCCGAAACGACCTTCATGATCGTCTCGAACCGATGCTGCTTGTCGCCAGGATTGATCCGTTCCGGCGAGTAGCCGACCTTGAAATCCGCTCCCGCCTTGAGCCCGGACGCCTTCTCCAGCAGCGGCACGCAATCGTCTTCGACCGCGCCGGGATAGACCGTGGATTCATAGACGACGATATCGCCCTTCTTGAGGACCGATCCGACAGTGCGTGAGGCAGCGAACATCGCGCCAAGATCCGGCCGGCGCGCTTCATCCACCGGTGTCGGCACCGTGACGATATAAAAATCCGACCCCTTCAGCGCATCCGTGTCATGCGCAAATGACAGCGATGGAGATCGCAGGTCCGAGGCCTCGACTTCATGAGTACGGTCATGAAACCCGCGCAATTCCGCGATGCGCTTCCGATCGATGTCGAAACCGACCACGGAAACGCCAGCGCGGGCGAAAGCGGCAGCCACCGGCAGTCCTACATAACCCAATCCGATGACCGCAATTTTACGCCCGTGAGCCACGAATTTCCGTCCTCAAATCTCATTGAGAGACATCTGCGCCAGATGCCCCGGATCCAAGCTGCTCTCTTTAGCCGCCGTGCCGTGACCACCGCAATAGGCGCAGCTTACCTATTGCCACAGCCCCCCTAAACCCATACCAAGACCGTGAAATTGGCTGTCAGGTGCCGATATACAGGCCCTTCCGTCAGGTCCAGCACGTTAACCATCGCGGTCCGGAATGCGCGGATTTCTCCTTCTAGCCCTTCGAATAGTCGTATCGGCCGCGCTGCTTTACATCGCGTTTCGCGGCATCAATTTCGCGGCGATCCAGTCCCGCCTGAGCCAGATCAGCCCTCTATGGGTTCTGCTGGCGGTGCTGGCGACAATCTTCCAGATTTTCCTCGGCGCGCTGCGCTGGCGTGAAATCAGCGTTCAATGCGCGGCCCCGCTCGGAACCGGACAGGCGTTCCGTTACAACATGATCGGCGCGTTTTTCAACCAGACGCTGCCTTCGACGATCGGCGGCGACGCCATGCGGCTGTGGCTGGTACGCCAGACCGGTGCCACTTGGCGCGCGGCCACCTACTCGGTGCTTGTCGACCGCGCTATCGGCCTGATTGCACTTGCCCTCATCGTCGTCGCAAGCCTGCCCTGGAGCTATGACCTGATCGGCAATGCCCACGGGCGGCTTGCTCTTCTGCTTATCGATATCGCCGCCATATCGGCGGGCCTCGGTTTTCTTGCGTATGGCTGGCTGCCCTGGTCGTGGCTTAAAACACTCTGGCCGCTGCGTCACATCCACGCCTGTTCGGTGATCGCCAATCAGGTCATTTTCAACCGCCGCAGCGGACCGAAGATCGCGGTGCTATCGTTGCTCATCCATGTGATGGCGGTTGTGATCGCCTGGTGCGCGGTCCGCTCCATCGCGGCGCCTGCGGCCTTCGAACAACTGTTCATGCTGATCCCGCCGATCATGCTGATCACCATGCTGCCCATTTCGATTGCCGGCTGGGGCGTGCGCGAAGCGACGATGATGGTCGCATTCGGTTACGCCGGCCTCGCACAGACCGACGGCACGGTGGTCTCGCTGCTGTTCGGGGCGTCGTCGTTCATCGTGGGGGCAATCGGCGGGCTGGTCTGGATTCTGAGCGCCGAGAAAACATCCGAGATCTCTCATGTCGCTCCCGAAGGCGAATAGTCTTTCTGCACAAACCGGCGTGCCATTGGAGCGCTCAGGCCGCTATCTTCTCCCGACGATTTTTTTGGCGGCCTTGCTTGTCCGCTGGGCTTACGCCCTCGCCATGTATGCCGTCATGGGCGACGACGGACTAAAAGGCGTCGACTCATTCACGTATGCCAGCGGCGGCAGCGATTTTGCCGAAGCCCTCAAAGCCGGCACGGTTCATGGGGCGCAGTGGTTCGGCCAGCATGTCTATACAATGCCACTTTATCATTGGCTCGCGGCAATCCCGTTTCTGGCTTTCGGAAATGCCCACGGAACTCTCGGCTACATCCTGATGCAGGGCATGTTCGACGCCGGCACATGCGTTGCCGTGCATCGCATCGCATCGCGATTTTCCTCTCGCGTCGCCATGGCCGCCGCCCTGGTTGCGATCCTTAATCCGACCCAGATCGTCCTGAGTGGATTGTTCTACACCGACACATCGTTTGTCTTCTTCGTCGCCATGGCGTTCTGGGTGATGCTGCGATGGGTCGAGATTCCCTCGTGGCGAAACGCCATTCTGCTCGGCGTTGCTCTCGGCTGCGCAGCTCTTATTCGGGCACTCATAGTGCCGTGGGCGTTTTTTGCGCTGGCTCTGCTTGCCGGCTACATGTTTTGGAGAAAGGCCGCCCCACGAACGGTTGCGACGATCGCCGCGGCTTTCATCACCCTGTCTGCATGTATCGGTGTCATTGTCGCAAAGAATATTGCGGTATTCGGAACCGCTGGCTTGACACCACAGGGAGGTATTCATCTCGCGCTTTGGGTCGTTCCGCTTGCCAGGGAAATGCACGACAGAACGCCCTACATGACCAGCTATGCCGAACTGGAAAAGCGGACGATCGAGAGATTTGGCCCGCATCCTGCAAACCCGTTCGAGCAATCCCGGCAATACACGATCATCGCGAAGGAAGCGCTCAAGGAAATTCCGTTCAGCGCGATTGCAAAATCCTGGTTGTCCGGCATGACCATCAATCTGGTTTCACCTGCCGTGCTGCTCTCGCCGCCCGTCTCGCACCTGCCCCGCCCCGGTTTCTATAACACGCCCGGCAATTCGTTCTTCGACAAGGCCGTCAACTATGCCTTCCATTCAGGTCAACCGGCCTACACTTGGGCGTTGCTGATCGGAAGCGCCGGGTTGGCACTCATGCGCCTACTGCAGTTGCTCGGTTTCGTATCCCTGGCGAGACGGACTTTGAACTGGCCCGCGCTCTTCCTGGCGGCATCGTGGTGCGGATATATTCTGCTGGTCAATGGGCCGGTGGCTTCGCCGAAATACCGGTTGCCGCTGGAGCCGTTGTTCAACGTGGTGGCCGGCGCAGGACTGATCGCTCTTCGTGACCGGCGCCTGAAACCTGATGCCGAGAATGCCGGCGGGCACGCGTCAGCCTAGCCGCCTCGCTTTTCGATCACGGTCAGCAGACGAAAGCCGAAATAGCGACCCAGAGTAGCTTCGGCATGCTTTTCAAACCAGAGCATGGCCCGTGCAGTCGGCTCATTCATCAACGACCACGGCCTGAATCCGCCACTGAACGGATAAGCCACAAACGAAAACCATTGGGTTTCACGGATCACAAGGTCCGGGAATTTGGCGTGGAACTTGTCGCGATGAGTCGTCGCCAGCAACGTCGGAATCGCCTGATTGGAATCGTAGGGATCGCGGCCTCGGTCGGGTAATCCTTCCAGCAGCGGGTCCGCGTCCATCTGCACCGGTTCATGATGCAGCAGGCGATAGAACAGTCTGCTGCCGAACGTAATTCCCGGCTCCGCCATGATGATCCGCCCGCCAGGACGCAACACTCGGGAGGCTTCGCGAAACAGCAGCGCCGGAAACTCGATATGGTGAAGCACGTCGAGCATCACGATGTTGGATAACGCACCGTCCGCAAACGGAAGTTTCTGCGCATCGGCGATGAGATCGAGCCACGGCGCGAACTGGATGTCCGACGAAATAAGATCAGCAATCCGCTCTTTCAGATTGCCCACACCGCCGCCGATCTCAAGCGTCGTTCCCGGAACGGTACGGTGTGCTATTCGCTCAAAAATATCGTTGTACACCGTGCGCAGGACCGGCTTCTGTTCCCAGACTGAACGGTAGCGGTCAAGAACACTGGGCATTGCGCATCAACCGTTTTCGGTGCCGGGCGTGTTCAAGCATCGAGATCAGATCGCCTTGATCTTGAAGAAAGCGAAAACCACCATCCTCAACAGCATCACCCCATGCCGGAAACGCGAAATCTGCGTTTCACCATAGGACCGTGCCGCGTATCGGATCGGGAGATCGATCGTCTTGAGATTGAGCTTGGACGCGCCGAAAATCAGATCGAAATCTCCAAAAGGATCGAAATCCCCGAAATAGGCCTTGCCATCGCGAAGACGATAATAGTCGGACCGCCGCATCACTTTGGTGCCACACAGAGTATCCGTATAGCGCTGGTTCAGCAGCCACGAAAACAGATAGGAGAAAATCTTATTGGCGATCAAGTTGAGGAAGCGCATAGCATCATCCTCAAGCGGATAGACAAGACGCGAGCCGTTGATGAATTCGCCTTTCCCAGATTTGATTGCATCCCAGAATTTCGGCAATTGCTCGGGCGGCATGGTGAGATCCGCATCGAGGATCATCAGGACATCGCCGCGCGCCACGTCATAGGCTGTGAAGACGGCATCGGCCTTGCCCTTGCCGGGCTGACGCATCAGCTTGATGTCCTTGTTCGGATAGGCCGCCTTGACGCGCTCCATCTCTTCGAAGGTGCCGTCCTTGCTGTGGCCTTCAATGAAGATGATTTCGATATCGTCGCAGAACTGCGGCAGGCGCTGAACCGCAGGCTCGATATTGCCACGCTCGTTGCGGGCGGGAATGACCACCGTTGCCGATTTGAGGTCTTCCTTTGCTGCGAGCCATGAACGGCAAACCGAATAATGCCGCAAGGCAAAGAAACGGAAGCCCGGCAGAATGCTGATGAAGCGGTTGACCAGATGCCCAAGCCCGAACAGCGAGACCGGCATGAGCATTCGTTGCTCCGCCTTAACCGGCTCGAAGTCTGCAAGTTGGGCGATCGCCGCAATGTCCGCGGGCGCGAGTGCATTCTGCGGCGGCAGCGGCATCCTCTGGCCGATCCACTCGGCGAATTTCAGAACCGGCTGCCACAGATGTGAGAAGTAACCGATCACAACGCGCGTCTCGCGCGTGCAAAGCGGATGAAGCTGCGCGAGAAACTTCTGGCAATCGTCCAGCGACCCGACCGCGTCCAGCACGAGGATGTAATCGAATGGCCCTTCCAGCGATGCGATCGTCACTGGATCTTCGGCATCCCCGACAATAAAGGTGAGACCGGGATGTCGTGTTCGCGCAATGTTGATCAGAGCCGGACTGAAATCGACGCCCACGCCATGCGCGGGCTCGAGCGCGGCCAGCGTGTCGCCGATGCCGCAGCCTAGTTCAAGGACACGCGCATTCTTTGGAATCAGGAAGCGTAGATAGTTCTCGTCTTCACGATGAAAGAATGCGGCTTTTTTCCGCCACTCGGCGCGGGACGCTGCGAACCTCTCGGAATGAGACAGAATCTGCGCTTTGCGAGGCGTGGATATGGGCATCGGAGAAGATACTGACATGACAACTATATCATTTCTGGCGGTCGCATTCAGGCGAGCCCTTCTGGCACGCAAATGCCCCGCCACCAAGAGTGAAAAGCGTTCTGTCTCGCTCTAATCCGAATTCTTCAGACTCAAGTCGCTGCCATCGATAATGCTCTGGACCGCCCCCCCGGCTGGCGCTCCAATGCCGCTATAGAGGCGATCATAACGGCTGACGCACGCATCTTGAGAAAACATCGTCACTGCCCGCTCGCGCCCCGCAAGTCCCATCGCCCTGCGTTTTGACCGGTTGGCCGCGAGTTCGAGAATCGCCGCCCCCAGCGAAGCAGGATCGCTGGGCGGAACCAACCGCCCGGACTGGCCATCGACAATCGCATCAAAATTGCCGCCAACGGCGGTTGCGATCATCGGCAGGCCCTGCCCCATCGCTTCGATCAGTGCGTTCGAGAAGCCCTCCTGATGCGACACCAGCAGGCCCATATCCGCAACAGACAGGATCAAATCGACGTCTCGCCGCTCGCCGAGCCAAAGAATTCGATCCGCGATGCCCAGACGTTCGGCTTGCGAACGGAGCCGCGGCCCCTCACCTTCGTCACGTCCGATGACAACAAGTCGCCACGGCTGCGGCAAAAGCTGCGCCACGGAGCCCAGCGCATCCAGCAAATCGGAATGCCCTTTGTAGTAAAACAGGTTGGCGACGATGGTCATGACGAAGGCGTTTGACGGGATGCCGAAGGCCAAACGCTGCTCCCGGCGAATGTCGTCACTCCCGACAGGCGAAACGGTCACGCCATTGTGGATCAGACCGATCCTCTTACGGTCCCCCGCTTCGGCAACGAGTTCTTCGACAACGGCTTGCGAATTTCCCAACAAAGCCGTCATGCGCCGATGGAGCATTCGTTCCGTGCGACCAAGCCATGGATGATTGCGCTGGTAGTGCGCCAGCGAGCGCCGGCTCATGATGCAGGTTCGGTGCCGAGCAGCCATCGCTACGACCGCGCCGACCAGATACGGCTCGGGCAGAAAAAAATGCAAAATGTCGGGACGGGTATCCCGAATGCGGCGATACAATGCTACCGCGGCGACAAGCACATGCATGATCCGTCCGCAGCGGCGCACCGGACCGGAAACCGTTACGTCGGCGCGTGTCAGTTCTGTTTCGAGTTCTCCGTCGCGTTCGAGAACAAACAACTCGATATCAAAACCACGCGCCTTGAGGGCGGGCAGAAGCTGCGTGAGATGACGCTCCGCTCCCCCCGTGACCATCTTCTTGGTCACCACGAGAATGCGCCGCGGCGTAGATCTAGCGCTCTGCATAGTAACTTTAGGCACTCGCCCAGCGTCTGCGCCACGCCTCGAACATCAAAATGGTCCAAAGCGCATAGGCCCAGTTTCTGCGACCCGTGAGATGATCTGCCCACAAGCGTCGTGCCGCGGTCACGTCGATAAAGCCTCCGCCCAGACGCTGCGGATCAAGCATATCCTCGGCCCAGTCTCTCAGCGGTCCGCGAAGCCAATCAGCCAGCGGAACGCCGAAGCCCATCTTCGGCCGATCCAGCAACTGCTTCGGCACAATGCGTTCGGCCACCCGCCGGAGCAGCCATTTGGTTTCACCGTCACGGATCTTGAACCGCCGCGGCAAACGCCAGGCGAATTCGACCACGCGATGATCGAGCAGCGGCGGCCGCGCCTCCAGCGCAACGGCCATCGAAGCGCGATCAACCTTCTGAAGAATGTCGTCAGGCAGATAGGTCATGGTATCGAGCAACTGCATACGGTCGAGGAACGTCGGCATCGCCGCGATCGCTCCCGTGGACCAGGATGTCAGGGGATGCTCGTTCGCCGACGGCGCGAGCGCCGCCGGATCTTCGCATTGGCTGACCAGCCTGCGGTAAATTCCCTCAGGATCGAGCGTCATCACGCCAGCAAACTTCCGCAGCTTGTCGGCGGCCTGTGACGGCCGCAATCCGCGCGGCGCGAGAGACGCAAGGCCATCGACCCACGCCATCGGTATAGCCTGTAGCACGTTCGCGGCTCCCCGCCGCAACTCGAGCGGAAGCCGCGAAAGATTTTGGGACATGCCTTCAGCCAGCCGGTAGCGATTGTATCCGCCGAACAGCTCGTCACCGCCATCGCCAGACAACGCGACAGTGACATGCTGGCGTGTCAGCTTCGACACCAGATGGGTTGGTATCTGCGACGAGTCCGCGAATGGCTCATCGTACATCTGGGCGAGTTGCGGAACGACGCCAAGCGCATCCGACGCGGTCACCACTAGTTCAGTATGCGATGTGCCGAGGTGGCGAGCGACTGCGGCAGCATCCTTTGATTCGTCGAAGCCGAACTCGGGAAATCCGATCGAGAAGGTGCGAACAGGGCCGCGCTCGGCGGCGACCATCAAGCCCGCCACCACAGAGGAATCAATGCCCCCAGACAGAAAAGCCCCAAGCGGGACGTCGGCGAGCATCTGCCGGGAGACCGCATCTGCAAGCAACGCCGAAAGCTGAGCGATGGCCTCCTCGTCCGGGCCATCAAATGGCGACGCGACGCCGCGCTGGGCCACATCCGCAGCGGACCAATAACGGCGGCTGGCGTGCCGGCCGCCCATCGATATCGTCAAATGTTCGCCGGGCATCAGCTTTTCGACGCCACGGTAAATGCTGTGAGGCGCTGGTACATAACCGAAGCGAAGGAAACTCGCGACCGACGATGGGTCAATCTCGAAAGCGAACGTCTGAGCCGCGTGAAGGCTTTTCAGCTCGGAGGCGAAGAAGACCCGATCCCCTCGCCGCGCGACGAAGATCGGCTTGATTCCGAGCCGATCTCGAATGAGGTGAAGAACGCGTTCCTTTCGATCCCACAACGCGATGGCAAACATGCCGTTCAGATCGTCCAGCGTGGGGTTCAAGCCACGGTGCGCAACGGATTCCACGATGGTCTCGGTGTCGGAATGCCCGCGCCAGGCAACCGATCGCAGCGCCTCGCTTTCGCGCATATCGTCGCTGTTGTAAATTTCGCCATTGTAGCAGATCACCCAGCGCCCATCGGCGGACACCATGGGCTGCGCGCCGGCCTCGGACAAATCGACGATGGCAAGACGCCGGTGCGACAGCGCCACGCCGATAGCCCCATCAATCCAGATACCGCTGGCGTCGGGACCGCGATTGGCAATGGCATCGCCCATCGCCTGGGTACGGTGCGTGAGTCCAACCACATCGCCCACGAGGCGGCCATCTACGAAACCGGCTATGCCGCACATAATGGATATTCGCTTGTAGCGTGCGTTCGCATGCGATGTTTCAACAGTAACCCGCGATGGAAAGGATCTTCTTCGCGACGCGATGCATCAGAAGCTTGGGACGACCAATTAATGTGTAGCGCAACGTTTTGGTCTGATATGCAAGGTGGGTCAGGGAAGGATAGGCGTACAGCAGGTCCGCCTCTCCTTCACGGGCGGCAACATAGATGCTGCCGGACTTTCTGTGATTGAGCACCGTTTTGTAGCCGGCCAGGGCCAGCGCATATTCGAGTGACGCACCTGTCGGCCAGAAACTATGAGCGTATCCCGGCAGGCTGGTGTCTTCATTGGCGAGGAAGTTCGAAATCACCACACACAGCAGGCCACCAGGCTTCAGTGACTGGCGCAGCCGTTTCAGAAGGGCATCGGGGTTCGTGATAAAGTAGATCGCGTGCGAGACATGAATGATATCGAACGTCCCGTCGATAGTTGCCGTCTCGATCGGGCCTATGGCTGAACGAATGCCGATCTCATCATGGTGTCTCTTCAGCGCGGGATCGACATCGACGCCCTGCGCGTCCCAGCCGCGATCCGAGAAGTATTTTACGGCCTCACCCAGACCGCACGCAATGTCCAGAAAACGACCGGGCTTTCTATCATGCAGCGCGGTAAAAACATCGAACGTTCGTTCTGCATTTCTGCGCGCCGCCGCGCGCCTAGTATCCCAGACATCGTCCGTCAAAAGATTCGCATGAAGCTTGTCTTGCCTGTCTCGATTCCAAAAAAAAGCCAGAAGTTCAGGCGACGGCTGAAAGCTCGGATAGCCGTTCCCGCAGTGCTTGCAGAGCGACCATCCATAACTACGGTTATCTCCGTGAGCGATACGCCACTCGTGCGTAGCAGGATCGACAATCCATTGCATCGCCCATGCCTCAGACGATTTACAGACCAGACACGTAGTCAAGACACCCTCCACGCCTGAGAGATCTCGATTGTCTTTCGGCACAGATCGTCAAACACCGGGGCGACGTTCGCAATGGCGTATCGATTATCTTCGCGTTCCGGCTGGGCAGGCACATGGACATCGGCGCGCTGTGCGCGCGCAGCTGCAATCTCGTCTCTAATAAGGCAAGCTATATCCCGAGTGGGTGCACCGGGAGAGATCCAGCGCCCGCCACATTCACGGATGATGCGGGCTGCCGTGCCCGGTGGAACAATTCCGACAAGCCGCCGCCGAGCACCGATGTAATCGGCAAGCTTGCTGGGAAAAAATACACTGAGATCTGCTGGTGCATCTATGGTGAGCAAGATATCCGAGGTCTTCATCAAACACAGCGATTCGACATAGGACACACTGCCGCGCGCAACCAGCAAACCTGGAGGCAGCAACTTCCATTCGGGTGATAACATCATGCGCGGGGGAATGCCGCCAACCAACTCAACCCGCACATCGTGTAAGGTATGCGGCTCGTTGCGCTGCAATTCTGCAAGCGCCGCGATTAGCGGTTTCGGGGTCCGATGACCGTAAAAATTTCCGATATAACGCATCATGATCGGCCCCGAAGGTGATCCGTTCGGCTGGACGCCGTACGTCGTCGGATCATAAGCATGCGACAGTAAGAACGCCTTCCTGCGCAGCGCGGCATCATACTTTTTGAAAACGAGATCGACGGTTTCGGACGACGTGAAGACGACGACATCTGCCTGCTTAAGCACGCGGCTTTCCAAGGCGCAATTCACGGGTTTAGACAGCACCTGCAGTCTGCGAAATGGATTGTCTGACCATGGATCACTGAAATGCGCCAGCCATGGCATATTGAAGGTCTTCTTCAAGCGGAGACCTAAGAGATGATCGCTCATCGGTTCACCGAACGTCGCGACCAAATCCGGCTTCCCCGAATTCGCAATCAATGCTTCAACCTGCTTATAGGCCGCATCAACCCACCCACGATAAACGTCAGGGACCGTTCCGTAGAATGGCACAGCTCTCGTCGCAATCCTTTCCAGAAATCCCCGCTTCTCATTGAGCGGCACCACATGATGTTCGACATGCGCACCGAAACCCGACACATCTACATTATTACCGCCGGACACTGCACAAACTTGCATCTTGCTATATGAGAGCAGCCGGCCGATCTGAACCGCCTGCGGGTAAGCCATTGGCGGAAGGCAATATGAAATTGCAAGAATCTTCATCGCAGATTGAGAAGCCCTTGCGCTATGCGCGCCGACGCGTTTCCATCACCAAATATACGACTACGGTATCCCGCAGATTTATCCGCCAATGCCTGCGTAACAGCATCAACAATGGCGCGCTCTTCTGTTCCGACTATCCATACGCCGCCTTGCCCCACAAGCTCTGTACGCTCAGTGGTTTCTCGCAGGATAACGAGTTTTTTTCCGAGCGAAACCGCCTCCTCTTGAATGCCGCCAGAGTCACTAATGATCAGACGCGCATACTTCAAAAGGTACGTGAAGGAAAAATAATCGAGAGGCGCAACAAGAAATATATTGGGGCAGCGTTCGTCACGAATGATCCGATCCACTGGTCCTGTAACTTCCGGATTAGGATGCACCGGAAAAATAAACGGGAGATCGGTACGCACCTTTGCAAGACTCACAATCGCCCTGCAGATGGCTTCAATACCAGCTCCAAAATTTTCCCGGCGATGGGCCGTCACAACAATTGATTTCTCCGTCGCCCGCGGCGACGAAAGAAACGGCAAACCTCGATCGATCAAGGCACTTCGAACCTGATTGCTGAAGGCAGCGTCCTTGTCCAGCTTGTCGCTCACAAAGAAAAGTGAATCGACGCCAGTATTTCCAGTTACGGAAATCTGACTCGCAGCTACGCCCTCGGAGATCAGATTCTCCCGACTCTGATTAGTAGGTGCAAAATGCGCTGTTGCCAGAACAGAATTGAGCCGCCGATTGATTTCTTCCGGCCAAGGCGAATAGCGATCATGTGTCCGCAATCCGGCCTCTACATGAGCAACCGGGAGCTTTTGATAGAAGGCTGCCAGCGCGACCGCAAAGCTCGTGGTAGTATCCCCCTGAACCACGACCCAATCGGGACACCAATCCCTCAACGGAGATTCGATCGAGTTTAGAATGCTAGTTGTGATCTCTGTCAAAGTCTGACCGCGCCGCATGATATCCAGCTCGATATCGGATTCGATGCCGAATGCCAGAAGCATCTCGCGCGCAAGCGACTTGTGCTGGCCGGTATTGCAAACAATGACGTCAAATTGGGGCGTTGCACGGCAGTAACGAATAAGCGGCGCAAGCTTGATAGCTTCTGGACGAGTTCCCAGTGCAAAGAATACTTTCAACGTCCCCCCCGCGACAGGCGCTCCGTAGCGAGCAAGCCATCTTCCATCTCAGCCCTCTTTTCTTCAAAACGTTCCATTCGTTCCACGTGTTGAAGGATAGAACGCAAGAGCCGCTTGATATTTTCCGGCCTATTGCCGTGAAATCCAGGCTCATCTGCAGGCCTGAAAACACATTCATAACGCGCGCTGTAAATCTCGGCCAATGCCTGAACGATATATTCGTCATCAAAGGGATTATCGATCGCGTGCCGAATCCGTTTTGACAATTGATCGATGTTACAAACCCCGCCGAGGTACTCGGCGATAAAACACCCGCCGAGAGCTAATGAGGGCTGTCCCAGCAGAAACGCTTCGAAAACTGCCGTTCCAGTGACAGAAATTGTGAGCTGAGCGCGCTTTATGAGCTCCAACGACGGAAGACCGAAGTTCGCAATTCGAACTCCAGCCCTTCGTCTCAATTCCGCGTAAAACGATGGCGGCCGAATTCCCACTGAAGCCCAATGTTCTTTCACAATAAGAGTGCAGTCACTATCCATCGCAAATCGAATGGCATCAATCGCGCGCATCTGGTCAATAAAGTAAGGCGCAGGCGTATTGATTGAGGACTCCGGAGACGTTTGCAGCGGATAATAGATGAATTTCTCCGGAAGCTCGTTCAGCGCAGCAATATCATAAATGCGACCGTTGCGATAACTGCGAAACTTTCGGATCGCCTCGAGATATCTCGGGAAAGCATACTTAATGCTCGTCGCGAGCAGGGCAGGCTCAAACAATCCCGGGTTATCTATCGTTCGCTTTAGAAACCTGACGAGCCGTTGAGGCGCGCTTTTCTGATAGTGCGGCAGCGGCTCCTCGCCTGCTACAGCAAAACCGGAAGGCCGAAAAGCAGGCATCGCATTTTGCCGAAATTCGCTCAGAAACTGACGAGCCCGCGCAATGGTCTCGCAGTTAGCTTCCCGATAGGCAGGGAGCGTTTCTAGCACATCGCTTGTAAAGGAAACTCCGCCCAAATTTCTAAGGTCTGACGGGATGATGACCGGAATTCCAAGTTCTCGCGCAATCGCAACCAGGGCTTTTCCCTCGAATGTCTCTACGTGCGCCATCAAGATATGCGTCGGCTTGATGCGCAACACGAAACCTTTGTAGATCTGATAAACTTCCAAAGCTCGCGCGACCTGCTGATCCGCAGGACGGTGCTTGAAAATCTTCTTCTCGACCTCAATGTCGGCGTAAATGCTGCCGGGATAATTCTGAAGCGTTGAAAAATCCGAGACGTTGGAGACGTGGCGACTTTGAGCATGCTCCAAGCAAAGCAGGTTTTCGGCCGCAAGTACCTCGCTGACGGGTTCGATATGGTGAGAGGACGGAAGGATCATCGACCATTCGACCTCCGGCGCGAAGGTCTTAGCCAGCTCAATTATATGGCGATAGATGATGGCGTACGTTCCATAGCCATGGACCAAGAACCGAATTGGCTGTTTCATACGCTGCATCACATCAGGCTGTACTGACTATGCGTCAGCACGTCCGTAACTCGGAGTTACGAGATTGGAAAATTCAGCAAAGTTCCGCTGCGCATTCAAAATTGACATATCTCTCACCTTTGCATCAATTTTTGTTCCCAGTGCACTGTCAATGGCTTCAACCAGATCTTCGGCAAACAACCTGCCAAGGGGAAGAACCGGCATTCCAAACAATCCGCAGATGGCATCGATCTTGTTATCAGCCGAGATTCCCACAAATGGCTTCTCATATATTGCCGCGAGAACATGACCATGGAAACGCATACCGCAATGAACATCGATGCTAGAGAAAACGTCCGCCAACGTATCTGCGTCCGCCGAGAGGGAACGCTCCCGGACAAGCGGCCTGTGATCGTGCGGAATACTTCCAGCGATCAAATCCAACACGCCGTGATCCGAAGCCTCATTTGCGTTACCATGGAACGAGAGCAATGAGACCGACCATCCCCGCGCTGTGAGTATAGATATCGCCTTCGATAAGACGGCCAGTTCCTTCCGGGCATTCCCGGTTTCGTTAAGCAACCAGGAATTTATCGACAGCCCAACGTGCCGCGTGGATGGTTCCGGCTGACGGGTCCTATTTTTTATAGCCGGCCGCAGCCATGGCGTGAGACCAAACACAAGATCGCCAGTTAGCGTCGCCTTTGAACCACAACCGGCCTTCTTGCACTCGGCATAAGCGAGATCGTCGCGAACGGCGAAAAGCTCAGACGTCGAAACAATAATCCGCAAAGCGAGCCGGCCCAGCCGGGATTTCAGTTCGGCGACCCCGACACCCAACGCCGCGATCCTCAAGCCCATTAGCCGGGCAAGCAAACAAATCAGTGCCAACAAAATTAGCGGCGCGACCGACTTTCTCTCATGAAAAAGCGTCCCCCCTCCGAATACGAACCAAGCGCAGCTACGGAAATGAAGGCGATATACAAGAAGCGTTTCAAGGGTGCGCCTGACTTTTCCCTTCGATTGATCGGCGAGAATACTATCAATGTTTGTTAATTTCACGGGCGCGCCGACTTGATCGATCCGCCTGATCGGACCTGCATTCCGAACGGTAAACCTTGCGCCCGGGCATATCTCGCAGATACCCATTATGACTGACAGCATAAGTAGATCGTCGCCTAAATTGCCCTGCCCGTAGTAGCCGTATAGAAAAAAGCGATCAGCTGGTTGTTTATCCATACGCGGTTACGACTTTGAAAGACCGCGGGCAACAATCTCCGCAAACCGGAGATCATCCATGTCGTCGATATCAATCGCCTTGTATCGAGGAATCTCATGGGCAATCATCTTGCCATCAATTCGACCCGCCTGAACCTCAGACGCTGGAATGAAAACGAACGTTCCAGAATCAAAATAAGCCTGAGGAAGATCTTGAGACCGCACGTCCGCCATTCCCGGCTGCAAGGCTTCCAACTGGCCGTCCGCATCGAGGTAATATGCCCATTGAACTGGCGCGATAAATCGCGATACGGCAATCACCGTTTGCTTAGATCCCTTCTTTGCAAACAGCTCGGCGCCCTGACGAAGATCGCCAGCATCGATCAGCGGAGCTGTTGGCATCAGAAGACAAACAGAATCAAAGTGCCGACCACGCAAGCCATACTGCTTGAGCGTCCACTGCAACACCGGCAACAACGGCGTGTGATCATCCGCAAGTTCTGGTGCTCGCATAAAATCGACAGGATGGCCGCATTCTGCGGCAACGTCTGCGATCCGCCGACTATCCGTCGATACATGGATAATATCAAAGAGCCCCGATTTCTTCGCCGCCTTGAGAGAGTAGCTCATCAAAGGCGCGCCGAGAAAATCGACAATGTTCTTCTCAGGGATTCGCTTGCTACCGCCGCGCGCGGGCACAATCGCGATTCTCATTACTGGGACGCCTCGCCTACGGGTTCGGAAAGTTTCCATTTGCGGGGATCGATCAGCGCTACCTCATCGGTAGCAAGCACGTCCATGGACGGCAAAGCCCCCGCTCCCGGAAGCGAGGAAAGAATTTCCTCCAGCTCAGTCCGGTCGGTCACTCCCACAATTACAAAGTCACATCCGCTTTTCTCGATCATGAACCCAAGACATGCGGCAATGCGGGAAATTCCACTCAAACTAATAAACTCTCTGTAGCGCGCAAATTGATCATCAAACTGCCTGAAGTAAGTCGGCAGGCTCGATGGCTCGGCCAACAACACTCCTTGCAGAAAAGCAGAACGCGCATGAATCTGGATTCCCAAATCACGCATCCTGTCGATGTGGCCGCTCAGCTTGAGCCGTTGGTCGAATAAATTCAAAGGAACCTGTACGATATCGGGCTGGAACAGCTCCAGTGCACGATCGATCTCATCGCCATCATAAACAGAGATACCGATCGTTGAGACGCTACCACCGGCCTTAAGCTGCTCCAGAAATCGCGCCAACCGCTCTCCACCCGGCTTGAACAAATCCGTACATTGATGGACCAAAACCGCATCGAGTTTCGTGCGACGCAGTCGTTCAAGCGACCGTGATATCGCGTTTCTTACGACCTCTATATCTGCATCGGAAACGATATCGGCCCTGACGGCAGGAATCTTGGTGACTACGCCAATATCCGGAGGCAGGTATCGACCTAACACCTCCTCACTGGCCCCATAATCGACGGCTGTATCAACCAATCTGATACCCGATCGCTGCGCCGCGAGAAGCGTTTCGGAAGCCCTTTCCGGCGAAACCTTACCGCGTGCGTTTGTCACGCCGTATGGTATGCCGAACTGGACGGTGCCAAGTATCAGCCGCTCTGCAACTTTCCGCTGCCGATCAGATATAACCCTCAAATCTGTCATGCCTTTTGAGCTGTCAGACTTACAAATTCGAAATACTCCGCACCATCCCTGTAAGTCCGCCCAATTCGCTCGCTCGAAATGACATTGAATCCGCGATTGCGCAGCAGATCGGCATATTCTTCCTGAGAAATGAATCTGAAAGGATAGGTATTGCCGTAGTAAGGCGACGTCGAACGCGCGATCCCGTCGAGAGTGCTATCATCGATCTTGGCCGCCGGATGATGCATCCCGAACGCATCCGAATTTTTTGATGGCGAATAAGAAAAATATAGTCCGCCCGATTTTGTAACGCGTGCAACTTCGTCGAGACACCGACCAAACTCAATCTCATTGACACAGTATGTAGAGAAGACATCCACAACAGCATCAAACATGTCAGACGAATAAGGCAGGTTCAGAATGCTGCCTGCTTGCAGCGAAGCTGTTTCCCCCCAATTCTCAAGCATAATGCCGCACAAGCGCAATGCTTCTGGAGAAAGATCAAGACCGAAGGTCTCAAATCCCTCCCTTGCGATCATCCAGAGATTCGCTCCGGAACCGCAGCCCAACTCAAGAACCTTTTTCGACGACCGTTGAACTCGATCTATCCCGAAGAAATGACGCCCCATAAACCGCAGCAATTCTTCGTTAGGATAGCGCCGCTGCGCAGCAAAGCCCAAGGATGCATAAGCCGAATCATACCAGCTGCGTACCGTGTTCATCTGCCCAGCCTCCATCGCCTGAGATCTCTCAGTTCATCCCGAGACAATGCGCCAGTGTATCAACGACCCTGCCAACATCGCCATCGGACATCGACGGAAACAATGGCAACGATAGCGTCGCCGCATAGTACGCGGTGGCACCGGGCAGGCTGGATTCACCATACAAGCGCCGATAATATGGCTGCAGGTGAACCGGAATATAATGTACTTGCGATCCGATTCCCGCCTCTCGCAGGCGAACCATGACTTGCTTGCGCGTCATGCCGCTTGCTTTGAAATCAATGCGAACGGCATAAAGATGCCATGCAGGATTGCAGCCTTCAATACGAAGTGGGGGTAACAAAATCGGCGACAGATACTGCAATTGCTCGTCGTAACGGGCGGCAAGCTCGCGGCGCCTGGCGATGAAGGAATTCAACTTCTTGAGCTGACTGTGAGCCAGGGCGCAGTGAATGTCACTGGCACGATAATTGAACCCAATGCTTGGCATTTCATAGTACCAGGGATTCGGCTCGGCATCAGAATCAAGCGCCATATCCCTGTTTTGGAATTGATTTGCCTCGCGCGTCATGCCGTGATTGCGGAACTCCAAGAGCTTCCGATAAACATCCGGATCGTTGGTCGTAACGGCACCGCCCTCGCCCATGGCTATCGTTTTAACTGGATGGAACGAGAAAACCGCCATCGTGCTGTGTCTGCACGATCCGACGCTAACGACTTCATTTCCGTCCAAATACTCCGTACCCAACGCATGGCATGCATCTTCAATGACCACGAACCCGGCCTTCTTGGCGAGTCGTGCGAGAGACGGCATATCCACTGTCTGGCCGGCAAGATGCACCGGCAGCACAGCCCGGATTCCATTCCGGGCCCGGTCAACTATGTCCTGCACCCCATCAATATTCAGAAGACCGGTTTGCGGATCGACGTCGGAAAATACAACATCACCCCCCTGATAACGAACCGCATTTGCCGTCGCGAGAAACGTCATAGGCGGAACAACCGCCCGATCGCCTGGGGACAGGCCGGCGACAGCAGTAGCCATATGCAGCCCTGCGGTTCCGCTTGAGCAGGCGACGGCAAACCTGGCACCTACGCGCTCCGCCAACGATGCTTCAAACTTCTCCACTGTTGGACCGGTGGTAAGCCAATCCCCTCTCAGCACCTCGGCAACAGCCGAGATGTCATCATCGTCAACAACGTGCCGGCCATATGGGAGAAAACTACCAGTCATTAATACGTCTCTACTCAATGGAATCAGCTGGCCATATGCCCGATCAGCTTACGAAGCGTGTCGGCATCGAGCCACTGCGTATTGCTGTCGCTGGCATAACGGAAGTTTTCCGCAACCCGCTTTGCTGCCTCCAGATAAGCTGGGCGCGACCAATATCCGAAACTTGGCTGAATAACGTAATGATCCGACAACTCGATCGTGTTTCGAGCGTCATCCTCCGTAATCATAACTTCATGCAACTTCTCCCCTGGCCGGATGCCCACCAGTTCGTGCGGCATTCCCGGCGCAATCGCATCCGCCAGACTCGTGATCTTCATGCTCGGAATCTTCGGGACGAATATCTCACCTCCGGACATCCGCTCGACACTAGCAGCAACAAAATCCGCCGCCACCGGCAGCGTAATCCAAAACCTCGTCATGCGCGGATCGGTTATGGGCAGAGATTTCGCCCCCTCCGCAACAAGCCGTTGAAAGAACGGGATCACGCTTCCGCGAGACGCCATCACGTTCCCATAACGAACCACGGAGAATCGTGCTCCGCCCGAACCACTAAGGTTATTTGCAGCCAAGAATATCTTATCGGATGCCAACTTGCTCGCACCGTAGAGATTGATCGGACTTGCCGCCTTGTCGGTTGAAAGCGCGATAACCTGACTGACATCACACCGGAGAGATGCGTGGACAATATATTCGGCGCCGAGGACATTGGTGTTAATGCACTCAAACGGATTGTACTCGGCAGTAGGGACCTGCTTCAGCGCGGCCGCGTGAATCACGATGTCTATCCCGCGGAACGCCATTTCCAATCTGGAGCGGTCGCGAACATCGCCGATAAAAAATCTCAGGACGCCGTTGGTGTCGAGCGGATTCAATTCGTTTTGCATATCGAACTGTTTCATCTCGTCGCGCGAAAAGATCACCAGCCGGCGTGGGTTCGCAGACTTGAGCAATCGGCGAATGAAGTGTTTTCCAAACGATCCGGTGCCGCCGGTTACCAAAATCGACTTTCCGTCGAAATGGCGCCAAGCTTCGCTCGCGCTCGTGTCTTGCAGGCTATCTACAGAGTTCATTTAAACCTCTTACTGTGCCTCGACGGCAAGGGAGAGACGCGCCCTCGCGTGTCCGTCCGGCGCCTCTCTAGCTAAAAAATGGTCATGTTCAGCGGTCAATCTCCTGATTGACCTTGACCCGCCAATTTTTCAGCAACGGATTTTACGGCTTCCCGGCCGAGATCGAGGCCACCGGAAATCTTTCCAACCTCGATGGCAAGATCAGCAGGATCTACGTTGGCAGCCTCTGATATCTCATCAATCATCGGCTGGAGGGCCGAATGAACGAATGATTTTCCTTGGATGAGGTCTGGAAAATCGATACCTACTACCAAATCTTCGCTGCGAAATAGGGGCGCGGAGGCCTCCGCGCCGATGATCGCAGGATAAAAATCCCGCGCCAGCCTAGCCAGAGACAAAGCATCACATGCGGTGTCAAATCCGCAACGATCCAGCGCAATCGCAAGAGCTTCTATCTGCGCGTTCCCGGCCGATCGCCCCAGGCCGCGCAACGACGCATCCAGACTCGTGGCGCCGGCATCGATAGCAGCGATTGCATTTCCGACCGCAAGCTGAAGGTTGTTGTGTCCGTGAAAATTTACCGGAAGATTTGTCCTGTCTTTCACGACAGCAACGTAGTCGCGAACCATTGGCGGTGTCATCCCGCCAGCGCTATCCACGATCGAAACGGCGTCGCTTCCCCAGTCTGCAAAACGACGGGCATTTTCGCTTAGTCGAGTCAGGCCAAGGGTATAGGTCTTCATCAAGAACGTAGTAACGTGAACATTCAGTCGCGCGGCATGACGAATGAAATTTTCACCTTCGTCAAAGCGCCCAGCGTCTACACCAACGCGAATGAAATCGATTCCGAGGTCCACAGCCCGGCTGATGTCGTCAGTATTCGCGAAAGCTTGCATTGCGAATACACCGATCTTTGCACTCTTACGGGCGTCTCGCGCTGCGACAATGTAATCTTTGTCGCTAGCTGCGGACCTGACTCGCCCGGATGCTGGCGCGCCAAGTCCGAGACCATGCCCGACTTCGATCCATTCGATACCCGTTTTTTCCAAACGGGAAACGAGGGCCCCAGTATGCGCCGCAGTAAAACCGAAGCCAACTTGATAGCTGCCATCCCTGAGTGTGCAGTCCACCAGTGAAACTTTTCTTGAACCTAGAGTCATCAATATCAAGCTTTCTCACCGATACGGTCGAATGAACGCGCCAGACTTTCGCAACAAGACATAACGCGCGAACGTGTCACGGAACGATCAACCCAAAGGTTGACAATACCCGCCTCGATGTCCGACGCGCCGGGGTATTGCGCTTCCCATTCACCATCGAACCGGAAGAACGGAGGAAGCGCCGGATACCATGAACTGGCGTCAAAATTTTCATTTCGCAAAGCTGTCAGTGCAGCGTTTCGCCACTTTTCCTCCAGCTTGATGTTAAATCGCCACGGCACACTTTCCGAATCTGTTTCCATAAACGATAACGGAAGTCCGCGCAGTCGTTCGGCGTACCCGCTGGCCATGGCACGCCTGTGATCGATTTCACGGTCGATCTGATCAAGCTGGTGGTCAATAGGATCGACTAGGGTATGCTCGAACCGATAGACGTACATTTTCGGGAATGCAGCCCCTAACGCGCCAATTAGCGAGCGAAGTCTCGGCTGCTGCTCGGTCAATGGAGCCAGTGCGTAATAAGCCTTTCGATAATCTTCGGCCCATATGGAGCTTTCCGGATGCCGATTTGGAAGATCGCGCGAAGCAGATCGCAATTCATCTGCAAGCGCATCATCGTCCAGAAGAAGTGCACCTCCCCCGCCAGCATCAAGGATTTTTGTATGGCCAAAACTCAGAATGGTGACATCTCCGAAAGCACCCAACATTCGACCTTCGGTAGATGCACCCAGCGCCTGCGCCACATCCTCGATAAGCAACACATCAAACGCCGAGCAGATGGCCTTTATCTTTTTGATCTTCGCCGGCTGACCATAGAGATGGGCAAGCAACACCGCTCTCACGCTAGAGTTTGACGCAAGCAACCGTTCAAGCTTCTCCGGCGAAAGGTTTCCTGTCGAAGGTTCGACATCGCAGAACTCGAGCTGAAATCCTGCGAGTTGAGCGACAAATGCTGGGCTGAGACATAATGTTGCCGGCAAGACTAGAACATTTCTCTGTGCATCTCTTATGGCGCGAAAAGCAAGCCAGAGAGCCGTAGCTCCTCGCCCGACTGCAATACAATGCTTACGACCGATCAGAGTCGCGAGCCTGTTCTCGAGATGAACCACGCTAAGCATCGATGCGCTTCTCGATCTGGCGGCCAAGGTTGCTCATGGTCACAAACTGAACACTCCTGCCGGCCGCCTCGGCGCAAGCAATAATAGCGAGAACATTCTCGACCAGCCCCTCGATCGCATAAGACAGCAGTCCATGGGCCTTGGACGGCCGGCACTCCGCAAGAATTGCACTCGGATGCGTAACCGCCACCAAGTGTGGCGCATCTTTCACCAGATCAGACAACCCCGTCGCAAGCGATGCCGGGTGAAACGACAGATCCAGATAACGCAGGATCGGCCGCTCATCGTATTCGGCCTTCACCTGGAGCATCGACATAGGAACTTCAATTATTGGGAAATCTGGCTTTCCTGGTACGCGATGATCAGCCCGCGACGGGCGGTAGCCATCCGACGGCGTTGGAAGCCAGTCTATCAGTCTCTGATCGTCCACTCTGCGGCGGCCAGCCATTGCTGTCGCGTCATACTTGATTCCTAGTTCTGACAAGGATCGCATGATCCCCGACGAGCCGTATGCTTCGCCGATACGAGAACATTCCACCTGGTAGCCCATTTGGCGCATATCTGCGACCGATGACTTCAGGGCTTCAGCCAGAGCGGTATCATCGGTCTCTTGCATCCAGTTACCACCAACACGGCGGTAGAGATGCGGATGCCATGAGATTTCATCTCCCCTCTTCTGGGCAGCCCTGAAGATCTCATCATGCTCTTTAAGCAAATAAGCCGGACGGCCGTAGATATCGGCAATCTGGTTGTCGACACGGACAAACCAGGTACATGGTGGAGCAACGCCACGAAATGCCGAGACACTTGTGAGCGCTTCCTGAATTCGACTGATACCAAGAGTTATACAGAGCCACGTCAAACGGCTGCGGTGGCTCTCTGGGTCGATTGATGCATCGAAAACATCTGGATCCAGATCAAAGGTTAGAGCGATCGACAGAGGCTTTGTCACTGCTTTACCCTAGACTCAATGGAGATGTTCAATTTGGAACGTGCGCGCAATAGTGCGCTGCGAGCCTCGATCAAGGTCTCACCCTTAGCGCACAACGCTGCAACACGGTCCGCTCCTGAGCGCAACGGTCCAATTAAGTCTCCGACCTTGCAGAATACCTCAGAGAAGATCAGCCCCGGATCGGAGGCGAGCGATTCCATGCCCTCAATGGCTTGTACGCGCCCTGCAGGAGCCAATGGAAACTCGAGAACAGCAGCTTTAAGTGGACCGGCTTGAACATCCGGGTGATCACCAAGGCAGAGAGCAATCTGCGCCTTGACGGTGTCGACCCCACTAACCCACGGCATGATCTCGGTAAAGACATGAAAACCTGCACCGCGCGCCGCGATCTCCACCATCTTCGGCCCCTCTCGCGTCACAATAAGCTCCGCGTGGATCGGTGCATTACGAATGCCAAGCACCTGAGCAGCTCTTGTTGCGACTTCGACAATTGCATCGCATTCAGACGCAGAGCGCTCTGCCGGAAATATGACAGACGTATCGAGAAGCGCCGGTGGCGTTGTCCGAATTTTATCGCTGACGCAGAAGAGATGGAAATGGTCACCGATCATAAAGCCGTCGACAGCGACCTCTGGTCCTTCGAGAAACGCTTCAACCAGAATGTCTCCACCGTCAGCCACCACGTTGGCCACTGAAAACGCGTCCGAAACGTCTTCCAGCGCCTGCACAAAGGAAACTCCTCTGGATCCGGCGCTATTTGCCGGCTTCACTACGACCCTTGGCCCCAATTTTCGATAAGCTTCGTTGGCCTCATCGATGGAGCGGCAAGAGCGAAACAGGGTAGACGGAATACCGGCGTCACTGAAATTTTTCCGCATTGCAAGCTTATCTGTCGCGTTGCATGCAGCTAAAAACGGCAATCCTGAAAGTCCGAATTTCTCCGCAATGAATGATGCACTGCGCACGCCGGCTTCAGTCGCGAGAGCAAGGACACCGTCGAAAGTGCACTTTTGAGCAATTCCAAAACACGCATCGACATCCTTGATATTTACAACGTGCGATTCATCGGCGCAGGAAAAACCTGGCGCGTTCGCATCGCCATCAAGCGCGATAATCCGATGACCTCGCGTTTTTGCATATTGGATTCCCGGAAGTTGGTGCTGACCTGCCCCGATGAACATGATGGTCTTCTGCACAGACACTTTCAAACCAATCACTTCACAGCAACAGCGTATAGGAAGTCGACATTGGCGCGAGCGTGCTTCTCGATAACCCGACCAGTTTCAACCAAGCGGAATTTCTCGCTCAGAAGCTCCCCAAGTTGCGCTTCGTCCTCAAAATAAGCCATCACCTGCCCACGACGAAAATCATCCGCGGTAATCTCGAAGCGATTTGGACCAAGGTGCTTTGCATTCAGCCGAATATAATGTTCGGACCCTGCGCTGACGACGAAAAGTCGCCCATCTTTATCGAGAACGCGATGATACTCTTCGATTGCCGCTCGCAAGCCAGCCTGATCGTTCTCGTAGTGAACGACATTGATAGACAGCACGATATCAAAACTATCGTTCTCATGACCAAGACTGCGGTTGCTGCCGACACGAATATCCGCAGCGATGCTCTGCTGCTCCGCACACCGCCTTGCAATGCTGACCATGTCTTCATTGATCTCAACTCCAAAGCACCGGGCACCCCGATCATGGAATGGGACCAAATTGTTCATATACATCGCCCCAATATCCAGAACTCGTGTATCGCTGGTGATCTTTGGCGGATTCGTTGAATAAGTCGAAGAGAACAGTGACCGAAGCATCAGTTCGCTGGGATGATGCCGAACAAACTTGCTAAATTCATCTGGAATACCTAGGTTTTTTGTATTCCAGGCGGCCGACTTGTCACTCATCTAACTATCTCGAACGAAGCATCGTCGTAATGCAGAGTATCAACGATCAACAGCGTGCTTCCTTTGTGCAGCTTATTGCGGACGGCAGCGCGACGCATGGATACGGTCACATCAGTCGCAGTCGCGAGGTGGCTGATGCATTTTCTGAAAGTGGTTTCGAAGTTGAATTCATCAACCTGCTCGAACGTCCCTCAGCAACCCTTATCGACCATGGCAAACCGGGACTAGTGATTATCGATCTGCCCTATCCGGACGATACTTGGCTCAATTTAGCGCGACGAAGAGGCAACAAGGTGATCGGATTGGACTACCTTGGACAAGGCAGCCCGGACTGCCTTGTCCGCATGAACCAACCTCTCACCCCAATTCCCTGCGGCCGGCTTTTTTTCGGACTGGAGTATGCGATTATCCGAAAGTCCGTTCGCGACGCGACACCTTCGAGGGGAGTTTACGCACTGGTGAGCATTGGCGGCGCGGACGTCGGAAATCATGGTTTCACAGCCGCGACGACCTTAAGCACCTTGGGACTCAAGACGGTTCTCGTGCGCGGACCACTCTCCCAAGACATCGGCGAGGCCGCTGCGGACTTCACGATCGTCGAGAGCCCCCCCGACTTTTCCGGATTGCTTGCCAGAAGTTCGTGGGTCGTTAGTAACGGCGGCACGACCATGGTTGAAGCAATGAGTTTGGGGAAAGCCGTCTATGTAATTCCGCAAACATCTGAAGAAGAACGCTTTGCAAGACCGCTCGGCGCGGCCGGTCTGCTGCTGGGGGTTGGCTCGCACGGACTGCGCGTGCCCACCGAGGACGAAATCGTATCGACAGGGCGTCGTGCCCGAAAAGCTGTCGACACCCGCGGAAGCGAAAGAATTGTAAAACTGGGACAGCAGCTTCTTGGACAAAAGCACTTTCATCCTGAAGCTTGAACCATATCCCAGCCAAGAGGCTCACCGAAAGCTATGTCCCGGGAGGCCTGTCGTCCCAGAATTTTTGGCAGATATTTTGGAGCTAATCCATTGCCCGGTCTGATGGATCGCACGTTCTCCGCTGAAAACATCTCACCTTTTGCGACCGGTTTGACGGCGTAAAGTGATCGCCGATGCATAATGCTTCCCTTCTCGCTCCCAAGAAGATCGTAGTTCACCTTTCCGACAGCCGCCCATGCTGCCTTGCACTCATTAACGAGGTTGCGGAATTCGTCTTGGTCCAGCGAAAATTCAGCATCATGCCCACCGTCAGCGCGGCTGACGGTGAAATGCTTCTCTATGATGCAGCCACCCAGAACAACCGATGCAACCGATGCACCAATACCAGGCGTGTGGTCCGACAAGCCCGCGACGCAATCGAACGCCGAAGCCAAGTGAGGCACCGTCGCGACATTCGCATCTTCAATTCCGGCAGGATAAGCACTAACGCAGTGCAGAAGAGCGATCTGAGTTGCACCTGCTTCTCGCGCCGCTGACACCGCTTCCCCAATCTCACCGAGATTGGCCATGCCCGTGGAGATAATCATGGGCTTGCCGCGTTGAGCAACGTAACGGATCAGCGGAAGATCGTTGGCTTCGAATGAAGCGATCTTGTACGCCGGTGCATCAAGTGATGCGAGAAGATCTACTGCGGTCTGATCAAAGGGCGTCGAAAAGAGTGTGAGGTTCCGTTTGCGCGCCCGCTCGAACAACTCTGGGTGCCATTCAAACGGTGTATAGGCTTCCTTGTACAAATCGTAGAGCCGATATCCGTCCCACAACCCGCCACGAATGAGAAATTCCGGTCTATCGGAATCAATCGTGATTGTATCCGGCGTGTAAGATTGAATCTTGACAGCATCAGCGCCGGTATCCGCGGCGGCGTCGATCAACATCAAGCAACGCTCGATATCCAGCTTATGGTTCGCCGAAATTTCAGCAATCACATAAGGTGGGAAATCGGGACCTATCTTGCGTCCGGCAATTTCAATCACTGGATTTTCCATGATATACGAGCTGCGATTGTCACGAGAAGCCATATTCAGAGATGACCGCGACAGCCGGCCTCGTGCGGGCATGTGGTGCTGGGGCACACGCCGGTACAGCCGACATACTTTCGAAATACCGGGCGAGCGGCCCCACCGACGAGAAGCTCATTCACTCCGTACTGTAGCGCATAGCCATAAACGAAGCAGGCCTCGTCAAAGGCTTCCAGTATCCTGGCAACATCTTCTTCGGTGTGCGTAAAGCAGGCAACATAGAAGCCCTGAAACAATACTCCGCGGCCGATCATTTCCTGCATAAGCAACATGCGAAGCGAGGGTGAAACGGTTCCAGTCGCGTCTTTGCATGCAAGCGACACACGCCACGGCGACGCAAGAACAGTAATCGCACCTGACAGCGAATGACGGGCGATAATTTCGCGCATTCCGGCTGCAACTTGAGCAATCAGTTCACGGTGTCGACCGATAACGTCGCGCTGCGAGTATTCGGCAATAACGGCGCGAGCAGCAGCAAGTGTATGCGCCTCGCCGCCATGCGTCGAAGACAACAGAAAGACTCTCGGCCTTTCGGTCTGCTTGATACCACCAAGCTCCATAATATCCGCGCGGCCGGTCAACGCGCAAAAGGAAAAGCCGTTGCCTATCGCCTTCCCCCATGTCGCGAGATCAGGCTTGAGGCCAATCTCCGTATAGGAACCAGGCAGGCCGGCGCGAAAGCCGGTGACCATCTCATCCACGATGAAAATGGCGCCGTTCGATTTGGTAATTTGCTCGATGCTTCTGATTGCTTCTGGCGACGACGGCACCGCTTCTTCAGGCTCAGTTATAACGCACGCTATTTTACCGGGGTATTCTTCGAACAGTTGACGAAGGGTCTCCGGATTTCCAGAATCGTACGTCACCGAGAAACGCCGGACGCCGTCGGGTATGCCAGCGCGGACAGATGTCGCGCCGATAAACCAGTCATCGAAGCTGTAGAACGGATGATTGCCAGGAAATGCCACCAATTCCCGCTGGGTGAAGGCACGCGCTAGTTTCACCGCAGCAGTCGTGACGTTGGACCCGTTCTTTGCGAACTTGATCCTGTCCATCCCCGGCGTGAGCGCAAGAAAAGCTTCCGCAACTTCCAGCTCGATCGATGCTGGCCGCTGAAATGCCGCCCCTCTTTCCAGTTGCTCGCGAACGGCCGCGACGACCGGCTCGTAAGCATGCCCCAAGCTTACCGCGCCGAGCCCGAGAGCACAGTCGACATACTCGTTATTGTCGATATCCCACACACGCCCGTGCCTGCCTCTCGCAATAGCCGCCGGCGCTAAAACAGGAAATTGGTCGTCGCCTTTGGAATAGGTGTGAGCCCCTCCCACGATGACTTTATGCACGACCGCCCTATAGCGATCCGACCGCGCAAAGTTTGTCACTGTACGAAGGGGCAAATTGGTCATTGGGCATCCGATGGACGATATTTGCTTGGAAAATTGCTACCGCAGTCGAGGTGAAAATCACCCGACTCCCGGTCAGCCGAAAGGCATCAAACTAATCCTGCCGAAAGCCGATCCAATCGGTTTCCGGAAGACCATGGGTCGCCCAACCCCATGTTTTCTGGCATTTATCGGCGTCAATAGCCAAAAATCCATGGACGCCCTATAGCATGTTCATGCTATGAACGTCAATCAAGGCACCGAAAGCGTGGAAGCCGGTATAGAACACGAATACGCGGCATCGCCAAAGACCAGGCACATGGCCGGCAGCACCACTGACCAACACTCGCGCCAAACAGCGGCTGCGCAAAACTGGGACGCCACGTTTATGAAAGTTGAACCGCTGGACGACCAAAACCTTGCCAAGTGGGACGAGTTTGCCGAACGATCCCCCGACGCTTGGTTTTGGCACACCAGCCATTGGATGAGCTACACCCGCGCCTATGCGGGCAAAAGCTTTCAGCGCAATTTGTCCTTCTGGGTCACGCGAGGCGGCGCGAGACTTGCCATTGTTCCATGTTTTCTAGAAGTCGGCCCCGCGGTTCTATCGCTATATCACGATGACGTTGACGGCACAGATCGTCCCCGGTTGACTTACGCAGGCGTCCCATTGCCAGCGCCCGCCTTAGTCGGCGATTTGACTGCTCAGGGCCGGTGGGAGGTCCTCGAATTTGTCATCGGACACCTGAAGCACCTCGCAGCAAATCACTGCGTGGAAACATTTCAGCTTATCTCACCCGCTCTGGCCCCTGGATTTCTTGGGTCATCCCTGCCTCTCGCAAATCCATACGCTCGATATGGAGCGCTCGATATCTCGCGCGCCACGCAGATTATCGACCTCAGAAATGACACCTCTAAGCTCTGGACCGCAGTCAGGCACGGCCACCAGTATGACATTCGTCGAGGCGAGCGCTACCTCACGGTCAAGATTTGGCACGGAAACGAGCTGCCGTCGTCGATTTTCGAGGAGTATCGCGCTTTACACGCGAAAGATGCTGGACGCGTCACGCGATCAGAAGAAACATTTCTCATGATGCGTGAGTGGATTTATCGCGGCGAAGGCGCGTTAGTGCAAGTTATGAATGGCGACAAATCGGTCGGGTTCATCCTGCTCATCGTTTACGGAAAGGGAGCGTTCTACGCATCAGGCTGCCGGGATCCTGACGACATAAAGCTACCTGTTTTTCATGTTGCGCAATGGCAGCTCATACAATGGCTAAAGCAACATGACGTCTGGTTCTACGATATCGGCGTTCAGCAATTTTCCAGACAGTGGTATGACAACCCCAGCGCGAAACATATGAACATATCGAAGTTTAAGCGTGGCTTTGGCGGCACCACCGTTCCTCTTCACGTCAGCGAATTTCATCTGACAGAAGCGGGTCTGCGCACGGCCATTACTTATCGTCTCGAGAAAACGTATGGACCCATTTGATCCGCGCTCAGTTCAATGCGTTCTTCAGGTCGTTATAGCCCGATAAACTTCCCGGAACACAGATGGAATGATCCGGCTGATGCTATCAACCTCCAGTCCAATATATGGATAAACAATATTGGTTGAAGGGCGGAGGCTAGCACGAAAGTCGGCAAGCATCTTCAACGGATCATGCGTCGAAACAAAGCCCTTGTTCGCGCCAAAAAAATGATACTCAATCAGCGGGTTGTCATGTTGAAGCAAGCCCAGCTTCTCAAGATATGAACGGCAAGCTACAGCCCAGGTTTTCTCCACAATGACCATCTCCCCCAAAGGGTAAGCGAACTCAACCTGAACCTTGTCGTTCTCGCCGCCGGCAATCTTGCCAGGAAATGAAATGCGGTTGATCGGAACCCCTCTCTCACCAACCAGAATTTCATGATAGAAAAACGGAAGCTCTTGTTCGAAAATAAAGCTTCCGAGACAAAGCATCTGCGGATGAGCCGACGGAAACGGCACACCAAGCAGTCTTCCGACTATGGCGAGAGGCGCGCACCAGAAGTACCGATCAGCTTCGTACAATACACCATCGACATCGACAGACTGGATTCTCTGACTATCTGGGTCGATTGACACGTCCAATTTCGAAAACCCCTGGATAATCGTGGATTTCTGCGGATCTATCTTTTTAACGACCGCGTCGATAAAGCCACCAAAGCCACCATTTGACGGATACATAACCAAGTGCTCGCCCTGATCGCGAACCTTTTGGTGAAATCGATTCCATTCATGCTTACCGACAGATTGTTTGATGCTCCGCGGGAAGAACCACGGATACACCTGATCCATCAGATCGGGTTCAGGCTTACCGTTCTTGAGTTGCCAAGATAGCGTTGGGTACGAAGGAAGTATTTCATCGAACGCAAGACGGGCCAAATATTCGCCATAGACACTCGCCAGATCTGCCTGAGTTGGAGAACAATCGATCGTATCGACAAACTCCGTCTTTTCGACCGAACATCTGATCGCCTCCGGCCATTCGGAAATCGGCGCGTTGTAGGGCATTGTATGCCCCTTGATCGCGATCCCCCTTTTCAAGGCAAACGTATGAAACTGGTTATGCAAAACCTCGGAAAAAAAGCGGGTAGCAAAGGGCGAACGATCGCAATCGAGAGTGTGGTACCCGAAATCAAAGGTATCGCCTCGGCGATTACGAAATGAATTGTTGGTTCCGCCAAGACGCTGCTCTTTCTCCACCAGTAGAACACGATATCCATTACCACTCAGAATTAGCGTGGTAATCAGCCCCGAAATGCCGCCACCAATAACAATTGCATCAAATTTGGTAGCCATCATCGAACCTCGATCATCAAATATCCGAACACATCGCTTAAACGCATTCGCATTTCTTTGTAACAATACAGACTTTTTGCACCCACTAGGCGCAACCCGGTGAAGCACTAATCAGGGCAGATCCCCCACGAAACGGCAATCCCCTCGCAACGACGCAAGGTAAAGTCTCTAGTGACAACGCGCGACAGGCGCGGATTGCACCTCGCCCGCCACCTGAGAATCCGGTTTTTCGACTCGCTCAACTTTACCATTGCTAAGATGGAAGACGATCTCGGCATTACGGATAAGAGCGGGGCGATGCGATATCGCCACAATAGTTATCCGACCCTTCAATCTTACCAGTGCCTCGGTGACAAGTTCCTCAGTTTCGATATCCAGTGAACTCGTCGCTTCATCCAGAACCAAAAGACGCGGCGAACCCAGCAATGCTCGCGCAAGCGCAATGCGCTGGCGTTCACCTCCAGACATCCGACTACCATGATTGCCTACAACGGTATCGAGGCCTTCAGGCAGCCGACCGACGAAATTGGCCGCCGCGGCCTCGAGCGCCGTGCCGATTTCCTCGTCTGTGGTCTGCGGGTTTATCCAGCGGAGATTTTCACCAATGCTCGCATTGAACAGGACCGGATCTTGTCCCAGATAACCAATGCCCCTCCTCCATGCGAAACTTGGCAACTGATCGATCGCATATTTGTCGATCTTCACGACGCCCGAGCTGGGACGTCGCAAGCCAAGAATGCAATCCAACAAGGTCGTCTTTCCCGAGCCAGTATGACCTGTAAACACCACAAATGCCCCGGCAGGTATGTCGATATTCACGTCGGTGAGCAGCTCCCGCGAACCGAGCAGGACTGACACATTTTCCAGGGCTATGGAGGCCGGCGCAGAGCCCGGCCATCCAGGCGGCGTATCGTTACCTGATGCTTCATGGCGCAATGAGGCTTCCCGCAACAGACCTGACAGCACATCGAAAGCTGGTGCGTGAAAATCGACGATCTGCAGATTCTGGCGCAATGCGGTGATCTTGGGAAAGAGTCTTACGAAAATAGCAACAATCACCAGTACTGCACTGACATCGACAGACAGCAACTTCGGCCCCAAGACGATAAGCCCAACGATAAGAAGACCGCCGCTATACTCGAAAATGGCCCTGACGACCTGACCGTCGAATGAGTTTCCGAAGCTCAATGTTTCTAACCGGCCTACCGCCCGGACAAATCGGCTCAAGGCGCGATCTTCCGTGGCTGTCGCCTTGACGAATTTTGCCCCACCAATGATCTCGTTAGCATCAACCATCAGATCAGCATTTACTTTTGTTAGTTCAGCCCCGAATCGCGCAGCGCGCACACTCCACCATCGCGTTAATGCAAACAGCAATACGCCGAATCCGACGAGAAGCGCTACAACCCACGGGGCGATAAACAACGCAACAACGATCTGAACAAAGATAAAAAGCGCGGCCGCGATTATAAGATTGACCTGCGAAAAGACGAGGCCGATCCGGCTTGGCTCATTCGTTATCGCCGCAACTAGGTCACCAGTCCTGTGAGAAACAAAGAAACGAAAGTCTGCCGCCAGGAATCCAGCGAATATTCGTTGCTGCCAGGAAGCGACATAAAATGCTTGAAGGCGAGAGGCGAGATGAGAATAGGCAATAAAGGTAATGGCACTTGCTGCAATTAATACAATTATCAGGCCAGCAACCGCTCCGGGGCTCGGCGAAACATTGAGTAGCCTCAGGCCCTCCGCTGTTATCCGACTAACCCTATCATTCGCAACCAAACCTTCTCCACCAAGACTGCCTAACAGTGGCAGCAATGATGCAATTGTCGCACCTTCGAGAACGGCATTTACGAATGTAAGCAAAGCTAACGTCGGCAGCTTCCATCGAAGCGTCGCCCAAGCATCCTTAACGATCGCGGACAATACTGGGTTCACAGCGCTTCCCGGTTAAAGGACCGACAGGAAAAGCAGCAGACCGCAACACACGATCTCATTACGCTAGCTCGATCATATCTGCGCCTGCCACAACCTTCACTTTCCGGCCTAGCAGATCCAGGAGAATCTCGACCCTTTCACTGTCCGTGCGCGCCTGAAATATCCCGCAACACGAATCGAATGCGCCCTTCAAAATACGGACGGCATCGCCTGTCTTAAAACGCGATGCCGGCGAGATTACGGAAGAAAAGCCATCGGCTTTTTCGCGCTGCTTGAGAGTCTCGATAACATCCGTCGCAATTTGCGCTGGCGTTCCTTCGTGCCCAACGAGTCTCTTGATACCAATCGTAGAATTAATGGCGCGCCATCCTTGCGCTTTGAGGTCAATTCTGACGAAGACATAGCTCGGAAACAACGGCGCTCGGACAACGTTAATTCGCCGCGCGTGACGCACTGTCCGCGGGTAACGCGGCAAATAAACCTCAAACCCCTGTCGCGCCAAATTTGCGCAAGCCTTTGATTCAGCTTGCGTCTGTGTCTGAGCAACATACCAAGCAGAATTCGCAAAGCCAGTCATGACACACGCCCCTTCGCCTTGCGTGGACGTAAATCGACCAATTCGGGAATGATGACGGCATCAGCGCCGAATTTTTTTCTTGCACTATTGATCAATACGTCAACTTCAGGCGTCGAAAACAACGATGTCACCAGCGCGCCATCCACCTGATCTTCAATTGCGTCAAGATCGTCGACAACAGGCAAGCCGACAAATCGGTCAAGCGTATTTGATGGGGCGACCATGCAAACGAGGACAATGCCGGTGTCTATCGCACAAATCGTGGCGATCTCCGCAAGATCCGAAACACCTAACAGAACAAGCCGCTTGAGTTGCCGCTCTTTCGCCGTTTCCAGGGCCTTGATGCAGTCCGCCTTCGCTTTTCGGAAAAATCCAAACGACGACGACAGATACTCAACGGTCAGGCGGGATTTTTCCGCGAAGCCTTGCGGCGTGAGGTAATATGCGTAACGGCGCGCTGGCGCCTGACTAGCTTTCACCAGCCCCTTCTTGATGCAACGATTGAGATACGCATTCACGAGGCCAAGAGCGATTCCGAGTTCGGCCGCGAAATGCCGCTGCGAACGCGCCCCGTCCTGCTCTACGGAATTCAGAAGACCGAGAATGATACGGTCGCTGTCGTCCTCGCGCCCGTTTTCGGGAACCGCTCGCTCCATCACCTCACTCCTGCATCGATTTCCTTACCGTGTTCATTGGATGAACGTCAAGAATAGCCATACAACTAAGACTAATATATTGATATTACCGCGAAATTATGAATTTTGTCGAACCTTGACGTCGTCGGTTGCGTCGCAACGGAGCTCGCGTTCAGATAGATCTTGCTATTGCAGCCCCGGCGCGGGGACGCGCATCTACAGAGACTCGCATCTTTTCCCGAAGGCGACCGTCTACCGCGATCAGCAGGACGGCCGGCGCGAAATGAAAGTAGCGGTATCCTGCTTTTCTATGTTCCTAAAAACGAGGTAGCCGCTCAAAAGAAAAAACAGCACCACGCCGCCCCGCCCGAGCGATACCACGTGATAGGATGCATCGCCCAGCGCTACCCGGGCGGGAATAAAGTGCCCTAAGTTGACCATCAATATCGCGATCCCGCGCAACGCGTCGAGCGAAGGAATTCGATTAACATTAGGATCTGACGGCAACGATTTCACGCACTCTCTGCCATTAAAGATCATTCTCAGATGGTCTCTTCACTACGCGGATCGAGATTTATCGCACAGATTTCTTTCACGTCGCAGGCTGCCGATCCGATTTTAGCTACATATTGCAGCAAAGACGCCGCTACCCGCAGATCGGCCAAGAATCACGAAGATTCATCTGCCGGAAGTAGCGGAACCGGCGAGCTTCGCAAAAATTCTCCTAGTTGGTCAGAGCCACTCTGAATGAGCCCAATCATTCACAGCCGGGTTTACTTCGCAAACGCACCCCCGGCCCTTTGCTTCCTCCAAGAAACTCAATTCCGGCAGAGTCAAAGGCGGCGCGCAATTTTTGAACAGTGTCCTCCCGCCCTCCTAATTCACCATCCTCTGATTCCAGCCGCTTAACAGTTGGAACGGACACTGCAGCTCTCTTCGCGAGATCCTCTTGGGACCAGCTCAACAAAGCTCGCGCCGCTTTGATTTGCCTAATTGATACTTTTAGTATTGACACACATGCTCCGAATAGATACTTTTAGTATCGCTATATCGATGGTGCGATCTAAGAAGGAGTTTCTAAATATGGCTACAAGAGAACAAACAAAACGACAAGATCGGCGGAATTTCATAGGCGGCTCGGATGCCCGTGTCATCATGGGGAAGAACGAAAAGGCCCTACTGCAACTTTGGAAGGAGAAGCGAGGCGAGGTCGCTGGCCCGGATCTCTCGGGTGAGTTGATCGTCCAATTGGGGCTGGTGACGGAGGACCTCAATCGGCGCTGGTTTGAGCGTCAGTCAGGGCATCGCATCGTGGCCGTCCAGCGCCACGCCATTCATCGGGCGTTTCCCTGGATGGCGGCTACCCTCGACGGGCTGGTGGATGCAACCGGCGCGGTGTTCGAGGCCAAGTTCATGCTGCCATGGTCGTTCTCGGAAGGGGCGGCCGCCGAGAAACATATGGCCCAGCTTCAGCACAACATGTTGGTCGCCGAGACCAAGATGTCGGTGCTGTCGATCATCAATGGTGGCGGAAAATGGGTCGAACTCGCGATCGAGGCCGATCCGATTTACCAAACCGTCCTGATCGCCGCAGAAAAGGCCTTCTGGCGCGCGGTCAAGACGGGTGAGCCACCGGCACTGTTCGACTGCGAGCCACCCAAGCCGCGGATTGAAGCTGTCCGGGTGGTCGATATGAACGCCTCCAACTCCTGGGCCGAGTTTGCATCCCTCTACCTTGAAACACGCAACGCCCATCTCTCCCACGAGCGGGCCAAGGGTGAGCTCAAAGTACTGATGCCGGAGGACGCCAAGGAAGCCATGGGGCATGGCATCCGCGCCAAACGCTCCAAATCTGGGGCGGTGACCTTTGATCTGGTCGACATGGAGCGCGCCCATGCATCGCTCTAGTGAAAGCGTGGCCGCGATCGCGACCGCTCTGGCCAAGGCCCAGACCGAACTCACCAACCCGGAAAAATCCATGGTTGGCATGATCCATCACAATAATCGCGGCGATAATCCCCAGACGTTTCGTTATGCGTCGCTGTCGAGTGGTCTCGAGATTGTTCGCAAAACCTTAGGTGGCCAGCAAATTGCCGTTGCCCAAACCACCGACATCGACCAGGCGAATGGTTTGGTCAATCTGACTACAATCCTGATGCACACCTCCGGGGAATGGATTTCGTCGGACTGGCCGGTCTGCCAGCTGTCGGACGCCGCCGCGCCGCGACGAATGGGAGCGGCACTGACCTACGCGCGGCGCTATGCCTTGTTCACGCTGGTTGGCATCGCGGGAGAAGATGATCTGGACACGCCCGATCTCCAAAATTCTGAAGTAAATCGGAAAATTGAATCTGCTGCCAACTATCAGAATGGAAATTCTCAACATGCTGGCGCCTCTACGGGGCCCGCGGCTTTGAGTAAAACGCAAGCGGCTGTTGCTAGGGACGCACTGGATGTCGACGCTTCATGCTCAATGCGGCTTCAAGTTCAATCTAACATCGATACATTGACCACGATCGAAGATCTGCAGGCGTGCGCCACAGATATTCTCAAAGCAAAAAACCGCCTCGTGGCGAGCGATGCCAAGCTGATAGAACTAGCATTCACGGACAAGATGGCTGCGCTTCAAGATCAAGCACCGGGCACAAATACCTTCCCTTCGATCTTGGACAGCACGCCGAGCGACGATACTCAATCAACGTCTCGGTATACTTCCGGATCGGTCGGACCACCGAAGGAGAAGAGAAAGAAGCTAGGGAAAAGGAAACGCAGTGGAAGCGGAGAGAGCTTCGTTCCCATTCCAGTGGTTGTTGAAACTATCTCAACAGAACCGTTCGTCGATACAACCGAAAAGCCGAAGATCGACAAGAGCGAGCTTGCACTCAGCGAGCCTCGACGACATCGCGACAAAGCCCACTTGCGGTTTGTCGCCTCGCAGCCTTGTTTGATCTGTGAACGATCTCCCTCCGACGCCCATCATTTACGGTTTGCTCAACCCCGGGCCATGTCTCGCAAGACCAGCGATGAGTTTACGGTGCCCCTGTGTCGAGCTCATCATCGGGAAAATCATTGCTTCGGTGACGAGCGCGCTTGGTGGCAGAGGGTTAACCTCGATCCAATCGAGGTTTCGCGAAAGCTTTGGATCTCAACAAGAGGTTTAAAATAAGTACGCATCGGTTACCTCCAACAAGCCGCAGCCGCCATCAAACCAATCATGCCGATCTTGGTATTCGTCTTTGGAACTCTTACTCAGTAAGAGAGGGCCGCGCTGGTTACTTCGCTTTCCGCTTCTTATGACGTGCGGCCAGGCCATCTACCAGCACGAGCACCGTCTCCAACTCTCCCTCGCTCAAAACCTGAGCCGCGGCACGCAGTCGATCGAACAGAAGGGAGTGCCGGGATGGCTTCTCTGAGCATTCGCCAAAACCCAGAAGATCATTCGGCGTCGTATTCAAGACCTTTGCGATACGAATAAGTGTGGCCAGATCGGGTTCTCGATTGTCTTGAACATAATGACCGTACCGGCGCTCGCTCAGTTGGGCTCGATGGGCAACATCCGCACTGCTCAATCCCAACTGAGCGGCAGCTTCCCGAAGCTTTTTCCCAAACACCTTCATCGGAACAAAGTGTTCCGGAGGACTTGAACAGTCCACGTACGTTTTGTACGTTATATAGAGACCATTTTGTACCTAACGGTCTAGGACACAGGTCCATCAAATCGGTTCGCGATTCATTCCTTCATAGAGGACATTCAAAGATTGTCTCGCAAGAAAATTCTAGTGACTGGCGCGAGCGGGTTCTTGGGAAAGCATCTCGTGCCATTCCTTGTGCAGAACGGCTACGCGGTCAGAGCCGCAACTAGATTTCCGGACGCTGTACCGCAGGACCCGCAGGTCGAAAGCGTCCGAGTCGTTGACTTTACCAGAGCAGAAGTGGACTGGGCACCACTGGTCGAGGGCATCGATTCCATCGTCCATCTGGCCGGTGCGGCTCATACCCTGGTCACAGACGAAACCTATAATACAGTAAATCACCTCGCGACCAGGTCGTTAGCAATTACGGCCGCTAAAACAGGTGTGCATTTCATTCAAGTTTCATCGATCGCTGCTCAATCTGGTCCTATTTCAGCAAGCATTTTGACCGAACAAGATGTGCCAACGCCGGTGAATGCTTATGGTATCTCAAAGTTGCTCGCTGAAATCGCAGTGCGTGATAGCGGCGTACCTTTTACGATCCTGAGGCCGGTAGTTGTTTACGGGCCTGGTGCAAAAGGAAATTTTGAGACGGTCGAGAAGATTGCGCGCTTGCCGTTACCGCTGCCGGTCGGTGCACTCGAAAGCCGTCGATCCGTTTTATCAATCGAAAATTTTTGCTCAGCTGTTTTAACGGCAAAGAATGTCGATCAAGCGGTCGGTGAGACCTTTATCGTATCGGATCCAAATCCAGTGACCCTTGCGGAGATTGTACAAGAGATCCGGCGACGCAACCATCGGCAATCTAACGTCTTTTCTGTTCGCCCGTTCTGGCTAGCATGGACTCTTACCGCTATGGGAAAAGCCGACCTTTGGGACCGGATTGGGCAATCACTCGTTGCAAGCCCAGCAAAATTGATGGCGGTCGGCTGGAGCCCGGCTCCATCGAAATTTGCTGCACGTCCAAATACGGCATAGGGCTACATTCTTAGTCTGCTTGGCTTAAAGGACCGAATTCCATTACAGTTGCTCTGAAATGAATATTATTCCTCATTGACCTCCACTTAGCTATAGACACCTTCGCGCCCGCCATTAGCTAAGTCATCCCTGTTTAAGCAACCAGCGGTTTCCCCTATAGCGAAGCTTATACGCATTGCAAATGTGGACCCTCCATTTCGTTGCCGGGCAACTAAGGCGGTACTGGACGATTGAGTGTCGATGATATGGATACCGGCTAATGGGTGAATTCGCTTTTCAACGTTCCGGTACAATTGATAAGGATCATGGGATAGCAAAAAGTAAGAATCCCAAGTGAACAAAGTTATCTTATGAAACCCATCCTAATTTACGTGGCTTCGGAGGATTGGGCTTTTGTCTCTCATCGTCTTCCAATGGCCCGGGCCGCGCGCGATGCGGGCTTCGATGTTCATGTAGCAACTTCGGTGGGATCGAGTGCCGATGCCATCCGCGCCGAAGGATTTACGATTCATCCAATACCGTTCCGGCGTGGCGGCCTGTCGCCGCTTAGTGCGATTTCGACCATCCTGGCGCTCCGAAAGATCAAACGCACGCTCTCGCCATCCATCGTACATCATGTGGGCATGCAGATCTGCGTGCTGGGAGGAATCTCATCCCTCGGAATGACGACGCCCCAGGTCAATGCGATGACCGGACTCGGCTATGCTTTTACATCGACAACGGCCAGAGCTCTCCTTCTTCGCATCGTGATCGCGGTTGCATTGCGATTCCTGCTGAATCGGGATCACGCCATATTCCTGGTTCAGAATCCGGATGACCGCGCCGCGCTCGAGACGATTGGGATCGATCCCAATCGTCTCGTCCGCATTCCCGGTTCAGGTGTCGATACAGACAAACTGCTGCCGATGCCCGAGCCTGCCGGCCCAATAACAGTCGGATTTGCCGGGCGGCTTTTGACCAGCAAGGGCATTCGCGCCCTAGTTGGCGCGCACCGGATTCTGCGCGCACTCGGCGTGGACGTTCGCCTGCGCATCGCCGGAGATCCCGATCTGGCCAATCCTGATTCCGTTTCCTTCGAAGACGCAAAGCAATGGAACAACGAGCCCGGCATCACGTGGCTCGGCCATGTTTACGACATTACCTCGCTGTGGCGGGACTCTCATATCGCAGCACTGCCCTCCCACCGCGAGGGGCTGCCGAAAAGTCTGCTCGAAGCGGCGGCCTGTGCCCGGCCCCTTATCGCCACGGACGCACCAGGTTGCCGGGAAATCGCGATCCACGACCAGACTGGCCTGTTGGTGCCGATCGAAAATCCGCAAGCACTCGCCGATGCGATTGGCAAACTGGCGACCTCGCCGGAATTGCGAATGCGCTACGGCGCGGCGGCCCGGCGGCTCGTCGTCGAGAAGATGTCTGCACAGGCGATCGGCGCAGCAATCGTCGATCTTTACAACGAACAAATTCAGCGGACGAGTTGACGCCTTAACGTCCGTCGCCGACGGAATTCAGGCCAGGTCAGAAGGGCGAGAACCTGCGGGCTTCGCATTTATCGTTAATCACGGCTGGCCGCCAGTTTGCAACGGTTTCACCTTTCAGGAAGAATGTGAAATAGCGCAACTCAGAGCCGGCGCTTCCGCGCGAGCACACCGTCCACTTTTCGGGCCCGGACTGTGCCTCGTTCGGTCCGACGTCAGAAACCTCGGAACGGTTGACGTCCTTCATCGACTGCGTGATCTGGTGGATCCGTTCGAAGATGATTTTCTGTTGTCTTGAATCGGGTTCGGGATCCGGCTGAACCGAATCCTGCACATCGAAAAAGAATGTGCACCCCCCAAGCAATACAGTCGCAAGCAGCAACTGAAGCCACCGCACAGCTACCAATGATGCTCACTCCCGCCTGTCCGAGTATCTTACTATCGCTTTGAAGCTTCCATGAAAAGTGGCATCCGGGACTTGAAAAAGCGCTGCTGCATACAGGAGTATTCCAGGCGGACATTTCCGAAGAACATATCCCAAACACATATCGTGAGAAGGGGCGCGCCGCCCGAGGACGTTGTCACTCCTCACCGGTTTGATTAAACACCTTACACGACCGTGTTCCCTGAAACTCTTCATCCCAGCCTCGTGGAATCTCATGTCCGACCGTCCGTCCAGCAATATCGATCCTGCGGTCGCTGCGGGATTCGGTCACGAATGGTCGACCTTCCGTCAGGGAGAGGATAGTTTTTCCACGGAAGACCGAAGGGCTATTTTCGAGTCCTATTTTCATATTTTCCCATGGGACTGTTTGCCGGCTAACTCCGTCGGAATGGATGTCGGATGCGGCAGCGGCCGCTGGTCGGTGATGGTGGCGCCCCGCGTCGGCCATCTTCATCTGCTTGACGCCAGCCCCGATGCGTTGAACGTCGCGCGCGCGAATCTGGCGGCAACGCAAAATGTGACCTTTCATCATGCCAGCGTTGGGGAACTTCCCCTGCCAGATGGATCGCTTGATTTCGCGTTTTCGCTCGGGGTGCTGCATCATGTCCCCGATACGCAGGCCGCAATCCGCGAAATATCAACCAAGCTTAAGCCGGGCGCGCCATTCCTGATCTATCTCTATTATGCGCTAGATAACCGACCAGCCTGGTATCGCGCGCTGTGGAAGTTCAGCAATGTTTTCCGCGTCGTGATCTCGAAGCTCCCGGAAAAGCCGCGCCTGTGGATCAGCCAGATCATCGCTGTGTTCGTATACTGGCCACTGGCTCGCTTGGCGGCTCTTGTCGAACGGCTGGGATTTTCCGCTGCTGCCCTGCCGCTGGAGTCCTACAAGCATCGCGCCTTTTATGTCATGCGAACGGATGCCTATGACCGGTTTTGCACCCGCCTCGAACAGCGCTTCACGCGCGGGCAAATCCGGGACATGCTGACCGCCGCTGAGTTTCAGGACATTCATTTCTCAGATTGCGTACCCTACTGGTGCGCGGTCGGCATTAAGCGCTGAGCGGGTAATCCTCACTTTATGAATTCATTGCTCATCATCACGACTTCACTTGTCGCTTGCGTCATTTGCGCGATTCTTGTCGTGCTGCTTCGTCCTCTTCTCCAGCGCTATGCGCTGGCGCGACCGAACGCACGCTCGTCGCACAGCGTGCCGACGCCGCAGGGCGGCGGTGTGGCCGTGGTCGCTGCAACCATCGTGTCGGTGATTCTATCGGCATACTTTTTCGGCGCAGTGTCCGATCCGGCTCTGCTGACGGTCTTTGCCGCAGCGATCCTGCTCGCAGGCGTCGGCGCCTATGACGACCTGCGCACGATGCCTGTCCTGCCGCGTCTTCTGCTGCAAGCGGTCGCAGTCGGCATCGTTGTGGCGACCCTGCCGGAGGACTTCCGGCTCGTTTCGATGTTGCCGGTGTGGATCGAACGCGCCTTGTTCCTGATTGGCGGACTGTGGTTTGTCAATCTTGTCAACTTCATGGACGGCCTCGACTGGATGACGGTCGCGGAAGTCGTTCCCGTAACGGCGGCGCTGGCGCTGTTCGGCTTTTATGGGCAGCTACCTGTGGGCCCGACGCTGGTGGCGCTCGCACTCTGCGGCGCAATGGTAGGTTTCGCACCGTTCAACAGACCCGTGGCAAAACTGTTTCTCGGCGATGTCGGCAGCCTCCCGATAGGCGTGCTGCTGGGATGGTGCTTGCTGCAGCTTGCCGAAAGCGGACATCTGGTCGCGGCGCTGCTTTTGCCGCTCTACTATCTCGCCGATGCGACGATCACGCTTCTGAACCGCCTGATGAAGGGTGAAACGGTCTGGGTCGCCCATCGCTCCCATTTCTATCAGCAGGCGACCGGTAATGGCTTCAGCGTGATGCAGGTCGTCGGCGAGGTTTTCATTCTGAATGTCTTTCTCGCCATGCTCGCCGCGGCCTCGATCTGGTTGAAATCACCGTATGTTGAAGGAATGACGCTGGCGGTCGGCATCGGCGCCGTCGCGCTCGTGCTCAGCCGATTTTCCCGGCCGCGTGAACCGCTGCGGTAGATTACGCCGCGCCGCTCTTGAATTCGGGAATGGCGTCCTTCAACACACCCACAATGACGCTGCGCTGTTCGCCGCTGACGGCCTTGTCCAGCGTGGACAGCCATCGTTCCAGCGTATCGAGCGGCGGTTCATTCGGACGCGCGGCGACAATGCCCGCGATGCCGATTTCCGTGGTCGGCTCTTCGTGGGCGAACAGGATTTCGTTGAGACGCTCTCCAGGGCGAACACCGGTAAACACAATCTCGATGTCATAGCCCGGTTGCAGGCCGGACAGCCGAATGATGCGCTCGGCAAGATCAACGATCTTGACCGGCTGCCCCATGTTCAGCACGTAGACGGACACATCGGGGCGGACGGGACCGAGCGCGTGGGTTGCCGCAGTCACCACGAGATCGCACGCTTCGCGAATGGTCATGAAATAGCGGACCATATCCGGATGCGTCACGGTCACCGGTCCACCCGCTTCGATCTGCGCCTTGAACTTCGGCACCACCGATCCGTTCGAGGCCAGCACATTACCGAAACGAACGGAGATCAACCGCATCGGGGGCTTGCCGTTCGCCCGGCTCAGCAACTCCCGGTCGAGCGCCTGGCAATACATTTCTGCAAAACGCTTTGTCAGTCCCAGCATCGACACCGGCTCGATCGCCTTGTCGGTGGAGATCATCACCATCGCTTCCGCGCCGGCGCTTACGGCGGCATCGGCCACGTTGACCGTGCCGAAGATATTGGTCTTGACCCCCTCGCCCCAGTCTCGCTCGAGAATCGGAACATGCTTCAGCGCGGCGGCATGAAAAACGATGTTCGGCTTGAACTCCGCCAACAAGTGCATGATGCGCGCGCGGTCGCGAATATCGGCGATGCGTCCCTCAATCACCGCCGTTGGAAACTTTGCCGTCAGATTTTCCATCACCGCGTGCAGCGCCGGTTCGGCATTCTCTACGATCAGCAGACGCGATGCACCGAACGTCACCACGCGGTCGCAGATCTCGGACCCGATCGATCCACCGCCACCGGTGACGACGACGGACTTGCCTCTCACAAACGTCTCGAGACGCTGATAGTCGATCTTGACGCTCGGTCGCAGCAGCAGATCTTCGACTGCCACCGGAGCCAGCCGCGGGGTTTCACCGCTGCCTTCCAGCGACGGCAGACGACTCACCGTCAGTCCGAGCTTTCGGGCCCGCGTCAGCACCGATTCAGGCGATGCATCGGCCTCGAACGCCGAAGGCATCATGACAAGCCGCTCGATCGGCCGCTCCCGCCGCGAAAAGTCATCGACCACGTCGGCGAGATCGTCGATCCCACCCAGCACCGGAATGCCGCGGATCGATTGCCCGCGATCGGATACAGATGGTGACAACACGCCGATCGGCCATGTCCGCTTGACCGCACCGCTTTCGATGCCGCGCAGCAGCACCTCTGCATCGGCAGCCCGGCCGACCAGCAGCGTCGGCGCAGCGTCAAGACCGCGCGCCTGATTGAGTGTGCGGGTGTAGCGGAAATAGCGATAGGCCACGCGCAGACCGCCGAGAGCGAAGTTCTGCAGGAACCAGTAGATGATGATTGTCGTTTTGCCGAAGAAGAACGTGCCGTAGACGTTCGGGGCGATGAAAATGTAATCCAGCACCAGCAGCATCAGCGCCAACACCGATGATGCCTTCACGATGTTGAAGAAATCCGGCAACGAGATGAAGCGCCATTTGGTGGTCGTCAGCTTGAAGACGTAGCAGACGATCACACTGAAAATGACGAAGTACGGCAGAATGCGTAGCAGCAACGGCAGACGCTCAATCAGGCCGCTGCCCTCGAACCGAAGATAAAAACTGGCGACCACGGCGAAAACCGTGGCTAGCGCATCATGGATAATGATCAGCAGATTTCGCCATGTGAGGCCAGGAAATCTGATCCGGGATATACCAGCCATGGCTACGCCCGCCCTGCAGGCGCCACCGCCGGCGCGGTTATTCGCGGACTGGCCTCAGTCACCGCGGAAACCGGACGAGCGCGCGCGACCATGCCACCGGCGATACCGACAGCCAGCACGTAGATCCAGCCCTCGGTGAAATCGAACAAATGCGAATTGAGCAATGAACTGACGAAATTCTCGACCACCGCGACCAGTCCGATCCACGCAGCCAGTCCGGAGCCCGTAAACATCTTCAGGTGCAAAAACCACATCGCATACAGCACGAGGCAACCGATGATGCCCCACTGCACCGCCACGTTGAGCGTCTGGTTATGCGGATTGCCGATGATCTGGGCGGACGCGCCGGTCTGCCCGACTGCATCCTGCGCGAACAGGGTTTTGGTCGATCCCGTTCCGTGACCGACGAGCGGCGCTTCCTCCACGAACTTGATCGACTTGCGCCAGAATTCCAGCCGCTCGCCCACCGAGGTTATGGCGTTGGTGTCGCGATAAATCTGATACTCGGTGAAGATCATGGTCGTCCGCATTTGCAGATAGGGCGATGAAATCCAGCCAATCGCACCCAGGACAATCGCAGCGGCCATCACGAGCACGACTCCGCGGCTGCTGAAATGCATGACGGCGAAAATAACGAACAGTACCGGAATGCAGACGAACACAGTTCGTGAGCTTGCTACGAACACCATATTGGCGAGAAAGCCGACGCCGAGGATCGCCAGCAACGCAGCGGTTGGCTTTCTCCCCGTTTTCAGCAGATAGACGGCTGTCCCGAAGGCGGCGAAGGCGCAAAGCGCGAACTCCTGACTCTGCGCGATGTAGTTCTTGACCGGAACCCCGAGAGAACGTGTCGCATCAAAAACAAACCGGCGATCGACGAACATCAGCCATGACGCCAGCATGACCACCGTGCATGACGCAAGAAATCCGACACCGACCCACAGCCCGCGTCCCGACTTTTCAAAATGACGGATCAGGATCGGGATCGCCAGCAGCTTGGCGACTGGATTGATGCCCTGCAGCCGAGCGGCCCACGGAATATCCGTCGCCCATAACGTACCGACGACAGCCAGCGCAAAAAGCAAAACGGGCAATACACAGGCGGGACGTTTCAGGGTTTCGGTAAAGTCCCGCAGTTCAGCGGTCGGGATCAGCAACAGCAGCCAGACCACCGCGAAGATTGCCACAAGCGAGGTTGACCACGGCAGCGAGATGGCCAGAAGAACCACCGCGATGTCCGCCGCCTTGATCCATGCCGCCGTGTTGCGCCAGATCGAAGGCGAACCCCGAGCGCCAATGTCGGACGCATTCACAGTCATGCCCTGCTCTCGCGCGCACGCTTGACCAGAGACGTGGTGCTGTGGCCCGGCAGAATATCGACCAGCACGACCTCGCCGCCATTGGCCGCGACAACCTCGTGCCCAACCACCTGCTCGCGGGTGTAGTCGCCGCCCTTCACCAGCACGCTGGGCCTGATCTGTGTGATCAGTTCGAGCGGCGTGTCCTGTTCGAAGATAACGACGAGATCGACCGCTTCGAGCGCCGCAAGCACTTCGGCGCGAGCGCGCTCGTCCTGCACCGGCCGCTCCGGTCCCTTTAGGCGACGCACGGACATATCGCTGTTGAGGCCGACGATCAGGCGATCGCACGCGGCGCGCGCCTGGGTGACAACGCGGACATGGCCCGGATGCAGAATGTCGAAACAGCCGTTGGTAAAGCCGACGCGCAGCCCTTGGCGGCGCCATTCGGCGACTCGCGCGTCGAGATCGGCGGCGCTTGAGGCGATCTTCTCCTCCGCCGCGAGCGACGCATGGGGCAAAATGTTCCGTCGCAGTTCCGCCAGCGAAACCGTCGCCGTGCCGGGCTTGCTGACGGCCACGGCGGCGGCAGCCGTCGCGCAGCGCAACGATGTGTCCCAGTCCGTTCCCGCAGCCAGCGTCACGGCCAGCACCGCCACCACGGTATCGCCCGCTCCGGAGACGTCGCGCACCTTCGCCGGCTGCGCCGGAATATGGATCAGGCTGCCGTCGCGATGCGCCAGCGTCATGCCGTCTTCGCTCTGGGTGACGAGCACCGCCTCGGCATCCGCCGTGCGCAGCGCCTCAATCGACGCATCGGCAATGTCTGCGTCGGACTGGATGCGCCGCCGCGTCGCCTCGGCAAATTCCTTGCGGTTGGGCGTCAACAGCGTCGCGCCGCGATAGATCGCGAGGTTGGCGCTTTTCGGATCGACGATCACCCGCTTGCCGAGCTTGCGCGCGGCATCAATGATGTTGCGGATCACCCGCGCGGTCAGCACGCCCTTGGCATAGTCCGACAGCAAAACAATATCCGCGCGTGGCAGTGCGGCGATGACGGCATCGATCAGTCTGCGCTCGGTCTCCTCCGAAGCCGGAGCCGACAGTTCCCAGTCCGCGCGCAGCATATGTGTCGAGAAATGCTCCGACACGAAGCGTACCTTCCGCGTGGTCGGGCGCGACGGATCGATGACCAATACCGCCTCGATGAGTTTTTCTTTCGCGAGTTCAGCCTTCAGCGTTTCGCCCGCGGTGTCGTCACCGACGAGGCCGACGAAGATGCACTTCGCGCCCAATGAGGCGATGTTGCGCGCGACGTTGCCCGCACCGCCGACGTTGATCTCGCTGCGCCGCGCGGCGATCACCGGTGCCGGCGCTTCCGGCGAAATGCGCGAGACCTCACCGTAGACGAATTCGTCCAGCATCAGGTCGCCGACGCATAGCACGGTCTGGCGGACAATCGCTTGCGACAGCGCGTCAAAGTCAAACATGAGAACGCTCTAGTGTCCCGAATCCCGACGTTCGCTTTATTTTGCAGCGCCTTCCGCAGCGAACGTCGGATTCGAAAGGACACTAGATATTTATTAATTGCTAGTGGTCTTTGGTTCTGGCATTCGCAAAAGAGACCGCTGCAACGGGATGCGAATGCCAGAACCAGACCACTAGATCCCTGTTGCACGATCAGCGGTAGCGATCGGGCCGGTCGAGAAAATCCCTGACATAGTGGCCTACGGCATCTTCCAGCGCCGTGAAGCCGCCATTGTAGCCTGCGCCATGCAGATGATCGACCTCTGCCTGCGTGAAGTATTGATAACTGCCGCGGATTTGTTCCGGCATGTCGATATATTCGATGTTCGGCCTGGCACCGAGCGCGCCGTAGGCCGCGAGGATCAGGTCGCGGAAGCTGCGCGCCTTGCCGGTGCCGACATTGTAGATGCCATTCACCGAGCGCGTCGCCAGCAGCCACATGATGACGCGCACCACGTCATCCACATGGATGAAGTCGCGCCGCTGGTCGCCATCGGCGATGCCGTCGCGATGCGACTTGAACAACTGCACCACGCGGCCGGAGCGGATGTCGTCGAACCGGCGCGCCAGCACGCTCATCATCGCGCCCTTGTGGTATTCGTTCGGGCCAAACACGTTGAAGAACTTGAGGCCGGCCCACTGCGGCGGCATTTTTTCGCCCTGCGCAAGGCGCTCGGCCACCGCCATATCGAACAGATGCTTGCTCCAACCGTACAGATTCATCGGCCGCAGCTTTTTCAGCGCGTCGCGCGAGGCATCGTCGCGAAATCCCTGCTCGCCGTTACCGTAGGTCGCGGCGGACGACGCATAGATGAACGGAACTGAATTCACCGTGCACCAGTCAAGCAGCCGCATCGACAGGCGGAAATTGGTTTCGATCACAAGATCGCCGTCGGTCGCTGTAGTCTCGGAAATCGCGCCCATATGCACGATGGCGTCGAGCTTGCGGCCGCTCAGCCATTGCGTCAGTTCGGCGGGCGGAACGATGTCGGCGAGTTGCCGTTTGGCAAGATTGCGCCACTTGCCGTCATGCCCCAGAAAATCGCATACGGCCACGTCCGCGCGGCCCGCATCATTGAGGGCGGCGACGACGTTCGATCCGATAAAACCGGCTCCGCCGGTCACCAGCAGCATGAAGGAATCCCGCCCAATTGACCCTGGTGTCCCGAATCCGAAGTTCGCCCTCTCTTGCGGCGCATTCGCAAGCGAACTTCGGATTCAAAGGGACACCAGAAGCCTATGATTCGCGTGTGGTTTTGGTTCGCAAGTCCGCAGATGCGCGAGCTGCAGAATGATGCGGACTTGCGAACCACCACACGCGTCACCTTTGCCTCAGTCCCGCCCGGCAGGCAACTCACGTCCGTTGATGTGGTGAAGCCGGGGGCCAGTGCCGGAGCCGATGAAAACGTATCTGGACGCCATGCAAGCGACGCGGTAACCGGCTGATTGTCCATAAGTCTCCTGGCCCTGTCGTGACCACCTCCAAACCCTTCAATATATGAATATAAATTCACTTCTAGACAACATCCAAGTGGTGCCTGATCCCTCGGAAACCAGCCCGATTCTGGTCATTCCGTATATGTGGATCGGCGATTTCGTACGGGGCCATACCGTCGTCCGGGTCCTAAATGAGCGTTGGCCCAATCGTCCGGTCGATCTTCTAGTCACAAGTCTCTGTGCTCCCCTTGTGGACTACATGCCTGGCGTCCGGCGCGGCATTGTCTGGGACCTGCCGCGTGGGCGGCTGGCCCTCGCCAAGCAATGGGCCCTGGCGCAGCAGCTTCGCGCCGTCGGCTACGGCACGGCGCTGGTGCTGCCCCGGACCTGGAAATCCGCTATTGCGCCTACCCTCGCGGGAATTCCCCAGCGGACAGGTTTCGTCGGCGAGGTCCGGTTCGGGCTGATCAACGACTGGCGCTGGGGCGAGCGGAAGATGCCTCGCTTCATCGACAAGAATGCCGCCCTCGCCCTGCCGTCCGACGCGCCGCTGCCGAAGGAATGGCCGGTGCCGCAGCTCGTGGTGCCGTCGGCGGAAGTCGCCGCGTGGCGACAGAAGAATGGCCTCGGCGACAGCGCCGCGGTCGCGCTGGCGCCGGGATCGGTGGGAGCCTCGAAGCGCTGGACCTATTATGCGGAAGCGGCACGGATGTTCGCCGAACAGGGCCTCGATGTCTGGGTGGTCGGCGGACCAGGCGAAAAGGCCATCGCCGCCGAGATCGTCAATTTTGCGGGACCGCGCGTCCGCGACCTGACCGGAACCGACCTGCGCAACGGCATCATGGCGATGGCGGCGGCGAAAACGGTGATCTCCAACGACTCGGGCCTGATGCATATCGCGGCGGCCATCGGCACGCCCGCCATCGGAATTTTCGGCCCGACCAGTCCCTATCACTGGGCGCCGCTGAATGGGCTTGCCGCCACGATCAAGCGCGCTACCGATCTGCCTTGCCAGCCCTGTCATCGGCCTGTCTGCACCCAGAACGATCATCACTGCATGCGCGACATCCCGGCCTCGCAGGTCGTGGAAGCTGCGCAGGGCGTGATGACGGCAGCGGCGCCTCGTTAAACATCCGGCGAGGGCCGCACTTGCGCCTCCATGCTGCGGTGACTACCACTGAGAGCCAATCCGAACGACACGGTGACATTTGAACCAGGACCGGATCGCCGCGCACTTCCAAAGCTCGCTCGACGGGCTGACGAGAGCCGTTCAAAGCAATGAGCTGCTTGCGACGACGCACACCATCGCGGGTGCGGTCGCGGATGCGCTGAAGTCGGGAAACAAGCTGCTGCTGATCGGTAACGGCGGCAGCGCCGCCGACGCCCAGCATATCGCCGCCGAAATCGTCGGCCGCTACAAGCAGGAGCGGCTCGGCTGGGCTGCGATCGCGCTGACCACCGACACCTCCGCGTTGACCGCTATCGCCAATGATTACGGTTTCGAGCAAATCTTCGCACGACAGGTCCAGGGACTTGCACACCGCGGAGACGTACTGTTCGCCCTGACCACGTCCGGACGCTCGCCGAATATCCTTGCGGCGCTGAAAACCGCGCGAAATCTCGGCGTGACCACCGTCGGCTTCACCGGCACGAAAGGCGAAAGCCTGCGCGCATCCTGCGACCATCTGTTTGTGTCGCCTAGCGACGACACGCCGGTGATTCAGCAAATTCACATGATGGCGATGCATGCGATCTGCGACGCGGTTGAACACATGCTGATCGACGCGACGAAAGCAAAATGACGAGCGGCAACGAGACCGCGCGAAAGCCCGCGGCTTTCCTCGACCGCGACGGCGTCATCAATCTCGACGACGCCTATGTCGGCACCCGCGAGCGACTGCGCTGGATGCCGGGGATCGCTTCTGCGATCAGGGCGCTGAACGAGGCCGGCTATTACGTCTTCGTCTTCACCAACCAGTCCGGCGTCGCACGCGGCTTCTTCTCCGAGGACGATGTCCGCGCGTTACACAACTGGATGCGCGATGAACTGGCTCGCGAGGGTGCACGCATCGACGACTTCCGCTATTGCCCGCACCATCCGGATGGAGTCGTTCCGGCCTATACGCGGGAGTGCCACTGGCGCAAGCCGCAGCCGGGCATGATCCTCGATCTGATGAAGCACTGGCCGATCGACAGAGAGGGCAGCTTGGTGATCGGTGACAAGCAACGCGATCTCGATGCGGGCTCGGCCGCCGGCATCGCAGGTTATCTATTTTCGGGTACGGATATTTCCAGCTTCGTGGATACCATTTTGACGAAGCGATAACGCGGCATCAGCCCACGAGCGGCAGCTTCTGCGCCGCCTCGATCACCCGCTCGAATGACGGATAGAGTCCCTTCCCGCCAGCCACCGTGATCGATCCGTTGCCGGCCGGGCCGGTGAGACCGGGATCGGTGGCGAGAAACACCGCGATCAGCGGCACGCTGTAGGCCGCCGCCAGATGCAGCAAGCCGGTATCGACACCGACAACCAATGCAGCGTTGGCAATCACTTTCGCCGTGGCGTCGAGCGGCTGACGATCCAGAATGCGGCTTCCAGGGATAGCGGCGGCGAGCCGCTGGCAGCGCTGGCGCTCGGCTTCATTGCCCCATGGCAACACCACATCGATGCCACGCCCGCGCAGCCATTTGCCGGTACCGATCCAATCCACCTCGCGCCATTCCTTCGCCGCGCGCGACGTACCATGCAGCAGCACGGCATAGGGCGCGCCGCGGTCCGTCGGCGGCCTGACCAGCCCGTAATCGATTGCCGCATCGGGTGCATAACCAAGACTCAGGCCGGTGAGCGCCCGGTTGCGCGCGACCGCATGCTGATTCCGCGCAACCTTGTGCTTCACGTCGTAGAACCATGACGCCACCGGTTCTTTGATGCTCGACGCATCATAACCATGACGTTCGCCCTCGGCAGTTCGCGCGATCAGCGCGGAACGGATCAAGCCCTGCGTGTCGATAACTTTGCCGCCATTCACCGAACGCAGCTTCGCCTTGAAGGCCGAGATTTCATTCCATGTCGCCGGCTGCAGCAGCCGCGACCGCCAGCGCCGCGTCGAAACAGCGATCACCTCGTCGATGGCCGGATGAAGCCGGGCCAGCGGTGCGAACGCCTCCTCGACGATCCAACTCAGCCGCGCATCGGGGAAATGCGCGCGCGTGTCGGTGACGGCCGGCATGTGATGCACCACGTCGCCGAGCGATGATGTCTTGATGAATAGGATACCGGGCATCGGCGTAATCGGGCTGAAACTCGTGAACGGCGTTACGTTTTGGAAACCATAAAGCGGTTTCAGGTGGGAAAAGCGACCGGATTCCCCGGGTAAGTTCGGCTTTATACCCCATTTCCATCGTTCCTCTGCAAACTTCCGGAAACAACTTCGCCCCACATTGCGCAGGACAGGCGCGACGCATGGGTCGCGCGGAAACAGGTTTGGAAATCATGACAGTACTGGTCACCGGCGGCGCAGGTTATATCGGCAGCCACACAGTTCGTGCGCTGGTGGACGCCGGGGCGAATGTCGTTGTGATCGACAATCTCTCAACCGGCTTCTCGCACTTTCTGCCGGAAGGCGTACCTCTGTTCATCGGCGACGCCGCGGACGAGAATCTCGTCGAAGGCGTAATCGCCGCGCACAACGTCGGTTCGATCATCCATTTCGCGGGCTCGGTGGTGGTGCCGGATTCGATGCGTGATCCGCTGGGCTACTACCGCAACAACACCATGACGACGCGCAATCTTCTGAATGCCGCCGTGAAGTGCAATATCAGCCGCTTCATCTTCTCGTCGACCGCAGCCGTGTATGGCAACCCGGATCAGATGCCCGTCGCCGAAGAAGCGCCGACTCGGCCGCTCTCGCCTTACGGCTCGTCGAAGCTGATGACGGAGATCATGCTGCACGATGTCGCGACCGCTCATGGCATGCATTACGTCGTGCTGCGCTACTTCAACGTCGCCGGCGCCGATCCGCAGGCCCGGATCGGCCTCGCCACCGTCGGCGCAACACATCTTCTGAAGATCGCGGTCGAGGCCGCAACCGGCCAGCGCGCCAAGATCGACGTGTTCGGGACGGACTATCCGACCGCCGACGGAAGCTGCATTCGCGATTTCATCCATGTCAGCGATCTGGCGCAGGCGCATTGCGCGGCGCTGCTGTATCTCGAACAGGGCGGCCCATCCGCGACACTGAACTGCGGCTACGGCCGCGGCTATTCGGTGCTGGAGACCATCGAAGCGGTGCGCCGCGCATCGGGCCGCAATTTCGCGGTCCAGTACGCCGACCGTCGGCCCGGCGACATCATGACCATGATCGCGGACACAGCCCGCATCCGCGCAACGCTGGACTGGACGCCGCAATACGACAATCTCGACACCATCGCCCGCCACGCGCTGGCATGGGAGGAAAAACTGCTGTCCGAGCGTCAAAATGATGGCCTGCAGGCGGCCTCCGCGTAACATCAAATCGAGTGAAAAGCCCCTGATTCGGCTTGAAAATCCGCCCCATAGCGGGCAAAGCAGTGTCATCGCTTGAACCCTGACGGGGCGCCGGTTGCGCCGGCCGTCAATGGAACGCGGATGACCGAGCTTCCACGCAAAATCACAGACGATCCCTATGGGGCGGCTGCCCTGATCCGCCGCCTGATCACCGAACAGGGCCTCCAGCACTGGCGGCGCTATGCGGTCGCGTTCACGCTGATGGCGCTGTCCGCCGGGGCCACGGCAGCATCCGCCTGGCTGCTCGGCGAAGTGATCAATCAAACCTACGTCAACCGCAGCATCAACGGCATCGTGATGCTGTCGCTGGCGATCATCGTTCTGTTCACGCTGAAGGGTGCCGCGACCTACGGCCATACGGTGATCCTGTCGAAGATCAGCAACGCCATTCTCGCCAGCAACCAGCGTCGGCTGTTCGCCAAGCTGATGCGCGAGAATGTCGGCTTTTATTCCGAACGTCACTCCTCCGAATTCCTCGCGCGGCTCACCGCGGGCGCACAGTCCGTGACCCAAGTGTTGAGTCTTTTGATCAACGCCGTCGGCCGCGATTTGCTGTCGCTGATCGGTCTCGCGGCTGTGATGGTGATTCAGGATCCGTGGATGTCGCTGTTCGGCCTGCTGGTGGCACCACCCGCACTGTTCGTCATCCGCAAGCTGGTGAAGCGGATCAAGCGCCTCGCGCACGACCAGTTCGCCGGCACCGCCGACATTATGGAGACTATGCAGGAATCCCTGCAAGGCATCCGCACGGTCAAGGCCTTCACGCTCGAAGACACCATGCAGGCGCGGATCGACAGGAACATCGGGCTCGTTGAAAGCAACGCCAACAAGATGGCGCGGGTGCAGAGCCGATCGAGTCCGCTGATGGAAACGCTCGGCGGCTTCGCCATCGCAGGCTGCCTGATGTACGGCGGCTATCGCATCATCGCGACCGGCGCGACGCCGGGACAGTTCTTCTCGTTCATCACCGCCTTCCTGCTGGCTTATGAACCGGCCAAGCGGCTCGCGCGGCTCAACATCGAGTTGAACAGTTACCTGATCGGCGCGCGCAAGCTGCTTGAAATTGTCGACAGCCCCGCCAGCGAACCTGACGACAGCGACAAGCCGGCGCTACAACTGACAGAGGCGAAGGTCGAGTTCCGCGACGTGACGTTCGCTTACCGCGGCAATGAAACAGTTCTCAACCGCATGAGCTTCGTCGCCGAGCCCGGCAAGATCACGGCGCTGGTCGGGCCGTCCGGCGGCGGCAAATCTACCGTGCTGGCGCTGTTGCTGCGACTCTACGAGGCGAAGTTCGGCGCCATCGTGATCGACGGACAGATTATTTCCGACGTGTCGCGGCGCTCGCTGCGCCAGCAGACGGCCTATGTCGGACAAGACGTCTATCTGTTCCGCGCCACCATTCGCGAGAACATCGCCTTCGGCAAGGTCGGGGCGACGGAGGCGGAGATCGTCGACGCCGCAAGGGCCGCCTGCGCCCACGACTTCATCATGAGTTTCCCGCTCGGCTATGACACGCCGGTCGGCGAACACGGCACGCAATTGTCCGGCGGCCAGCGCCAGCGCATCGCCATTGCGCGCGCGCTGGTGAAGGATGCGCCGATCATTCTGCTGGACGAAGCCACTGCGGCACTGGACTCGGAGTCGGAGAAGCAGGTGCAGGAAGCCATCGAGCATCTCTGCCAGAACCGCACCACCATCGTGATCGCGCACCGCCTCCACACCATCATGCACTCCGACCAGATTCTGGTCGTCGAGAACGGCAGCATCGTGGAGACCGGCCGTCATGACGATCTGCTGCGGCGCGGCGGACGCTATGCCTCGTTCTTCCGCTTGCAGCATCGTGAAACCAATCCGCTGGCCCCCATCGCCGCCAGCGCATAAGATCGTCTCGTCATCAGCCCCTCTTTTTCCCTCCCAGGCACCGGATCCGTCATGAGCGCCAGCGCACCGTTCGTCATTGCCACCCCGACGCAACCATCGATCCCTGTCGCGGGAGAATCCAAATCGTTTCCGGTGCGCCGCATCTGGTGTGTAGGCCGCAACTATCTCGAACACATCCGCGAACTCGGCAATGACGAGCGGCAGCCGCCGTTCTTTTTCGCCAAGCATGCCGACATGATCGCGGCGGATGGCGCGACAATTCCCTATCCGTCACTGACCAAGGACTTCCAGCACGAGGTGGAACTGGTGGTCGCGCTGAAGAGCGGAGGCGCCAATATCGACGCGGCCAAGGCGCTCGATTGCGTCTACGGCTATGGTGTCGGCATCGATCTCACCCGCCGGGATTTGCAGATGGCATCGCGCAAGAAGGAGCAGCCCTGGGAGATCGGCAAGTCGTTCGACCAGTCGGCACCTTGCGGCGCGCTGCGCCCCGCCGCCGAAATCGGCCACCCGGTGAAGGGCAAGATCTGGCTGTCGGTCAACGGCACCGAGAAGCAGAAAGGCGACCTCTCCGAGATGATCTGGAACGTTCCCGAGATCATCGCGAAGCTCTCGCTGCAGGTCTCGCTCGGCGCGGGCGACATCATCATGACCGGCACGCCCGCCGGCGTCGCGGCGCTGCAGCCCGGCGACAAGATCGAGGCCGGCGTCGACGGCATCGGCACACTGAAGGTTGCGATCGGCTAAACCGATTTAGCTGCGATCGTCGAAGCCGGCGCAGCAACGGCGAGCGGAATCACGCCGACTGCGTTGCGTAGCCTGACGCGCAACGGCCGCTCGACAAGATAGTAGAGTAACCCAGCGCAGCCGACACAGACGGCAATCGATAGCCCGTAAGCCGCGATTGCCGCCACCGGCCCCATTGCCTGAAGACGCTCCGGCTTCAATACGATATTCAGAGCCCGCAGCAGCGGGAAGTGAACCATATAAAGCGAGTATGAAATCTCACCGAGCCAGACCAGCGGCGCGAGCGAAAACAGCCTGGCGGCAACACCGCTCGACATCGCGAGCGTACCGATGAAGATTGCAAGCAGTCCGATCAGCGCGAAATCCGGCACAGCGAACGACGACCCCACCAGAAACGCCAGCAGCGCAATTATCGCCAACGCATCGTTCAGCGCAGATTTACTCTCAAGCGCCTGACGCAGGGTTGCATAACGGCAGAGCGCCGCACCGCAGACGAACGAACCGGCAATCCGCACCAGCGCCGACGGCGCAATCCAGGCGCCCGAAAGACCCCATCCCGCCATCGCGAAAATAATCGCTGCAGTTCCGAGACTCACAGCCGCAATCAGCAACAAGATTCGCGGCTCGCGCACGCGGCCGAGACCCGCCGCCACCAGCGGGAAACACAGATAGGCGAACCATTCGGCGCTGATCGACCATGACGGCACATTCCAGCTGACCTGATCCGTGACGCCCCACGCGTGCACCAGCAGAAGCTGCCACGGCAGTTCGCTGAACATGAATGCCTCCGGCGACCGGAGATTCAGTCCCAGTTTTCCTGCACTGAACACCACGGCAACCAGCGCAGTCAAAACCGCGATATGTACGGGATAAAGCCGGATAAAACGATGCCACATGAAGATCGCGAACGCTCGTGCGGTCGGTTGTTGCATGCTCTCGAAGTAAACATAGGTGAGAATGAAGCCTGACAGCAGGAAGAACAGGTCGACGCCAAGATAGCCGTGCGCCACCACGCCAATGCTTTGAAGACCGACCGGAATGTTCTGGTCTGCATGCAGGAACAGCACCAGAAATGCTGCAAGCGCACGAATGCCTGTGAGCGATGCGATAGCGGGCCTTGACCGTGGGACGTCGGTGGCAGATGCCATCGCGTTATGCCCCCAGTTGCCGCTCCACCGCGGCGGCAATCGCAAGCAGCTTGCGATCCTCACCGTGGCGGCCGACCAGCATCAGCCCGCAAGGCAGCACGTTGCCGAAACGCATCGGCAACGAGATCGCGCAGACATCGAAGAAGTTCCAGATCGCGGTATTGCGCAGCGCCATGATGTTCTTTGCAGTGAACGCATCCGCCGTCGCAACCTCGTCCATGGTCGGCGCGACGATCGGCACCGTCGGCATTACCAGCACATCGACCCTGTCGAACACGGTGTCCATCTGAGCGATGCCGCGCTCGCGATCGCGCATGGCGAGAATGTAATCGGCGGCGCTGACATTGGCGGAGCGCAGCAGGCGCGCCCGCACGTTGGGATCGACGCCGTCGCCGGCTTCCGCCAGCAATTCGCGATGGATCGCATAGGCCTCCGGCGGAGCGATGCCGCCGCGCTCGTTGGCGGCGTGCATGATATCCAGCGCATCAAGCGTAACGTCGGAGCCTTTCCAGTGCGGCGCGAGTTTCGCCAGCGCCTGCGGGAACGCCTTGCCGACGGTTTCGTCCAGATTTTCGATGACGTATCCTTGGGCAAATCCGGCGCGCACACTCTTGAGGTCAATCGCCGCCAGCTGCGACGGAGTCTCGGCCGCCATGACGGCATCGGCATTGGCGCAATCGGCGACGCTCCGCGCGATGGGGCCGACCGAGTCGAGCGTGAACGACAGCGGGAACGCGCCGGTGCGCGGCACGCGCCTCACCGTCGGCTTGAAGCCGACCGCGCCGCAGAACGCCGCCGGAATGCGGGTCGAGCCGCCGGTGTCGGAACCGATGGCGATCTCGCACATGCCGTCAGCCGCCGTGACCGCCGCGCCGGAGGATGAGCCGCCCGGCACGCGCTTGCGGTCGGCGGGATTGCCCGGCGTTCCAAAGTGAGGATTTGCACCGAGGCCCGAATAGGCGAACTCAGTCATGTTGGTTTTCGCGACGATCACCGCGCCAGCCTCGCGCAGTCGCGTCACGATGGCCGCATCCGCCGTTGCGGGCTTGCTGCGTGTAGGCAGCACGCGCGAACCGGCGCGAGTGACCTCGCCCTTGATGTCAAACAGATCCTTGACGGTAACAATCGCGCCGTCGAGCGGGCCGAGCGCGCCGCCGGATTTTGTCCGCAGGTCAGCAGCATCGGCAGCCTTGCGCGCCGCATCAGCATAAACGGTGAGACAGGCGCGCGCGCCCTCGCCTGTGGGATCGGAAATACGATTGAGAGCTTGCTCGAGACGGTCGCGGGAGGACTGGGTCATGTTTCTTTTTTGTTTTGAGGAAGCGGGATCGGGAGAATGGAATCTCCGGCGCAGGAAGGCAATGCCTCCATACGCATGAACGCCGATCCGCCGCCAGGCGCAAACCTCGCGGCAGGAACAGGATCGAAATCCCTACTTCTGCAACACCACGTTGGCCGCACCCTTCTCGACCATGTCGATGACCAGCAGCTTGACCGGCTCGGTGCCGGTGTTGGCGCCGTAGTGCCACTGATCGACCGCCTCGAGGATGAAATCGCCGGTCCTGAAGGTCTCGGTCTTTCCGGTGTCGATATTGGTCACCGCGATCGTACCCGCCTGCACGTAGGCGTAGCGCGGAAACGGATGCTTGTGCGTCGGCAGCACCGCACCGGGCGGAATCTCGTAAGTCGAGACCAGCACCTGCGCATTCTTCTGCGGCAGCACGATGGGCTGGCCGCTCGATGTCACGGTGGAGGAGAGCACCGGCTTGACCACGACCTTAGCTGCCGTCGCCTGATTGTCGGCATGGAGCGGCGATGCAAGCAGCATCAGACCAAACACGAACGGGAGGGATTTCATCGCAGCAACCTTCGGCAGAATCACGGTGCGATCAGCTATACACTATCACGCCGTCATCGACCTTGCCGTAACGCAGCGTCACAATGTCCAATGCGTAATTCTGGTACAGTTTCCACGGCCGCTTCGAGCCCTGCTTGGGCATCTTCGCCACCGAACGCTGCACATAACCCGAGGTGAAATCGAGCCAGTTCTCCTGCTTCACCTCAGGGTCGAGATTGCGCGGTGTACACTGCTTGTAGCCGTGCCGGTCCATGTAGTTGACGAGACGGCAGACATATTCGCAGGTGAGATCGCATTTCAGCGTCCACGAGGCGTTGGTGTAGCCGAACGACGACGCCAGATTGGGCACGTCGGAATACATCATGCCCTTGTAATTCATCGCCTTGGCGAAATCGACCGCGCGGCCGTCGACGCTGACCTGCATGCCGCCAAGCACCTGCAGGTTGAGGCCCGTTGCGGTGACGATGAGATCGGCCTCAAGCTCGCGGCCGTCGGCGAGACGAATGCCAGTCTCGGTGAAAGTGTCGATGGTGCCGGTCACCACCGAGGAACGCCCCTCCTTGATCGACTTGAACAGATCGCCGTCGGGCACGAGGCACAGCCGCTGCTGCCACGGATTGTAGCGCGGCGTGAAATGCGTGGCGATGTCATAATCCGGCCCGAGCGCGCGGCGCACGCCGCCGAGGATCAATTGCTTGGCGCGTTCCGGCTTGCGGCGGCAGAGCTGAAAGAAATACATGCCAAACAGCACGTTGCGCCAGCGGATCAGATGATAGGCGAGCTTAGCGGGAAGTTTCTCGCGCAGCCTGTTGGCGAGCGCATCCTCCGCAGGACGCGCGACCACATAGGTCGGCGAGCGTTGCAGCATGGTGACATGCGCCGCAGTCTTGGCCATTTCCGGCACCAGCGTCACGGCGGTGGCGCCGGAGCCGATCACCACCACGCGCCTGCCGGCGTAGTCGATGTCCTGGGTCCACTTCTGGGGATGGACGATGCGGCCCTTGAACCTGTCCGCGCCGGGAAACGCCGGCTCGTAGCCGCTCTCGTAGCTGTAATAGCCGCTGCACATGAACAGGAAGCCGCAAGTGAAGCGGACGATTTCCTTGTCAGGCCCCCGCTCCGCTTCCACCGTCCAGCGCGCATCCTGCGACGACCACGACGCGCTTTTGACGCGGTGATTGAACCTGATCTTGCCGACGATGCCGTTGTCGGAGGCGGTCTCGCGCACGTAGTTGAGAATGCGCGGCCCGTCGGCGATGGCCTTGGCCTCGGTCCACGGCTTGAACGAATAGCCCAGCGTGTACATGTCGCTGTCGGAGCGGATGCCGGGATAGCGAAACAGATCCCAGGTGCCGCCGATGGCGTCGCGACCTTCAAGAATGGCGTAGCTCTTGCCGGGGCAATCCCGTTGCAGGTGATACGCCGCGCCGATGCCGGACAGGCCCGCGCCGACGATCAGCACATCGACATGGCTTTCGATGACGTGGCTTTCGATCCTTGGGGCCGCAACCGCCCCAGCATCGGAAATTTCGTTTGAAACATTGTTGGCAATCGCGGCATTCGCCGGCATGGGTGATCTCCCTGCCGGAATTTGCGCGCAGACGGGGCACAATTGCAATACCGATGCGGCGGCGGGAATGCCTTGGCCTACCAGCGGACGGTCTGACTCGGCACGATGAACGAGGCGGTGTCGGTTCTCGGCACGTGATTGATGTAGTGCACACCCGCCGCGATCAGCACCACCACCGCGACCACGCCGGCGAATTCGAGCAGCCGCTGATCCAGCCAGGTGTCATCGGGCTTGTGGTCGTCCGTCTTGCGCATTGCCGTCACTCCTCTTTGCGGAAGCTGACGGATCAATGCGGCGCGGGCGGCGGCTGTTCCCTGCGCGGGCGCAGCATTCGACACTGCGCCGCAACAGAAAGGGCAGACAGCAAAAAGCCCCATCATCTCTGACGGGGCTTGGTGACGTCCGTTTCAGTACATCCGTGAAACGAGCGAAAAGCTGGCGGCTATGACCGGTACATCCGCGGCAACACAGCGCCTTGCTTTTTTTCTCAGTGAAGGCCGGCGCGGCAACCGGTGTCCGGCTGCCGGCGTCAAGCCTTACAGAATCTGCAGGTTTTCTGCGCTGGTCTTGCCGCGCATCTTGTCAACCTTGGCTTCGAACGAAACCTTCTGTCCTTCGGCAAGGCCGGTCAGGCCAGCACGCTCGACAGCGCTGATGTGAACGAACACATCGGTGCCGCTGTCATCCGGCTGAATGAAACCAAAGCCCTTTTGGCCGTTGAACCACTTCACAGTACCAGTCGTCATAACAAACAATTCCTTCAGGCGCGCGTACATGCGCAATTCCGCACGACGTCGCGCGGAGCAAATCCAATCTAGCGATGTGTCTTTGGGTAAGGAGCCGGAGGGGACTTAAAAGTCCAAAGGGCGCTTTAACAAAAGCTGTGCCGCAAATCGAATGCGGGACTTTTAGCAGGTGGCCGGCCGATAGCAAGGATTCAATTGTGTTCATGTGGAGGCGCGGACCGCAGATGGACGGACGTTAACGATGTCTCTCCGTAAGCGGTGCTCTCTCCTCCGTCGCCCACACGATCTCTCTCCGCATCGTCCCCGCGCAGGCGGGGACCCATAACCACCGGCTGTGATGATGGCGAGGGAAAGCGTAACGAACTATCCCAACAATATAGATGGTTCAGGGAGTATGGGTCCCCGCCTGCGCGGGACGACACCGTGAGTGTTGCGCGCTCGTGCTCAACTCACAGATCGTCATGGCCGGGCTTGACCCGGCCATCCATCCCCTTCGAATAATGCTTCTCGTGAAGATTGATGGATCACCGGGTCAAGCCCGGTGATGACATCCTGAGGATGCTGAGGCGTCGTGCCTCCGTTCCGATTCAAATTTCAGACAGCCACGTTGATCCGGATACAGCTTCGCGATCTCGCGGCGCGATGCGCCCGAGGTGTGAGGTGGTCCGGGCCTGGGGCCTGCCCCATTCCCGGCAGACTAACGTCCCGCCCTCTTCGAGAGAGGGCGCGCGGAACGCCGGATGCTCATGCGCATCCGCAGCCCCGTGTGCAAAAGGTAAAAAGCACACGAGCGTAGTCACCACGAACACGCCGGAGACATCCGGCGTTCCGCACGCGATGGGTTACGGCTTGCTTCGTGCTCTCCCCGGTGATCGATCGCTTGATTGTCACCGTCGTCCCTGTTGAGGGTTTCCGCCTCCGGTTGGAAGCGGCTCTCCACCGGACTTGACGCCTGCGTCTCGGGCGTCAGGACCACACGACTTGGGCCGTCCGGGCAGCGTGGTCGTCAGCGCTTCATCGGCGGGTCACAACGCCCCTTGAAAACAAGGCGAAGCCCTCCTGCCTCATTCGCGCCTGACGCTGCCGCGTCCACCGCATCCCGCCCCGCGTCCGTGACGATCGCGAGCCGCCCCTCTGTGGGACGGGATAAATAGGAATATAAGCCTATATATGAAACTGTCAAGCGGAAAGCAGAGAAAATGCCCCTTAACAGAAGCATCAACGATCGAAATCACCGATTTCCTGCCAAGTCGTGCCGGTAATATCGACCTTAAACTTGAGTTTGGATTCTAGTCGATCCGCAAGACGCTTGCGATCAGCGAAAGAGTTAGAGAGGTGAACCATATGTTTGCCAGCAATATCGCTTATGTCGCGAATATCACCCACCTGAACAAGAATTGTTTTTTCGGAATGTGCGCCTAAAGCTAAGCCTGCTTCAAAAATAACATTGGGACGTGGTTGAAATCCTTTCAGATGAAGACCTTTTCGTTTGTCGCGATCACTAACGAACTTGGTTCTAATTTTTGCTTCTTCATCAGGCGAAAATAGGATCATCACACCCTGGACGCGGCCCATCGCTTGACTAATCACATCACCAACAATGGGATTTGCGCCACCTTTGGCGGCTTTAATTGCGTGATCCCATTCCATCGGTACAATGCCGATGGACGATAAGAAAGCATACATATCTCTGTTGAGCGTCGCATCACGCCCATGAACGACAAACATTGAATTGTCTTTTGTAGGCTTGGGCGCTTTTTTCGCCTTGGTGAGAGGTCTCAACGGTGCGCGATCCACAATCGTTACGGGTGGTATGCTTTCGTGGTGTCGGATAGCTGATACACCTCGAAGCTGAGCCAATTCTTCGTCCGTTGCGAAGCGATGAAGCGGCAATCTACACTGAGAAGCTAAAGATATCGCAGCAAGTTTTCTAGGAAGATGCTTAGTCGCTACCTCCTCGGATATCCTGCGATTTACCTGTCTTCGGCTAAGGCCAAGCTTATGCTCGAGGGCATCCAAAAGTTTCGTATCAACAGCCATCAGCCCTTATCTTTCTTGGGCTTACGTCCTTTTGCAACATTCGCGAAGTTCGCATTTACACCAAGAATCCCGCCGATGGCGGGCGCATCGAACCCTACACTTAAGAGACGGCGCGCAGCTTCTTCCTTATCCATGCCCTTGGTGACACCGATTGCAATTACTCTCGCGAGCTTTTCCGTCGGATCTACAATTTCACCTTTTGGCTTTTTTGCCACTCCCGCTCTCCCTTTTCTCGCGCTGCCTTTCGTTGGTCTTGACGGAGTTCGCGGTAGTGCCCAACAGCTTTGCGGCTTCGGCCGTCGGCAAACCGATGCTCTCGAGGAATTTTACCTTCGCAATAACATCAGGCACGCGCTTTGGGTCATTCTGCGCAACCTGTTGTACGCAAAGATACGCGAGAGCTTTCCCGATAACCTCCAACCATGGTGTCTCACTTTCTTGAGCCACGCTTCACCCCCTGCGCCTTCATCACGCGAACCGACTCGGCAGTGCTTCCCGCTGCACCGGCCGCATCTTTTGCGGGGACGCCTAAGCCCTGAAGGAATTTAACCTTCTTCAGCACGTTATCGACTTTGTCTGGGTTTTTCTCTGCGTACTTATCAAGGCATAAAAATGCGAGGCAATTGCCTATCACCGGCAACCACGTGTCTAAGGTCGAGTTATCTCCGGGCACTTGTTACCTCTATTGCTGGTAGTACGAATCACCTGACACAATTCACCCCCTATGAAATACAATAGGTTTATTGATTCACAAGTCAGCGGAACCGACTTTTCCCTGTGTAATTTTCAAAACTAATGAAGCTGCGCTTACAGTAGGCCAGTGAAGCCTACACCATCGCATTGGTCGGCGTCGGGCGATCCGTGGTCTGCTGACCGAACAGCGAGCCGACAAGCTCCACCACCGTGCGCGCGGTGAGACCGCGATCGTCCAGAAACGGATTGAGTTCGACCAGATCGAGCGAGCGCACCAAACCTGAGTCGTGCAGGATTTCCATCACCAGATGCGCCTCGCGATAGGTCGCGCCGCCCGGCACCGTGGTGCCGACGCCGGGCGCCGTCACCGGATCGAGAAAATCCACGTCGAGCGAGACATGCAGCACGCCGTTGTGCGCCCTCACCCGCTCGATCACCTCGCGCATCAGCACCGCGACGCCGAACTCGTCGATCCGGCGCATGTCCGCGATCCAGACGTCGCGGCGGCCAAGCAGGTCGCGCTCCAGCTTGTCCACCGAGCGCAGACCGAACAGGTTCAACTGCGCTGACGGAATCGAGGCGCGCGGATCGCCCGCCAGCAGATCGTCGAGGCCGTCCTCGCCGCACAGGAACGCACCCGACATGCCGTGCATGTTGCCGGTGATCGTGGTCGCCGGCGTGTTGTAGTCGGCGTGCGCGTCGAGCCACAGCACGAACAGCTTGCGCCCCTGCTCCTGCCAGTAGCGCGCGACGCCGTTGACCGTGCCCATCGACAGCGAATGATCGCCGCCGAGAAACACCGGCAGCGCACCGGAGCGCGCCATCGCATAGGCGCGTTCGCTCGCAGCGCGAATCCAGCCCTGGATTTCGCGGTAGTGCTTCGTGTTCGCGGGCTCCGCGCCGTCGATGAAGGTGAGGTCCCGGCGCAGCAGGTCGCCGTGATCCTCCACCGTAAAGCCGAGGCCTTCGAGCAGCACGGAAAGGCCCGCGGTGCGCAGCGCCGCCGGTCCCATCAGCGCGCCCTTCTGCGATGCGCCGACCTCGATCGGCACGCCGAGCAGCGCGACGGTGGTCGGATATGAGTTTGAGCCAACGGTCACGAACAACCTCATGGGTCAGCGGATGAACAGGAACCTGCCGCCATCTTATCGGGATTCGCGCATGGCGATACGCGGACACGGGACCGCATGGCGAGGAACCTAACGGCGTCGTGACCGTTGCCGCTCTTTCAGGAGGAGGTTCTGATGGCTGACGGCGGAAGTGGCGGAATTGGTTTGCTGGGCGTGATCGTGGGCGCCGCGATCGTTCTTGGCGTTGGTTTCTTTTTTCTGCAGGGCGGAATGAAGGGCAAAAGCTCCGGGCCCAGCGTGACCATTACGGCTCCGGCCAGCAAGTAACAAAAGCAAAAGCCCCGGATCGCTCCGGGGCTTTTGTTTGCCTCTGGGCGTCATACGCGGGCTTGACCCGCGTATCCATCTTGAAGAACGCTTTTGCGAAGCAGATGGATTGCCGGGTCAAGCCCGGCAATGACAATTATGTTCTCAATACCGGTAGTGATCGCTCTTGAACGGGCCTTCCTGCTTCACGCCGATATAGTCGGCCTGGTCCTTGCGCAATTCGGTGAGCTTGACGCCGATCTTGGCCAGGTGGAGGCGCGCGACCTTCTCGTCGAGCGACTTCGGCAGCACGTAGACTTCCTTCTTGTACTTGCCGTCCTTGTTGTTGGCGTAGAGTTCGATCTGCGCCAGCGTCTGGTTGGTGAACGAAGCGCTCATAACGAAGCTCGGATGGCCCATCGCGTTGCCGAGGTTCACGAGGCGGCCTTCCGACAGCAGGATGATGCGCTTGCCGGACGCCAGTTCAATCTCGTCGACCTGCGGCTTGATGTTGGTCCACTTGAAGTTCTTCAGCTGCGCGACCTGAATTTCGTTGTCGAAATGGCCGATGTTGCAGACGATGGCGCGATCCTTCATCCCGCGCATATGGTCGAGCGTGATGATGTCCTTGTTGCCGGTGGCGGTGACATAGATGTCCGCGCGCGGCAGCGCGTCCTCGATGGTCACCACCTCGTAGCCTTCCATCGCCGCCTGCAATGCGCAGATCGGATCGACTTCCGACACCAGCACGCGGCAGCCGGCCTGGCGCAATGACGCCGCCGACCCCTTGCCGACGTCGCCGAAGCCCGCGACGAACGCGACCTTGCCCGACATCATGACGTCGGTGCCGCGGCGGATGCCATCGACCAGCGATTCACGGCAGCCGTAGAGGTTGTCGAACTTCGACTTGGTGACCGAGTCGTTGACGTTGATGGCGGGCCACAGCAGCGTGCCGGCTTTCTGCATGTCGTACAGGCGATGCACGCCCGTGGTGGTTTCTTCCGACACGCCCTTGATGCTCTTGGCGATCTCGGCGAAGTAGCCCTTGGGCTTTTCCTTGAGCTGCTTCTTCAGCAGCGCGAAGAACACTTCCTCTTCCTCGGACTGCGGCTTGTCGAGAAACGCGGTGTCGCCGTTCTCGGCGCGCAGGCCGAGGTGGACGTACATGGTGGCGTCGCCGCCGTCATCGAGGATCATGTTTGGATAGCCGCCGCCGTGCCAGTCGAACAGCTTGGCGGTGTAGTCCCAGTAGTCCTTCAGCGTCTCGCCCTTCACGGCGAACACCGGAATGCCGGCGGCGGCGATCGCCGCGGCGGCGTGGTCCTGCGTCGAGTAGATGTTGCACGACACCCAGCGGATGTCGGCGCCGAGCGCGGCCAGCGTCTCGATCAGCACGCCGGTCTGGATCGTCATGTGGAGCGAGCCCGCGATGCGCGCGCCCTTCAACGGCTGCTTCGGACCGTATTCCTCGCGCGTGGCCATCAGGCCCGGCATTTCGGTTTCGGCCAGCGAGAGTTCCTTGCGGCCGAATTCGGCAAGGCCGATGTCGGCGACGATGTAGTCCTTGAAGCCTGCGGGCGGCTTTGCGGTGGCGGTGGTCATGTCGCTATCCTTGCTTCGAGGCGGGCCAATGCAATCGCACGATCCGCTGTTTTGATGTCGTCATGCCCGGCCTTGTGCCGGGCATCCACGCCTTCTGAATGTTTCGCCAAGACGTAGATGGCCGGGACAAGCCCGGCCATGACGCCGTAGTTGTTACTTACACCGCCTTCTTCAGCGTGTCGGCGAGATCGGTCTTTTCCCACGAGAAGCCGCCTTCGGCGTCCGGCGTGCGGCCGAAGTGACCATAAGCGGAGGTACGCGCGTAGATCGGCTTGTTGAGGTCGAGATGCTTGCGGATGCCGCGCGGCGTCAGATCCATCGAGTCCGCGATGGCCTTCTCCAGCTTGTCTTCGCTGACCTTGCCGGTGCCGTGGGTATCGACATAGATCGACAGCGGACGCGCCACGCCGATGGCGTAGGCGAGCTGCAACGTGCACTTGTCGGCAAGCCCGGCCGCGACGACGTTCTTGGCGACGTAGCGCGCCGCGTAAGCCGCCGAGCGGTCGACCTTGGTGGAGTCCTTGCCGGAGAACGCGCCGCCACCATGCGGGGCCGCGCCGCCGTAGGTGTCGACGATGATCTTGCGGCCGGTGAGGCCGGCGTCGCCATCGGGGCCGCCGATGAAGAACTTGCCCGTCGGGTTGATGTGCCAGATGGTCTTGCCGTTGATCCAGCCTTCCGGCAGCGCCTTGCGCACGTAGGGCTCGACGATGTCGCGGACCTGGTTCGACGACAGATCCTCGACCAGATGCTGATGCGAGACCACGATCTCGCGCACACCGACCGGCTTGCCGTTTTCATACTGCACGGTGACCTGGCTCTTGGAGTCAGGGCCGAGCACCTTCTCGACGCCGGAGTGACGGGCTTCCGAAATCAGCCGCAGGATCTTGTGCGCGTAGTGCAGCGGCGCCGGCATCAGCTCAGGCGTCTCGTTGGTGGCGTAACCGAACATGATGCCCTGATCGCCCGCACCCTCTTCCTTGTTGGTGCCGGGCTGCAAGGCGTCAACGCCCTGCGCGATGTCGGCCGACTGCGGATGCAGCAGGATTTCGATGTCGCAGGTCTTCCAGTGGAAGCCTTCCTGCTCGTAGCCGATGTCCTTGATCGCGGCGCGCACGGTGGCTTCGATGTGATCGTTGGTGACGGTCTTCGGTCCGCGCGTCTCGCCCGCGATCACGACCTTGTTGGTGGTGGCGAGCGTTTCGCACGCCGCGCGGATCGCCCATGGGTCGATTCCCGCCTTGGGTCCTTCGCGGAAAAACAGATCGACGATCTCGTCCGAAATCCGGTCGCAAACCTTGTCCGGATGCCCCTCAGAAACCGATTCACTCGTGAACAGATAAGACGCGCGCATCAACCAATCCCTTCCAGATGGGCCGCGGTCGGCCCGTTTTGAATTTCCAACCCCGGCCGAGAACCAGGGTTCGTCTTAGTGCCGTGTTTTCTTGATGCGAACCGGTGTCCACTTCGCTCGAAAACACTATGAATCATTTCAATCTCGGCGCCGCGAAATGACGTAGGACTCGTCGTAGAACCAGAGACCGTTATGCCTGCGCAGCACGTCCCTGGTGGCGTCGAGATACCGGCCGCTTTGCGTGACTTCGTCCAGGCGGTCGTCTTCGACCTGAGCGACATACACCGCCGCGTTCCACGCTGCAAAGGCCGTCGAGGTCCCGATCGGCCCCGTGACCTCGTTTGGTAAAGCTTCCATATCGTATCGGAAGATCGAGCGGTTATCCGCATAGGCATTAAAGTTAAGATCGCGCCCGGCCGATCCCAGCTCGTATTTCACGGCGCGGAGTAGCTCATGGCGGCTGACCGCGAAAGGATTTTCTCCCGGCCAAACCGACTGCACAATCTCCATCCCGGGATCGTGGCCGTAGGAGTGAATCCCGATCAGCCGTCCGCCAGCGCGCAGCGCGCGGGCCAGAGGCGCGACGATCTTCTTGGCGCGGAAATTCAGCGACGATCTGGCGCGGTACGGCTGGGAGGCGATCACCAGATCGAAATTGGCCTCGACCCGCCCGGCTCTTGGAATCATGGCATCGAGCAGGAACCGGTGATCCTCCCGGTAGATCACCAGCGCGATGGGGCGCTCATAGACCGGCATGCCGGAGCGTGCGCTGACAGCGGCGCGCCAGTTTTCCTCTAAAAACGGCTGTAAATCCGCGATCTGGGTCTCGAATTCGCCCGACGAGGAACCGCGCAGGGCAACCTCGCGCCAGATCATGCCGGCGGCAGCGGTCGGCGATTTCGGCGCCAGCCACGGTGCCTCGGCGTAATTCATGTTGGTGAGGACGAACACGGTCGCCGGATGCTCGAACAGCCGGTCCGGCACCTTGTTCAGGGTCAGCCGCACGTCCTCGAGGCTGATTTCCTTGCCGGCGATATAGAACGGCATGTTGGGGAAACGGCTGTGCATCGCGCGCATCACCCGCGCCAGCACAGTGCCATCGCCCACGCCAGCGTCGAAAACACGCAATGCGGGCGGACGCGGATGGATACTCCCCAACTCCAGCGCCACCCGATCGGCGATCACGCGTTTCTCGGAGCAGGTATGGACGAACAGCAGGTATTTCTGCCGGTTCTCGAAAAAACGGAAATTGCCGGTGGGATCGCGCTTTTCGATCGGCGCTTCAGGCACGGTGACGACCGGAACGCCATCCCCGAGAAAAGCCCGAATGCGCTCCAGCGTATCAACGGTAATGCGCTTGCCCTCGCGCAGCCGGTGCACCAGCTTGCCGTCGTTGACCGCGCGGCGGCCGAACGTCGATTCCGCCATACCGGCCTGGCGGCAGTATTCGGAGATCTGGGCCAGGAGCTGGTCGTTTTTCATCAGACCGGTGGGCAGGGTTCGGGTGGGCTGAAATTTGTGGGCAGAATTATTTTGTGAGATACTCCCTACCATCATCTGCCCACGATTGAAACTGGGCTTGCGGGGGAATCCGGCTATAAATTTGGCCGCATCGCGACCCACTGAGACGGGGATACGTGTCCTCCGTGGATGGGTTTTCCCACTGTTTGAAGCACAGGCATCATGCGCATCAGATTAGCCACCTCGGCCCTTCTCATATCGCTGCTGACGGTCGGCGCACTCGCCGGCCCGGTAACGCCGGCAGGCAAGTGGCTGGCGGAAGACATCGATGGCGGCGGCGTGATCGACCGGCTGCAAACGACGCTGGAAATCCGCGACGACGGTATCGTCACCGGCATGGGCGGCTGCAACCGCTACGCGGGATCGGCGACTTTCGACGCCACCGCGATCAAGTTTCTGCCGATGGCCAGCACGCGGATGGCGTGCTCGGCCGCCGTGATGCGGCAGGAGTCCAGATTTCACGCCACGCTGGAAAAGATCCGATCGTGGCGCGTCGACACGCAGAAGGGCAAGCTCGTGCTGCTCGACAAGGGTGGATTCGACGTGATGGTTCTCGCCAGCATGAAATAGGCGAGCGGTCGCGGCTCGCGCGCGGCTTCCGCTATCCGACGACGCGCAGGGCGGCGTCACGGAGCGGCAATATCCCGTCACCCTCCTTCGGCTGCGCCGGCTGAGCAAGGTTCAGGCAATATTGCGCGGCCGCACTGAGGCTCGTCGCAATGGCGTCCGCCTTGCCCGCGTTTTTCGTCACCGCGTCATTTTCCGCCATCCAGTGACAGACGAGAATTTTCGCCTGCGGGATCTTGCGGCGCAGTTTGCGCACGACGTGGCGGGTATAGGCCGGGCTTGCATCGTCGAGCGCCGACACGCAGACCAATGCGACGCCTTCGCCGTCCAGACGAAAGATTCCCGCGCTGGAGACATCTTCCTTCTTCGCGACGCGCGCGCCCAACCCGTGCTTGGAGAGAATTTGCGCAAGGATCAGTGCCGCCGCCTCGTCAAGATCGCTGCGTTCGGCCACGCACAGCACCGGCTGCTCCGCCTGCCATTCGGGCGGCAGGCCCTCCCGGATCAGGAACGGCAGTTCGGGCATCGGGACAATACTGGCATTGATTGCGGCTTCGGTCTCCGTGTCATTGCTGTCGCCATCCCGCGCATCATCATCCTGATCCGCGAGATCGTCGATCAATTCGACAACGCTGTCGCGGATCTCGGCAAGACGCGTGATGGGCAGGCGGTCGCGCTTCATGTCGTCGTGCGCAAGCTTCAGGCCCTTGAGCGCGACCTTTTCATAATAGTCGGAGAGCGTGCGCTCCTTGAGATATTCCTCGGCCTTCTCGACAGCTTCGCCGGGATCGTCGGCAAGCATGCGCTGATAGAAAATCTCCGGAGGCGACAGCGCGGGACGATCGCCCAGCAGGATGTCGAAGAACTTCAAGCGCTCCACATGACGGCCGAGCACGACGAGACACACGGTCAGCGGCGTCGCGACCACCAGCCCGATCGGCCCCCAGAGCGCGGTCCAGAACGTCGCCGACACCACCACCGCGAAAGGAGAGAGACCGCTGCTGTGACCGAACAGCATCGGCTCGATGGCATGACCGACCAGGAGTTCGGTGATCAGAATGAGCGCCGCGGTCCATGCCAGCATCGACCAGCCTGGGTCGACGGCAATTGCAAGCGTGAGCGGAAAAAACGCCGCGACGAACGCACCGATATAAGGCACAAAGCGCATGATGCCGGCGAGAATGCCCCACAGGATCGCGCTCGGCACGCCGATCATCCATAGCCCAAGTCCGATCACCAGGCCGAAAGCCGCGTTCAATCCCAGTTGCGACAGGAACAGGCGGCTCAGGCGGCTCGCGGCGTCGTCTATGGCCGACGTCGCTTTTTGCAGATCGTTCGATCCCGCAAGCTTGATCAGGCGATTGCGCAAATCCTCGCGCTGAAAAAGAATGAAGACGACGAAGATGACGACCACGCCCACTGTCGCCAGCGGATGCAGCAGTGGCGCGATCAGCGACGACACATTCTCCAGCGCGGTGGGCGGCGGCGACCTGACCTCGACGGGGATGGGATGCGTCTGCTGTTCGGGCGCAGGCGCGAGGGAGACGTCGGTCTCCTTCTCCGCGTTGTTCTCCGGCTTGTTCAATTCCTTGCCGAGGCTTTGAAGAACCTGGGCCGCCCGCTCCAGCGGACCGGCCGTGGTCGCGCTTTTCAGCGACGAAATCTTCTGGCGCATGGTTTGCTGATAGGTCGGCAGCTTCTCCGCGAGCTGGGTGATCTGGGTGGCGATGAGGCTGCCGAGGCCGAACAGGACCAGAAACGCCACGACCACCACCAGCGGCACGGCAACCGCGCGGGGCAGCCGCCACCGCTCAAGAAGGTCCACGGGCGGCGCGAGAACGAAACTCAACAGAATGGCCAGCGCGATGGGGACGAAGATTTCCCGCCCTACATAAAGGCCCGTAATGACGAGCGCGGCGATAATGGCCACAGGGAGTGCGGCTCCCGTTCCCGGCGCGGACGGGATGGACTTTGCGGTCGCCGTCTGGTCGATCTTCACAAATGTGCCCCTGATAACGGTCTTCCCCCGAGATCCAACGTCAACCGGCCGCCATCGTTCCCGTCCGCTCCCGGTCTCCTGACGTCCAAAAAAACTTCCGGGCGATGTCACATCCCGCCCCGGCCGCCTCGTCTTGACAGCGAACTTGCAAGGCGGGCCTCATCGAACGCCTTGCCTGCATTCGGAAGCGCCGCAACGCGGCATGAACATGGAGGCCATCATGAAGATCGTCGTTATTGGAGGCTCGGGCCTCATCGGATCGAAAGTCGTTGCCGGGTTGCGTCAGCGCGGCCATGAGGTTCTGGCGGCCTCGCCGTCCACCGGCGTCAACACCGTCACGGGCGAAGGACTGAAAGACGCATTTGCAGGCGCGCAGGTCGTGATCGACGTGGCGAACTCGCCGTCGTTTGAAACGGCAGCGGCGATGGCCTTCTTTGAGGCGGCGGGACACAACATCTTCGCGGCGGAAAAAGCCGCAGGCGTAAAGCATCACGTCGCGTTGTCGGTGGTCGGCACCGAGCGCCTGCTCGAGTTCGGCTATTTCGGCGCCAAGCTGGCGCAAGAACGCGCCATTGAGAATTCCGGCCAGCCCTACACCATCGTCCGCGCCACACAGTTCTTCGAATTCGTCGGCGGCATCGCACAGGAAGCAACCAAGGGAGATACCGTCCGCGTCTCGTCCGCGCGAATCCAGCCGATGGCGGCCGATGATGTCGCCGCCGCGGTGGTGGATGCCGCTCTCGCGGGGCCCGTGAATGGAATGATCGAAATTGCCGGACCGGAATCGTTCCAGATGGATCAGTTGATCCGGACCTATCTCGCCGTCCGGAACGACCGCAAGGAGGTGATCACCGATCCCGAAGCGCGCTACTTCGGCATCAGGCTCGATGACCGCTCGCTGACGCCGGACGTCGGCGCACGCCTCGGCACCATCACATTCGATGAATGGCTGCGCGGCCAACCGGCCGCCGCCGCGTGATCGATCACGAACCTCAACACACCAACCCAGATGGAGACACCGATGATCCCCCGATTGGAAAACCCGCACAAGCTGGCCCCCGACGCGGTCAAGGCCATGATGGCGCTCGAAGCTGCCATCAAGAAGAGCGGCCTCGAGCACAACCTGATCGAACTCGTCAAAATGCGCGCTTCGCAGATCAACGGCTGCGCCTTCTGCATCCACATGCATGCGACCGACGCGCGCAAGGGCGGTGAAAGCGAAATGAGGCTTTACATGCTGAACGCTTGGCGCGAGTCTCCGCTCTACAGCAATCGGGAGCGCGCGGCGCTGGCCTGGACGGAAGCCCTGACGCTGCTGGCCGCAACCGGCGCACCGGACAGCGATTACGCATTGCTGAAGAGCGAATTCAACGAGAGCGAACAGGTCAACCTGACCATGCTGATCGGCGCCATCAACGTCTGGAATCGTCTGCAGGTCGGCTTCCGCGCGCTCCATCCCGTGGACAAGGCGCAGGACAAGGCCGATGCCGCTGCCTGACGACAGCACCCGGATATTCGAGACGCACCGGCCGCGGCTGGTGCGTCTCGCCTATCGCATGCTGGGCTCGGTGGCCGAAGCCGAGGACGTCGTGCAGGACGCGTGGCTGCGCTGGCAACAGGTCGATCTCGCCAGGGTCGATTCCCCGAGCGCCTTTCTTTCCCGCATCGTCACCAGACTGTGCCTCGACGTGATGAAGTCCGCGCGGTCACGCCGCGAAACCTATGTCGGATCGTGGCTGCCGGAGCCGATGATCGAGGAGTCGGACGAGATGGATCAGGACGACCTCACGCTGACGCTGATGCTTGCGCTGGAACGGCTGTCGCCGCTGGAGCGCGCCGCCTTCCTGCTGCACGATGTGTTCGGCGTGCCGCTCGATGAAGTCGCGGTGACGGTCGAGCGCGATCCCGCCGCTGTCCGCCAGCTCGCCGCCCGCGCACGCAAGCATGTGCAGGAGGCGCGGCCGCGCTATACCGTCGCGCGCGACGAAGGCAGCCGTATCGCCGAAGCCTTCTTCATCGCCTCGCGCAGCGGCGACACCAATGCCTTGCGCGCGATCCTCGCGCAGAATGTCGTGATCCGCTCCGACGGCGGCGGCAAGGTCATCGCCTTCCGCAATCCGATCATCGGACTGGAGCGCGCGCTGCGTCTGTACCAAGGCCTCACCCGCAAGCTGCGGATGCGGCCAGCGGCGGACCTGTTCCAGCCGATGCGGATCGACGGACTGCCGGGCTATGTCAGCTACGAGCGCGACAATGTATTTCAGACCACGGCGTTCGCGATCGAGGACGGCAAGATCACCGAGATCTATATCACCCGCAATCCCGACAAGCTGCGCCATGTCGCGGCGGCGCTGACCATCCCCGGAGCGGCGGGAACACGTCATTAATGGCGGCTCGCCGGCAAAGGCGAAATGGTGACGGACTTCGCTGCAAAGGGCGCAATGGTGACGGCAATCCGGCGCGCAGCCCACAGCCGAGATGCCACGCCCGGCACATCATCGCCGATGCCCATTGCCGGCAGATGAACAAGTTCAGGCCGTGGGACGGCAAACGGCTCTCCAGATCAATCTGTGTCCTCTGACCAGCGCAGCCGATCTTGCGCTTGCCAAGTTGCCGCCGTGTGCAAAGATCGAACCATTGCCGATTGACTGACCGAAAATTTGTTCACTGCACCATTGTCTCGGAATGGAGGCTGCTTTGAGCGAGTCACTTCATCCGGCCGCCCCTCATCATCTCCCTGGCTTTATCACCGCGCCCGGTGACACCGACATTCTGATGGTGGCCGTGGGCGTCATTCTCGTGGCGGCCATTTTGTTCGTCGGCAACATCTATCTTCAGATCCATTCGCTGCCGGAGCGCATGGCGCACAAGTCGCAGAAGCTGCAGTTCGAGATCGTCGCGGTGCTCTGTCTGCTCGCGCTGTTTACGCACAATCATCTGTTCTGGGTGATCGGGCTGTTTCTCGCGATGGTCGACCTGCCCGATTTCAGCACGCCGCTGCGCAGCATTGCGGGCTCGGTGCAGAAGATGGCCGGCATTCCGCCCGCCCCCGATCCATCCGAGCCGCCGGTGCAGGCGTCGACGCACGCCGCTCCCGCCGATGTATCCGACACAATGAAAACTCCCGTCGGCAAGACCGAGGTGCAGGGTCATGCTTGAACTGATCCTCTGCTCGCTTTTGACGGTGTTTCCCGACTATCTCTACCGCCGCTATGCGCAGGGAAAGCGGTTCGGCAAGGAGATCACGCTGTTCTCGGTCTGGTATGAACTGCGATGGGGCATCACCGCCTGCGTGATGCTGACGGTCGCCCTGATCACCGTGATCTTCTATTTCCACCCGTCCACGACCAGCGCGACGCTGTACTACAGAACCGTTCCGATCGTGCCGGAGACCATTGGACGCGTATCGCAGGTTCACGCGGATTTCAGCGCCCCCGTCAAACAGGGCGACGTCCTCTTCAAGCTGGACAGCGCAAAGCAGGAAGCTGCACTCGAAACCGCACGGCGCAAGATCGCCGAGATCGACGCGGCCTTGGTGGCGGCGCAGGCGGATGTTTTGAAAGCCGACGCGCAGATTCAGGAAGCCAAAAGTTCACTGCAACAGGCCTCCGATGAACTCGACGTCAAGCGCGACCTGCAAAAGCGCAATCCCGGCATCGTCCCGCAGCGCGACATCGAAAAGCTGGACGTGATCCTGACCGGACGACAGGGCACGCTCGATGCCGTCACCGCCTCGAAGCAATCGGTGATGGCCCGCGTCAATTCCCTGCTGCCAGCGGAGAAGGCCAGCGCGCAGGCGGCGCTTGCCGAAGCTCAGGTGGATCTGGACAAGACCTCGATCCGCGCCGGCGTCGCCGGCCGTGTCGAACAGTTCACGTTGCGGCCGGGCGATGTCGTCAATCCGATGATGCGATCGGCCGGCGTCCTGATTCCGGAAGGCGCAGGCCGGCGCGCGCTGGCTGCCGGGTTCGGCCAGATCGAAGCGCAGGTCATGAAGGTCGGGATGGTGGCCGAGGCCACCTGCATCTCGAAGCCGTGGACCGTGATCCCGATGGTGATCACGAGCGTGCAGGACTACATCGCGGCAGGCCAGTTCCGCGGCGGCGAACAACTGCTCGAAGCCCAGCAGACGTTGAGGCCGGGTTCAATTCTCGTCTTCATGGAGCCGATCTATCAGGGCGGGCTCGAGGGCGTCACCCCTGGCAGCAGTTGCATCGCCAACGCCTACACCAGCAACCACGACGTGATCGCCGCAAAGGAGACCGGCACATCGAAACGCATCTGGCTGCACGCCGTGGATGCCGTCGGCATCGTGCATGCGATGCTGCTGCGGATTCAGGCGCTGCTGCTTCCAGTCAAGACGCTGGTGATGAGCGGGCACTAGGCTGGGAATCGAGACGGCAACGATTGAGTCGAAGGTCGAGGCGGTCTGCTTCAACGTTAGTCGTGCAGCGACACTTCGTCAGCCGGGATGAAGCGAAGCGTGCCCGCCTGACGCGTCGGCTGGCCGGTGTCGTTCGTATGATTGACGCCGTCCATGACCGGCACCTCGGGAAAATCGAACGGGCTTATCCCGTCCAGACACGCCACGTTGACGGCATACAGATTCTGGTTAGATCGCCGTTGATGATGCGTATATATTCCACAGCGAGAACAGAAGAAGTGCTGCACCGATCCGGTATGGAAGCGGTACGTTGTCAGCACATCCTCGCCCTGCAGGATCTTGATCCCGCCCATTTCCGCCATGACGACGACGGCGCCTCGCATCCGGCAGTAAGAGCAGGTGCAGCGCCGGATCGAACTGAAGCCGTCACTGAGTGTCGCCTCGAAACGCACTGCGCCGCAATGGCACCGGCCAGCGGCCACGTTCGTGTCGCACAACATGTTGCCTGCGTCTCCTGTTCGGGTGACTTCTACCCCTGGAAATGCGGTTGCGGTGTTCAAAAATCTGCGAGCCGATGTTGCAGGTCGCAGATTCGCGCTACCTGCCCCACACCTCGGTCGCGATCTCGGCGGTGAGCCGCAGCTTGGCCCATTGCTCGTCCTCGGTGAGGATGTTGCCTTCTTCGGTGGAGGCGAAGCCGCATTGCGGCGACAGCGCGAGCTGATCGAGCGGCACCAGCGCCGCCGCCTCCATCAATCGCTTCTTGATGTCGTCCTTCTTCTCCAGCGCGCCGGTCTTCGACGTGATGAGGCCGAGCACCACCACCTTGTTGCCCTTCGGCAGAAAGCGCAGCGGCTCGAACCCGCCGGCGCGGTCGGAATCGTATTCGAGGAAATAGCCGTCGTAGTTGACGCGCGCCAAAAGCGTCTCCGCCACCGGCTCGTAGCCGCCCGACGCGATCCAGTTCGAGCGGAAATTGCCGCGGCACACGTGCGTGGTGATGGTCATGTCGGCGGGCCGTTCGGCAATCGCGTAGTTGATGACGCGGGCGTAGACCGCCGGCAGGCTGTCGGGATCTTCGCCCCGTGCCCTCAGCTTGGCCCGCTGGTCTTCCGAGCAGAGATAGGCCCATACCGTGTCGTCGAATTGCAGATAGCGGCATCCCGCGTCGTAGAACGCCTGCACGGCCTTGCGCCAGGTCTTCGCCAGATCGACGAAGAAGTCGTCGATGTTCGGATAGGCCTGTTCCGAGACCGCAGCCCGCCCGCCGCGATAATGCAGCAGCGACGGCGACGGGATCGTCATCTTCGCCACGACGCCGGCGAGATCGCAGCGGTCCTTGAGCAGCTTGAAGTGCTCGATCATCGGATGCTTGTCGGGAAAATCGATTTTGCCGGTGACGCGAATGCTTTCACCGCTGGTGACCCGGCCCGCGACCACCGCGCCCTCGGTCTTGTGAAGTTCGCACCCCGCCAGATGTTTCAGGAAATCGAAATGCCACCACACCCGGCGCATCTCGCCGTCGGTGGCGAGCCGCAAGCCGGACTGCTTCTGCTTCTGCACGATCTTGCCGATTTCGAGATTTTCGACGCGCAGCAGTTCGGCGGCGGTAATGGCGCCCTTCTGGAACTTCGCGCGCGCTTCCTTGACCCGCTGCGGCCGCAGCAGACTGCCGACATGATCGGCGCGGAAAGGTGGTCTTGATCTCTGCATCGTCATGCCCGAACCGGCTTTAATCCGTGAACACCACCGTCTTGAGGCCGTTGAGGATCACGCGGTCTTCGAGGTGATAGCGTATGCCCCGCGCGAGCACGCGGCGCTCGATGTCGGCGCCCTTGCGCACGAGATCGTCCGGCGCGTCGCGGTGGCTGATGCGCTCGATGTCCTGCTCGATGATCGGGCCTTCATCCAGCGCGCTGGTGACGTAATGCGCGGTCGCGCCGATCAGCTTGACGCCGCGCTCATGCGCCTGATGGTAGGGTTTGGCGCCCTTGAAGCCCGGCAGGAACGAGTGGTGGATGTTGATGCAGCGCCCGCTGAGCTTGCCGGCGAAGTCTTCCGACAGCACCTGCATGTAGCGCGCCAGCACCACGAGGTCCGTCCTGGTGTCCTGAATGATCTTCCAGACCGCGGCTTCCTGCGCGTCCTTGGTGGCGCGCGTCACCGGCAGATGGTGAAACGGGATATCGCCGAAATCGAGCCCGCTGTAGGTCTCGCGCGGATGATTGGAGACGATCGCGGTCGGGATCATCGGCAGTTCGCCGCGCCGCCAGCGATAAAGAATGTCGGCGAGGCAATGATCGAATTTCGACACCATCAGCAGCACGCGGTGATGCGCGCTGCGGTCGCGCAACTGCCACGCCATCTCGAACGGCTTGGCGATGACGCCGAACCCGGCCTGCAGCGTGGCGAGGTCCGCCGTTGTCGCAGGCGAATCGAACATCACCCGCATGAAGAATTTTCCGGTCTCGATGTCGCTGTATTGCTGCGCGTCGAGAATGTTCTGCCCGTTGGCGAACAGGAAGGTCGAGACCGCCGACACGATGCCGGGACGGTCTGGACAGGACAGGGTCAATACGAATTGCTGTGCAGACATGGGGGGCAGGATCTTGGGGGATCTGGAGGCGGGATGTGGCCCTCCTCTAGCACTCATGCGCAACTTTCGCCAATCCTGAGCAGAACAGGCTGGTCCTCGCCAGCGAGCGGTCATAATCTGCCGGTATTCATGCAACTTTCGTCGCTGAAACGGCACTCCGAAGGGTCCTATGGCTGGCAGACTTGATGGTTACCGAATTCTAATTCTGGAGACGCGCGAGGAAGCGCAGTTTTCCCGCCTGCTCTCCGAGCAGGGCGCGGACGTGCTGCAATGTCCGATGTTCACCATCCACGACGCGCCGGACCCCGCCCCCGTCGAGGCGTGGATCAGGCTGTTCATCGCAAAACCCTTCGACGATCTGGTGCTGATGACCGGCGAAGGCCTGCGCCGGATGATGAAAGTCGCGCAACGCATCGGCGTCGATCAGGATTTCATCGCCGCCATCGGCAAGGCCAAACGATACGCGCGCGGTCCGAAGCCGGTGCGCGCGCTGCGCGAGATCGGCCTTGAAGCAAACGTCCAGACCGAGACGCCGACCTCGGAGGGCGTCGCCGCGATGCTGGCGAAGGAAAACCTCAACGGCCACCGCGTCGGATTGCAGCTTTATCCCGACAAGGATCACGGCAAACTGATTGCCGCGATCACGTCACTCGGCGCGAGCGTCGAGACCGTACTGCCCTACATCTATGACGGTGAGGCGGCGGAGACCAACATCGTCGCCGCCATCGACGAGATGGCGCAGGGCCGCGTCGATGCCATCGCGCTGACAAGTTCGGGACAGGTGCGGCGTCTGATCGAGGTGGCGCGCGCCCACGGCTGCGAGGACAAGCTGCGCGTGGGACTGGCGCAGACGCCGATTGCCTCGGTCGGCCCGGTGGTCTCTGACGAACTGAGCGCGAACGGCCTTACCACCGACATCTATCCCGCCAACGACTCGTTCTTCATGAAGCCGCTGATCAGCGCGATGGCGGTGGCGCTGAACAAAAATCCGCCGCGGGTGGCTCGACAAATTTAGTCGCCATCACCGGGCTTGACCCGGTGATCCATCCTCTTCAAAAAATGCATCTCTAAAAAGATGGATGGCCGGGTCAAGCCCGGCCATGACGACTCGAATTTGTTTGCGCTTTCCACGCGATGTCGTCCCCGCCTTCGCGGGGACAACCCGGTGACGATTGCGCGATTGAACCGGATCGTGCACCTTGTGAAAAAACACACAGGGTCGAAATGCCGTCTCTCCCTCTTTCCCACCTGCGCGTCGTCGAACTTGGATCGGGCGACACGCTCGGCTATTGCGGCAAGCTGTTCGCGGATTTCGGCGCGGAGGTCATCAAGATCGAACCGCAAGGCGGCGATCCGGCGCGGCGTGTCGCCCCGCTGGCCGATGCCGGCGGCGGACAGCGCGAGAGCCTCACTTTCGCGTGGCTCAACACCAACAAGAAAAGTGTCACCGCCGATGCCGAAACGACGGCAGGCGCGGACAAGATTCTCACCCTGCTCGCCGGGGCCGACCTGCTGCTCGATGCGCGGCATCCCGACGAGGTGAAGGCGTCGCTGATTTCGCATGACCGCCTGCGCAAGGCCGATCCCGGCCTCGCCGTCACCGCGATCTCATGGTTCGGCGAACACGGCCCCTATCGCAACTATCAGGCCACCGATTCCGTCTGCCGCAGCCTTGCCGGGCTGGTAAAACTGGTCGGTCCGGTCGAAGGGCCGCCGGTGCTGCCGCGCGACGGCCAGATCGGCGTGATGGGCGGGCTGACCGCGTTCATTCCGAGCCTCGCCGGACTCTACGGACATGCCCACGGCGCGCGGCGCTTCGCGGTCAACAATCTCGAAGCGCTGCTGCATATCAGCGAATTCGACACCGGCCTCGCGCTGGAAGCCGGGTTTACCCGCCCGCGCGCCGGGATCAACCGCTTCGGGCGCGGCTATCCGAGCGGCGCGTTTCAGACCAGACACGGCTGGCTCGGCGTCACCGTGGTGACTCCGGCGCAATGGACGGCGTTCTGCACGTTGCTCGACATGCCGGAGCTTGCCGACGATCCGAACTACAACACCACCATTGCACGCTTCCATCATGCGGATGCGTTGAAGACCATCATCACCCCGGCGCTGCTGACGCAGACCGCGCAACACTGGTTCGAGAAGGGCATCGAACTGCGGCTGCCGCTCGCCATCGTGCCCGACATGCAGGAATTGCTCGAACAGGAGGTGCATCGCAGCCGCGGCGCGTTCGGCACTGTCGAGATCGGCGCTGCATCGTTCGAAGGCCCTGTGCTGCCGCAACACCTCACGCGCGCGAAACCAAAACCGAACGGGCGCGCGCCGCTGGCCGGCGCGGACGACAACACGCCTTTGCCCGCGCACAAGCGAAACGCGACACGCGCGGCGACGCCGCAGGATGCGCTGCCGCTGAAGGGCTTGCGCATCATCGATCTCACCATGGGCTGGGCCGGCCCCACCGCGACGCGCCAGATGGGCGATCTCGGCGCCGACGTTATTAAAGTGGAGTCCTGCCAGTATCCCGACTGGTTTCGCGGCACCGACACGCGGCCGCCCTATCACGAGGAGCGGACCTACGAAAAAACCTACTGGTTCCAGATGAACAACCGCAACAAGCGCGGCATCACGCTGGACCTCACATCCGAAGCCGGTCTCACGCTGCTCAAGCGGCTGATGAAGGACGCCGACGCGGTGATCGACAATTACGCCGCCGACGTGATGCCGCGGCTCGGCCTCGGCGTCGACGAGATTCTAAAAATCAATCCGCGCCTCGTGGTGGTGACGATGCCGGCGTTCGGCATGACCGGAAAATGGAGCGGCGTGCGTGCCTATGGCTCGACGCTCGAGCAGGCGTCCGGATTGCCATCGGTGACGGGCGGCCCCGACGATCCGCCCGTCATGCTGCATGCGGCCATCGGCGATCCGGTCGGCGGGCTGAACGCGGCGGCGGCGCTGCTGCTCGGCTTCATGCATCAGAGACACACCGGCGAAGGCCAGCACATCGATCTCAGCCAGGTCGAATGCATGCTGCCGATGGTGGCGCCGTCGATCCTCGAACAGTCGGCCACCGGCAAGACCAGTCCGCGCATCGGCAATCGTCATCCGCACTATGTGCCGAACGGCTGCTTCCCGACGCTCGGCATCGATCAGTGGATCACGCTGGCCGCGCGGACCGACGGCGAATGGCGCGCGCTGTGCGGCGTGATGCGCCGGCCGGACCTCGCCAATGACGCTGCGCTGGCGTCGATCGACGGACGCCGCGCCCATGAGGACCGCATCGAGGTCGCGATCCGGCAATGGCTTGCCGACGTGCGTCCCGACATCGCGATGGTGACATTGCAGGCGGCCGGCATTCCCGCCGGCATCGCCAAGCTGCCGCAGGATCTCGCCTCCGATCCGCATCTGCTGAAGACCGGCCACTGGCAGCCGAGCGACCGGCCGTTCATGGGTCCGCATCTGTTGCCGTCGGTGGCTTATCGCGAGGGCGACAGCGAGTTGCCCTACCCGATCGTCCATCTCGCGCCGACGCTCGGCCAGCACAACGATGAAGTGCTGCGCGGCGTGCTCGGGTTGAGCGACGCCGAGATCGCGGAGCTTGCGCGCAACGACGTGATCGGCACGTCCGCGACATTGCCGAAGCCGAAAAAGAAAAAGACCGAGGGCCGGACCGCCAGCGCGGCGGGTTAATTTCTTCAACCCGTCATTCCGGATCGGTTTGCGAAGCACACCGACCCGGAATCTCGAAGAGTATCGGAAGCAACTTCTGGATTCGGGGTTCGCTCGCAACAGCTCGCGCCCCGGAATGACGATTGGTATTCAGACTCTGCCCCAACTCCCCATGAACTGCATCACCACCTCGCGGCTGTGCGGCCGCGCGCGATGCTCGATCAAGTAGACCGCCTGCCAGGTGCCGAGCGCGAGCGATCCGCCGATCACCGGTATTTGCAGGTTGGTGCAGGTCAGCATGGTCTTGATATGGGCCGGCATGTCGTCCGGACCTTCCACTGTGTGACGCCAGCCGCCGTCCACCGGCGCGAACCGCCGCAACGATGTGATGAGATCAGCCAGCACATCCGGATCGGCATTTTCCTGAATGGTCAGCGATGCCGAGGTATGGCGGATGAATAGACCGACGCAGCCATTCTGGCCGCCGGTCTCTTTCAGGAATCGCGCGACCTCGCGGGTGATGTCGACAAATCCCTCGCCCTTCGTCGGCACGGTGAGCACCGACGTGGCAATGGTCTCTACCCTGGTCGCATGAACCGGCGTCTGCTTCATGGCGGCATCATCACTTAAAGCCGCGCGGCTGTCGCCGGATCTTCCTCGCCCCCGAAGTATTTTTTCAGCGCTGCGACGAACTCCGCGTTGTCCGCGGTCGCCCGCGCAAACAGCGTCATCGACGATCTGAACTTCATGTCGTCCGGCTGGCCAAGAACCGCAGTGATGTTATTGCCCGCCACGGCGTTCACCAGCCGCGTGCATTCGCGCAGCCTCGGCCCGAGCACCGGATGCGCGAGATAGGCCACGGCCTCGGCAAGCGAGCCGATGGCATAGCGCTGGGCCATCGCGCTGTGTCCGAGGCCCTCGATCTGCGGAAAGACGAACCACATCCAGTGGCTCTGCTTGCGGCCGGCTTGCAGTTCGGACAGCACGCGCGGATAAACCTGCTCCTGCGCGGCGACGAAACGCTCGAGATTGTAGCTGTCGGTCATGGCTCCGCACGGAAAGACGGGCGCACCGCACATCCGGTGCGCCCATGAACGTCCCGGCACTCTACATCGCGACGCCGTAATAGTCGCCCAGCCCCTTGGTGCGCGTGCCGCTCCAGTCCCATTCGCTTTCGTCGGCGTATTTCGGCGCGCCCTTCAGCTTTTCAACCGGAATCATGGTCTGATAGCCGCCGAGTTCGACGTTGTATTTCAGCGACGACCACGGCAGCGGATAGTGATCGTCGCCGATGCCGAGGAATCCGCCGAAGCTGAGCACGGCATACGACACCTTGCCTGTGGTCTTTTCGATCATCACGCGCTCGATCGACCCGATCTTGTCGCCGTCCGCGCCGTAGACCGCGGTTCCGTCGACCTTGTCGCTGCCGATCAAGGTGGATGTTTCACGTGCGTCCTGAGCCATTGTTGCCTCCATCGTTTCGTGACCTGTGAAGCCAACGATGGAGGCGAATGCACGTTCCCCGATGCGGCAAAAACTCCCGAGCGGAACCTGCAGCAGCCTACGGCTTGCCGTGCTCGCGCAAGAATGCGGCGTAGGCGCGCTTCATGCCGTCCTCGAGCGACGTCGAGGCGCGCCATCCGGTTTTCGCGAGCTTCTCGACATCGAGCAGCTTGCGCGGCGTGCCATCCGGCTTGGTCGGATCGAACGCGATCGCGCCGGTGTAGCCCACGGTCTTCGCCACCACGCGGGCGAAATCGGCGATCGAAATATCCTCCCCGGTGCCGACATTGATCAGGCTGCCGTCGGAATAGTTCTTCATCAGATGGATCGAGGCGTCGGCCATGTCGTCGACATACAGGAACTCGCGCCGCGGCGTGCCGGTGCCCCACACCACCACCTCGCGCGCGCCGCTCTCCTTCGCCTCATGGAAACGGCGGATCAGCGCCGCGACGACGTGGCTGTATTGCGGATGATAGTTGTCGCCGGGGCCGTAGAGATTGGTCGGCATGATGCTGATGAAGTCGCTGCCGTACTGGCTGCGATAGGCTTCCGCCATCTTGACGCCGGCGATCTTGGCGATCGCATAGGGCTCGTTGGTCGGCTCCAGCGTGCCGGTCAGCAGCGAATCCTCGCGTAGCGGCTGCGGGGCGAGCTTCGGATAGATGCAGGAGGAGCCGAGAAACAGCAGCTTCTCAACGCCGTGCACATGGGCGGCGTGGATGACGTTGGTGGCGATCAGCAGGTTCTGGTAGATGAACTCGGCGCGCAGGTCGTTGTTGGCGACGATGCCGCCGACCTTGGCGGCGGCATGAAACACGACCTGCGGACGATTGGCGGCGAACCAGCGGTTGGTCGCGGCCTGATCGAGCAGGTCGACCTCGCTTCGCTGCACGGTGAGAATGTCGACGCCTTCGCGGCCGAGGCGGCGCACCAAAGCGCTGCCGACCATGCCGCGATGGCCCGCGACAAAAACGCGCTTGCCCTTCAGGTCAAACGGCATGACGGTCACCGGCCACTACACGCCCCCGGCTCACAAGCGCCGCCTTTGCAATCCTGCATAAAAACGCGCCGCTTGCCGCCGTACACACTTCCGTCATCGCTTTCGCCGCACCGACTAAAAAACAGTCAACATCCCGCAGCGGCATATGCTGGGTATGCCGTGTCAATGCAAGTTAAACGATGGGAGGCCCCGCCCATTTTTACGGAGCGCACATTAAGCATTCCCGGTGCGGGCTCAAGACCGGGCTTGCGAGTCCCGCGGCCTTGGCCCACAATCCACAAATGAATGGCAGGGGTGCGTTGAGGTCATACTCAAGCGCTCACAAAAGCCGTCGGTAATTCAGGGAGAAGATCATGCGAAAATTAGTGTTGGCTGCGGCTTTTGCGTTTCCGCTGTGCGGAACTGCTCTCGCGCAGGAGACCGTGAAAATCGGTTACATCGATCCGCTGTCGGGCGGCGGCGCCAGTGTCGGCGAAATCGGCCTCAAGACCTTCCAGTATCTGGCCGAAGAGCTGAACGCCAAGGGCGGCATTCTCGGCAAGAAGGTCGAAATCGTTCCGCTCGACAACAAGACCAATCCGCAGGAAAGCCTGATCCAGGCGCAGAAGGCAATCGACTCCGGCGTGCGCTACCTCACCCAGGGCAACGGCTCCTCGGTTGCGGGCGCGCTGAGCGACTTCGTCACCAAGTACAACGAACGCAACCCCGGCAAGGAAGTGCTCTACTTCAACTACGCCGCGGTGGACCCGATCCTCACCAACGACAAGTGCAGCTTCGCGCACTTCCGCTGGGACGCTAACTCAGACATCAAGATGGAAGCCCTCACCAACTATATGAAGGGCGTCCCAAGCATCAAGAAGCTGTACCTGATCAATCAGGACTATTCGTTCGGCGAATCCGTGCGCACCACCGCGCGCGCGATGCTGAAGGAAAAGCGTCCCGACATCGAGATCGTCGGCGATGAAAAGCACCCGCTGCTGAAGATCACCGACTTCGCGCCCTACATTGCGAAGATCAAGGCATCGGGCGCCGACACCGTGATCACCGGCAACTGGGGCCAGGACTTCGCGCTGCTGCTGAAGGCCGCCGCCGACGCCGGCCTCAAGGTGGGCTGGTACACTTACTACGCGGGCGGAGCCGGTGGCCCTACCGCCATCAAGCAGGGCAACCTCAACGATCAGGTTTACACGATCGTCGAAGGCGTCGCCAACATCGACCACAAGGAATCGGTCGAGTTCGAGAAGGCGTTCCGGGCGAAGTACAACGGCCAGACCTTCTGGTACCCGCGCGCGGCCAACGAAATGCGGATGCTGGCGCTGGCAGCCGAGAAGGCCAAGTCGATTGAGCCCGTGAAGGTCGCAGCGGCCCTCGAAGGCATGGACTTCAACGTCTTCACCGGCGGCAAGGGCTTCATGCGCAAGGACGATCACCAGTTCTTCCAGCCGATGTATGTCGCCCAGTTCGGCGAAATGAAGAACAAGGAGCCGTTCGACGAAGAGAAGACCGGCTGGGGCTGGAAGGTCGTCGCCAAGATCGACGCCGACAAGACCGTCCTGCCGACCACCTGCAAGATGACCCGCCCGTAACCGGCATCGTCGATGCAATCCCCCTCTCCCCGCTCGCGGGGAGAGGCTTGGGGTCAGGGGCAACTTCATCTGATCCGTCATAGAGCCCCTCACCCGGATTGCTCCGCAATCCGACCTCTCCCCGTACGCGGGACGAGGTGAAGCCAAAGTCGTCCCTCGTTTGAGGCAAGGTGCTGCGCCGTGCTTGAACTGATCGTTATCTCCACATTGAACAGCATCCTGTTCGGCATGCTGCTGTTCCTGATGGCCAGCGGCCTGACGGTGATCTTCAGCATGCTCGGCGTGCTGAACTTCGCGCATGCGAGCTTCTACATGCTCGGCGCCTTCTTCGGATTCCAGATCAGCCGCTGGGTCGGGTTCTGGCCCGCACTGGTGATCGCGCCGCTGCTCGCCGGACTGATCGGCGCGGCCGTCGAGCGCTATGGCCTGCGCCGGGTTCACCGCAACGGCCATGTCGCCGAACTGCTGTTCACCTTCGGTCTGGCCTTCGCCATCGAGGAAGTGGTGCAGATCATCTGGGGCAAGAGCCCGGTCGATTTCCGCGTGCCGCCCGCGCTGGATTTCCCGGCGTTCACGATCTTCTCGACCAACTATCCCGCCTACAAGATGTTCATGCTGCTGGCTTCCATCGCCATCTTCATTGCGCTGCTGCTCGTCCTGAAGCGCACCCGGATCGGCATGATCGTGCAGGCAGCGCTGACCCATCCGCACATGGTCGGCCATCTCGGCCATAACGTGGGACGCATCTTCATGCTGGTGTTCGGCGTCGGCACAGCGCTCGCCGCCGTGGCGGGCGTGATCGCCGGCCCCGCGCTGGTGACACAATCGAACATGGCCGGTCTTCTGGGACCCATCCTGTTCGTGGTCGTGGTGGTGGGCGGGCTCGGCTCGCTGCCGGGCGCCTTCATCGCATCGCTGCTGATCGGCTTCGTCCAGACCTTCGCGGTGTCGATGAACGGCTCGCTCTCGGAAGTGTTCGGCCCGCTCAGCCCGGCCTATGCAACCACCTGGCTGTCGGACATCTGGAACGTCACGGTTGCGCAGGTCGCGCCGGTGCTGCCGTATGTGCTGCTCGTACTGATCCTCGCGTTCCGCCCGATGGGTCTTTTGGGGACGCGTGAAACATGACCGACATTACCGCACGCGTGGCTCCGCCACCGCCGACCGCCAGGGAAAAACTCAAGTTCTACGGGCTCTGGGCCGCAGCCGCGATCCTGCTGCTGCTGCTGCCCAAGGTCTTTTCGTCCGGCGGCTCGCTGACCACGTTCAGCCTGATCGGCATCTCGATCATCTTCGCGCTGTCGTACAACATCCTGCTCGGCCAGACCGGCATGCTGTCGTTCGGCCACGCGGTCTATTACGGCCTCGGCGGCTTCCTCGTTATTCACGCCATCAACATCATCGGCGGCAACAAGTGGCCGATCCCGCTGCCGCTGGTGCCGCTGATCGGCGGCATTACGGGACTGGTGTTCGCCGCCCTGCTCGGCTGGGTATCGACACAACGCTCCGGCACCGCCTTCGCCATGATCTCGCTCGGCGTCGCCGAACTGATCGCCTCCTCGGCGCTGATCCTGCGCACCTTCTTCGGCGGCGAAGCGGGCATTTCCGCCAACCGCACCAAGCTGCTGAAATTCTTCGACTGGAATTTCGGCCCGCAGATCCAGATCTACTATCTGGTGGCGGCATGGACGCTGGTCTGCATGATCGCGATGTACGCGCTGACCCGCACCCCGCTCGGACGGATGTGCAACGCCGTGCGCGACAACCCCGAACGCGTGCAGTTCGTCGGCTACGACCCGCATGTGGTGCGCTACATCGCGTTCTGCTTCTCGGGCTTCTTCGCCGGCATCGCGGGCGCGCTCGCCGCGATCAACTTCGAGATCGCCAACTCGGCCTATCTCGGCGCGGTGCAGTCCGGCACGGTGCTGTTCGCGGCCTATATCGGCGGCGTCGGCTTCTTCATCGGCCCGATCGTCGGCGCCATCTTCGTCACGCTGCTGTCGCTCGGCCTCAGCGATCTCACCACCGTCTGGCAGCTTTATTTCGGCCTGCTGTTCATCGCCATCGTGATGTACGCCCCCGGCGGCATTACCGGCCTGCTGATGATGCACCGTCCGCTGATCCGCGGCGGCACCCTCGGCAAGGTCCTGCCGTCATATGTCATTGCTTTCGTTCCGACGCTGGCGCTGGTGATCGGCCTGATGCTCGGCATCGAGTCGATCGTCCACTACACGATGAATTCGATGGAAGATCCCAACATCAAGGCGTTCGGCATTCCGTTCAATGCCGCAAGCCCGGTGACATGGATGATCTCGCTGGTGCTGGTCGTCGGCGGCTTCTTCGTCGCGCGCATGACCTGGAAACGGGTGGCGCATGCGTGGGATGAGGCGCTGACCGCCGCGCGCGCGAAGGGACTGGCCGCATGACGACAGACGTGAAACCCAACGCCATCGAAATCCGCGACGTCCAGAAAAGTTTCGGCGTCACCAAGGTGATCCGCGACCTCAACCTGAGCGTCGCACAGGGCGAACGCCACGCGCTGATCGGACCGAACGGCGCCGGCAAATCCACCACGTTCAATCTGATCAGCGGCTACATGATGCCGACCAGCGGCGAGGTGCTGCTGCGCGGCGAGTCCATCGTCGGCCTGCCGCCCTACCAGATCAACCGGCGCGGCCTGTCGCGCTCGTTCCAGGTCACCAACGTGTTCGCCAACATGACGGTGTGGGAAAACCTGCGCTGCGCCGTGCTATGGGCGACCGGACAGCGCTACGCCTTCTGGAAGAGCATCGACAAGCTGCCGGAAGTCCGCGAGCGCACCGCGCAGATCCTGGAGGATATCAGCCTCACCTCGCGGCGCGACGTGCCGGCGGGCCTCCTGACCTACGCCGAACAGCGCGCGCTCGAGATCGGCATCACCATCGCCGGCGGCGCGAACGTGATCCTGCTTGACGAGCCGACGGCTGGCATGAGCCACGCCGAGACCGAACGGGCGGTGGCGCTGATCCGCCGCCTCACCGAAGGCCGCACCCTGCTGATCGTCGAGCACGACATGAGCGTGGTGTTCGGCCTCGCCGACCGCATCTCGGTGCTGGTCTACGGCAATATCATCGCATCCGGAACGCCTGAGGACATCCGCAACAATCCGAAGGTCAAGGAAGCCTATCTCGGCGAGGAAGCGGCGTGATGCTGGAAGTTCAGGACCTGCACGCCTATTACGGCAAGAGCCACATCCTTCAGGGTGTCGATATGCATATCGGCGCCGGCGAGGTCGTCAGCCTGCTCGGGCGCAACGGCGTCGGCCGCTCGACCACGGTCAAGGCGATCATGGGCGAAGTCCCACCGCACGGCGTCATCACCTTCAAGGGCAAGAACATCGCCGGACTGCCGAGCTACCGCATCGCGCATCTCGGTCTCGGTTACGTGCCGGAAAATCGCGACATCTTCCCCGGCCTCACCGTGCGGCAGAACCTGCTGCTCGGCGTCAAGGACACCAAGCGTCCGGGCAGGTGGAAGCTCGAAGACATGCTGGAGATGTTTCCGAACCTGAAGGCGCGCGCCGACACCGCGGCCGGCGTGCTGTCCGGCGGCGAGAAGCAGATGCTCACCATCTGCCGCACGCTGATGGGTGATCCCGAACTGATCATGATCGATGAGCCGACCGAAGGTCTTGCGCCGCTGATCGTGCATCAGGTCGGCGACCTGATCGCGGAGATCGCCAGGCGCGGCGTCGCGATCCTGCTGGTCGAACAGAAGCTGTCGATTGCGATGCGCATCTCACACCGTGTCTACGTGATGGGCCACGGCCGCATCGTGTTCGAAGGGACCCCCGCCGACCTCAAGGCCAACCAGGCCATCCGCAAGGAATGGCTGGAGGTTTAGGCAATATCCGCTAGCCCGCAGTTCGTCTTTCACCTCTCCCCGTTTACGGGGAGAGGTCGGAGACTGAGCGAGGCGAAGTCTCCGGGTGAGGGGCAACTTCGGTAAAGAAGCCCCTCCCCCCAACCCTCTCCCCGCAAGAGCGGGGCGAGGGAGCAGCTACGCTCCTCGCAATGACGGTGCGCGTCCATTCACTCCTCGAAATACGCCTTCTGATCGATATCCGTCAGCAGGTCCGGATGAGTCGGCTGCCAGTTCAACCGCTCGCGCGTCCGTTCGCTGGATGCAGGAATGTCCATGCCTGCGAAGCCCTTGAACCAGCCGAAATGATCTGCGGCTTCGTCTTCAGACTTGGAGACCACCGGCACGCCCAGCCCCCGGCCGATGACGCCGGCGATCTCCTTGAACGGCACGCCCTCTTCGGCGACGGCGTGATAAGGACCGTCAACCGCTCCGCGCTCCAATGCCAGCCGGTAAAGACGCGCCGCATCGAAGCGATGCACACCCGGCCAGCGATTTGATCCATCGCCGATATAAGCCGACACACCTTTCTCCCGCGCGAGGTTGATCAGGTGCGGAACGAAACCGTGATCGCCCGCGCCATGGGTCGATGGCGCAAGCCGCACCACCGCAGCCCGCACGCCGCGCGCGGCAACGGTTTCCGCCGCCACTTCCGATAAGCGCGGGAAACCGGGTGCGGGGCTGTCGGCCTCTGTCGCAAGACGGCCGGGCGCAACCAGCGCCAGCCCGGACGTGACCAGTAGCGGCCGCTCCGATCCTTCAAGGACTTCGCCGATTGCCTCGATCGCACGCCTGTCCGCTTCGCAATTCTCCAGGAACTTCGAGAAGTCATGGTTGAACGCCAGATGGATCACGCCGTCGGCCTCGGCTGCGCCACTGCGGAGACTATCGAGATCCTGCATATTGCCGCGACGCACCTGCGCTCCCATCTCGGCGAGCGCCTTGGCCCCCTGATCGGAGCGCGCCAGCCCCAACACTTGATGTCCGGACGCAGCCAACTCGCCAACTACAGCAGACCCGACAAATCCGGTCGCACCGGTCACAAAAACACGCATCAGAAATCCTCCAGAATGAGCGAGGACAACAGTCAGCGCATTTGATATGCTGGTAAAGTAGTGACGTTATACAGGTATAATGACTAACAGGAGCGCGGATGCCTGCCACTCAGGACAACCTGCTGGGCGTCTACCTGAAGGATCGACGCGCCAAGCTCGATCCTGCCGCTTTCGGCTTTTCGTTGAAACGCCGCCGAACTCCGGGCCTGCGGCGCGAGGAAGTCGCGCAGCGCGCCAATGTCAGCGCCACCTGGTACACGTGGCTAGAACAAGGACGCGGCGGCGCGCCGTCGCCCGATGTGCTCGATCGGATCGCGCGCGCCATGATGCTGACCGATGTGGAGCGTGAGCACATTTTCCTGCTCGGCCTGGGACGCCCGCCGGAGGTCCGCTATCAGGCACCGGAAGGCGTCACGCCACGATTGCAGCGCGTGCTCGACTCGCTGGAGGTCAGCCCGGCCTTTGTAAAAACCCCGACATGGGATGTCGTCGCCTGGAATCGCGCCGCGACGGTGGTGCTGACCGACTACAGCACCCTCGCGCCGGAGCAGCGGAATATCCTGCGCCTCATCTTCCGCGACTCGCGCGTCCGCACCGTGCAATCCAATTGGGAGCATGTCGCGCGCTATGTGGTGGCGGCGTTTCGTGCGGACGCTGCGCGCGCCGGGGCCACGCACGAAATTCAATCCCTCGTCGAGGATCTTTGCAGGCTCAGCCCGGAGTTCGAAACGATGTGGCGCGACAACGACGTTCGCACCTACGGTGACGGCGCGAAAATCCTGCATCACCCCGTCGCCGGGCCGCTCGCGCTGGAATATTCGGCCTTCGCCGTCGATGGCCGGCCCGATCTCGGCATGGTGATCTACAATCCGGCGACGCCGGCGGATGCCGACAAGATCAGGGCGCTGCTGAAGACGAAACGGAAGGCGGCGCGGTAACACAGCTTCATTGCGGCTTCTCGCAATGCGGGCTTTACTCCCCGTAGCCGCGCAGCTTCTCAAGATCGACCACCGTCACGCCGCCGTACTCGACGCGAAGCAGGCCCTCCTGCTCCAGCGTCTTGAGGCACTGGTTGGCGTTCTGCCGCGAGATCCCGGAAATCGCGCCGAGCTCCTCCTGGGTGATCTCCAGATGGCGGCTGACATCCGGATAAAGGATCGGGTTGAACAGCGACGCCAGCGAGCGGGCGAGACGCGCTTTCGCATCGAGCATCCGGCCATGTTCCACCAGCCCCATGAACTGGCCGAGACGTTCGTTCAGCAGCCCGACCAGAAAGCGGTTGAACGCGACGCTGTTCTCGAACAGCCACATGAAGGTCGCGCGGTCCATCAGCGCAAGCCGCGTATCGCGCAGCGCCACCGCATCGTAGCGCCGCGCTTCGTTCTTCAGCACCGTGCCCTCGCCGAACCATGCGCCATTGGTCATGCCGGTGAAACTGACCGCCTTGCCGTCGCGCGAACCGGTTCCGATCCGCACCAGGCCGGTGACGACGCCCATCCAGTATTCGAAGTGATCGCCGCGCATACAGATGAATTCGTTGGCCTTGAACGAACGCTCGACGATTCCTGCGCGGGCGACTTCGGCCTCCCGCTCGGTCAGGTCGCGCGACCAGACCGCGATGCGTCTCAGGTAATCCGTCGTAATCATGCTTCTCTAACCGGCACTCGCGTCGCCTGATGTTGCGACGCGGCAAAGCGGGCTTTGGTATACCGCGCGCAGATCGAAATTGCCCAACGAATTGTCAGGCGCAAGACATTTCAATGTCACGCTTTGCCGTAATGACGGCTGCGACACATATGTCCGATGACGCAAAACGTCATTAGTAGAATGGCTTACCAAACCCGGCCGGTGTAGGATCGGATTTGGCAGCGAACCATGGATAAAGAGCGCGCGAAGCGCCGTATCTGGGAGGAATTGAGTGGCTTACGCATTGGAGGTGCGGGGAGTCTCATTGCGGTTCGGCGGCGTGCGCGCCCTGACCGACGTGAGCTTCGGCGTCAACGAAGGCGAACTGTTTTCGATCATCGGCCCCAACGGCGCCGGCAAGACCTCGATCGTGAACTGCGTCTCCGGCCGCTATACCCCGACCGAGGGACAGCTTTTCTATCAGGGCCGCGACATCACTGGCCTCAAGCCGAATGCCCGCGCGGCGCTCGGCATCGGCCGCACCTTCCAGAATCTCGCGCTGTTCCACCACATGACCGTGCTCGACAACATCATGGTCGGGCGGCATCACCTGCTGAAAAATAATTTCATCACCGGCTCGCTGTACTGGCTGACCGGCGCGCGGCGCGAGGAACTCGAACACCGCCGCAAGGTGGAAGAGATCATCGACTTCCTTGATCTGCAATCGGTGCGCAAGGCGACCGCCGGCACCCTCTCCTACGGCCTGCGCAAGCGCGTCGAACTGGCGCGCGCGATGGCACTCGAACCCAAACTAATCCTCCTCGACGAGCCGATGGCCGGCATGAACTTCGAGGAGAAGGAAGACATGGCCCGCTACATCGTCGATCTCAACGAGGAGTACGGGATGACGGTGATGATGATCGAGCACGACATGGGCGTGGTGATGGATATTTCGCACCGCGTCACGGTGCTGGATTTCGGCCGCAAGATCGCCGAGGGCCTGCCCGCCGAGGTGCTGGACGATCCGCATGTGCGCAAGGCCTATCTCGGCGAGGAAGACGAGGTGCTGAATGCCCTCGACGACACCAATCCTGCTGCGGAGACCGCCGCATGATGGATTACGCAGGGCGCGTTGCGCAGGCTTACACCTATCCGAAGATGCTGCGTCTGAATGCCAAAGAGCACGGCAGCGAGATCGCGCTGCGCGAAAAGGATCTCGGGCTGTGGCGGGTCTTCACCTGGAACGACTACCAGACCCGCGTGCGCGACTTCACCCTCGGCATGGTCGAACTCGGCATCACGCGCGGCGACGTGATCGGCATCATCGGCGATAATCGGCCGGACTGGGTCGCCGCTGAAATCGCCGCCCATGCCATCGGCGGGCTGTCGCTCGGCATGTATCGCGAGTCGTTGCCCGAGGAAGTGCTGTACCTGCTGACCTATGGCGAGACCAAGATCGTTTTCGCCGAGGATGAAGAGCAGGTCGACAAGCTGCTCGAACTCGGCGACCGCGCGCCGCACCTCAAGCACATCGTCTATTCCGATCCGCGCGGCATGCGCAAATACGACGACCCGCGCCTGATCGACGCGGCGACGCTGGCGGAAAAGGGACGCGCCCGCGCCGTGCGGGAGCCGCAGCTTTACGACCAGATGGTGGACGCCACCAAGGGCGACGACGTCGCCATTCTCTGCACCACGTCGGGCACCACATCGAATCCCAAGCTTGCCATGCTCAAGCCGGGCCTGATGCTGCGTCATTGCGCGAGCTATCTCGCCTTCGATCCCAAGGGACCGGAGGACGAATATGTCTCGGTACTGCCGCTGCCCTGGATCATGGAACAGGTCTACGCGCTCGGAAAAGGTCTGCTTTCGCGGATGAAGGTCAACTTCGTCGAAGAGCCGGACACCATGATGAACGACTTCCGCGAGATCGCGCCGACCTTCGTACTGTTCGCGCCGCGCATCTGGGAAGCCATCGCCGCCGATGTCCGCGCCCGCGTGATGGACGCCTCGCCGCTGAAGCAGCGGCTTTACGATGTCGGCATGAAGGCCGGCCTTGCGGCGCTCGACAAGGGCGAGCATTCGGCGGTGGCGGATGCGATCCTGTTCCGCGCGCTGCGTGACCGGCTCGGCTTCACCCGGCTGCGCTCGGCGGCCACCGGCGGCGCGGCGCTGGGCCCGGATACATTTAAATTCTTCCGCGCCATGGGCGTGCCGCTGCGCACGCTGTACGGCCAGACCGAAACGCTCGGCGCCTTCACCCTGCACAAGCCGGATGAGGTCGATCCCGACACCACCGGCGTCTCGATGGCAGAGAATATCGAAATCGAAATCCGCGATCCCGACGTCAACGGCGTCGGCGAGATCGTGGTGCGCCATCCCAACATGTTCTCCGGCTATTACAAGAACGAGGCCGCCACCGCCGCAGACATCCGCGACGGCTGGATGCATTCCGGCGACGCCGGCTATTTCAATCCCGCCAAGCAGCTTGTGGTGATCGACCGCATCAAGGACCTCGCGCAAACCGCGCGCGGCGACCGCTTCTCGCCGCAATATATCGAGAACAAGCTGAAGTTCTCGCCTTACGTCGCCGAAGCCGTCGTGCTCGGCGACGGCCGCGATTATCTCGCCGCCATGCTCTGCATCCGCTTCTCGATCGTCTCGAAATGGGCGGAGAAGAACCGGCTGTCCTTCACCACCTACACCGACCTCTCCTCGCGGCCCGAGACCTACGAACTGCTGCGCAAGGAAGTCGAGGCGGTCAACGCCACGCTGCCGCCGGCGCAGCGCATCTCGAAATTCCTGCTGCTCTACAAGGAGCTCGACGCTGACGACGGCGAACTGACCCGCACCCGCAAGGTCCGCCGCACCGTCATCAACGAGAAGTACGCCGACATTATCAACACAATTTACGGCGGCAGGCCCGATATCGACATCGATACCGTAATCCGCTTCCAGGATGGCACCACCCAGCGCATCCGCTGCACCCTGCCGGTGGTTGACCTTGGAGCGCGGAAGGCAATGGAGGCCGCGGAGTGAAGCTGCATACTCAATTTGTCATGCGCGGGCTCGACCCGCGCATCCATCTCAAAAAGGATCGATGGATTGCCGGGTCAAGCCCGGCAATGACACCGCGGATAAAATCATGAACACCCAGCTTCTGATCCAACTTCTCATCAACGGACTGGTCGTCGGCACGCTGTACGGCGTGGTCGCGATGTCGTTCGTGCTGATCTACAAGGCCACGCAAGTGGTCAACTTCGCGCAGGGCGAACTGCTGCTGATCGGCGCGTGGGTGTGCTGGTGGCTGCTGACGAAATATCAGGTCCCGTTCTGGATCGGCATGCCGATCACGCTGGTCTTCATGTTCCTGTTCGGCATCGCGATCCAGCTCGTGATCCTGCGCCCGATGATCGGCGAGCCGATCATTTCCGTCATCATGGTGACGATCGCGCTGTCCACCGTGTTCTCGGCGCTGATGAAATGGATATTCGGCGTCAACCTGCAGCCGTTCCCGCGCATCTTCAACACGCAGCTCGTCAACATCTTCGGGCTGCAGGTGCAGACCGTCTACATCCTCAGCCTCGCGGTCTCTGCGGCGATGATGGGGGGGATGGCATGGTTCTTCAAAGTCTCGAAGTACGGCCTCGCCATGCGCGCCACCGCCTTTAACCAGCAGGTCGCGCAATCGCTCGGCATTTCCGTGAAGAGCGTGTTCGCGATGGCCTGGGCGATTTCCGCCACCGTGTCCGCGGTGGCCGGCGTCGTCGTCGCCGTGGTCAACGGAGTCTCGGCCGGTCTCTCCGCCTACGGGATCAAGGTGTTCCCTGCCGCGATCCTCGGCGGCCTCGACAGCGTCGGCGGTGCGGTGCTCGGCGGCATCATCATCGGCCTGCTCGAAAACGTCGCGCATTTCGTCGACAGCGAATACCTGCACTGGGGCAACCTGTTCGAGATCGCGCCTTTCTACGCCCTCATCATCATTCTCATGATCAAGCCTTACGGCCTGTTCGGCACCAAAGACATCGAGCGAATCTGATCATGGCAGGCCAGACCCTTCTTCCCGCAGGCGACTACCGCACCACTTATGCGGCCGACACCACCGTGTTTCCGACCACCACCAGCCGGAACATGATGATCCTCGGCATCATCCTGATCTGCTTCGCGCCCTATGTGCTGAACGAATACTCGCTCAGCCTCCTGATCCAGATCGGCATCTTCGGCATCGCCGCGCTCGGCCTCAACATCGTGGTCGGCTTCACCGGCCAAATCTCCATCGGCCATGCCGCGTTCTTCGGATTCGGCGCGTTCACCTCGGCCTATGTGTCGAGCAAGCTGCACGTGCCGGTGTTCTTCGCCATTCCGCTCTCCGGTGTCGTCACCGCCCTTGTCGGCCTGGTGTTCGGGCTACCCGCCGCGCGGCTGAAGGGCCTTTACCTTGCGATTGCGACGCTGGCCGCGCAATTCATCCTGCTCGACTTCTTCTCCCGCGCCGAATGGTTCACCGGCGGCAGCGTTCCTGCCCACGCCGACGCGTTCTCCATCTTCGGCAAGACGTTGCGCGGCGACCGGCAGTATTTCTACGTCGTGCTGGCCTACGTGATCGTCTGTTACCTGCTGGTCACCAACCTGATGCGCAGCCGCGACGGCCGCGCGCTGGTGGCAGTGCGCGATCACTATCTCTCCGCCGAGATCATGGGCATCAACCTCACCAAGTACCGCACGCTGTCGTTCGGCCTCGCGGCTTTCTTCGCCGGCGTCGGCGGCGCGCTCTACGCGCACTACAATCAGGTCGTCTCCAACGAAGGCTTCGGCATCGACCGCTCGATCATCTTCCTCGCCATGATCATCATCGGCGGCATCGGCTCGATCATGGGCACGCTGCTTGGCACCGCCTTCATGGTGCTGCTGCCGGAATCGATGGAATGGCTGAGCGCATCGCTCAGCGGCAGCGCCATCGACCATGCGCTCGGCCTCAAGAACAACATCGCATTCTTGCGCGAGATGGCCATCGGCGTCATCATTATCGTCTTTCTGATCTTCGAGCCGGACGGGCTTGCTCACCGGTGGCGGCAGATCAAGGCTTACTGGAAACTCTACCCGTTCTCGCATTGAGGTCGGAACGGGACTGACAATAAGAAGACCTCGAGAGGAAACCGGAGGATTACGCTTATGACCATGACGAAATTATTGAGTACAGCGTCACTCGCCCTGCTGCTCGGCGGCACCGCCGGCGCAGCTCAGGCGCAGGTCTCGCTCGGCCATCTCGCCGACTATTCGGGCGCGACGTCCGATGTCGGAACGCCGTTCGGACAGGGCGTCGCCGACGCGTTCGCCTACGTGAACAAGAACGGCGGCATCAACGGCAAGCCGGTCAACGTCGATACCGTCGACTATGGCTATCAGGTGCCGCGCGCGATCGCGCAGTACAAGAAGTGGTCGGGCGGCGACAAGGTCGCGGCGATCCTCGGATGGGGCACCGCCGACACCGAAGCCCTCACCGGCTTCCTGTCGGAAGACAAGATCCCCGACATCTCCGGCTCGTATTCGGCGGCGCTGTCCGATCCGACCGGCGCGGGCGGCAAGGGCAAAGCCGCGCCGTACAACTTCTTCTACGGTCCGAGCTACTCCGACGCGCTGCGCGGCATGCTGACCTGGGCCGCCGATGACTGGAAGTCGAAGGGCAAGCCGGGCAAGCCGAAGTACGTCCACATGGGCGCCAACCATCCGTATCCGAACGCGCCGAAGGCCGCGGGCGAAGCGCTCGCCGCCGAACTCGGCTTCGACGTGCTGCCGGCCATCGTGTTCGCGCTGACGCCGGGCGACTACAGCGCGCAGTGCCTGACGCTGAAGAGTTCGGGTGCGAACTACGCCTATCTCGGCAACACCGCGGGCTCCAACATCTCGGTGCTGAACGCGTGTAAAGCCGCCGGCACCGACGTGCAGTTCATGGGCAACGTCTGGGGCATGGACGAGAACGCGGCGAAGGCGGCGGGTGCTGCCGCCGACGGCGTGGTGTTTCCGCTGCGCACCGCTGTGGCGTGGGGCGGCAACGCACCCGGCATGAAGACCATGCAGGACATTTCCAAGATGTCCGACGCCGCCGGCACGGCCTATCGCCCGGTGCACTACGTCGCGGGCGTTTGCACCGCGCTCTACATGAAGGAAGCCGTCGAATGGGCCGCCAAGAACGGCGGCGCGACCGGCGAGAACGTCAAGAAGGGCTTCTACCAGAAGAAGGACTGGGTGCCGGCCGGCATGGACGGCGTCTGCAATCCCTCGACCTGGACCGAGAAGGACCATCGCCCGACGCTCAAGGTCGACATCTATCGCATGAAGGTGTCCGGCGCGACCGACGCTCCGGTTGCCGACCTTGTCAAGAACGGCACGGTCAAGCTCGAGAAGGTGAAGACCGTCGACCTGCCGCGCAAGCCGGAATGGCTCGGCTGGTAAATACTTCTCCCTCTCCCCGCTTTTGCGGGGAGAGGGTTGGGGTGAGGGGCATCTCGTCATCGTTCGGCGCTTCGCCCCTCACCCGAACCCTTCGCTACGCTCAGGCTTCGACCTCTCCCCGTAAACGGGGAGAGGTTTGGAAAACTCAGGACGACCGCCGTGCAAACAGCCGCTGAACAAACCGCCCGACCTGCTGCCGCCGCAATCGCTGTGCCGCTGCTCGCGGTGCGCAACATCGAGGTGGTCTACGACAACGTCATCCTCGTGCTGCGCGGCCTCAGCATGGACGTGCCGAAGGGCGCGATCGTGGCGCTGCTCGGCGCCAACGGCGCAGGTAAATCCACCACGCTGAAGGCGATCTCCGGTCTACTCAAAACCGAAGACGGCGAAGTCACCCGCGGTGAGATCGTGTTCGACGGCGAGCGCATCGATGGCATCGATCCGGACAAGATCGTGCGGCGCGGCATCTTTCAGGTGATGGAAGGCCGCCGCATCATTTCCGACATGACCACGCGGGAGAACCTGCGGCTCGGCGCCTATACGCGCAGCGACAAGGCCATCGATGACGACATCGACATGGTGTTCAACTATTTCCCGCGCCTCAAGGAGCGCACCGGCCTCGCCGGTTATCTGTCCGGCGGCGAACAGCAGATGCTGGCGATCGGCCGCGCGATGATGGCGCGCCCGAAGATGATCCTGATGGACGAGCCGTCGATGGGGCTGTCGCCGCTGCTAGTGAAGGAAGTGTTCGGCATCATCAAGCAGATCAACCGCGACCTCGGCGTCACTATTCTTCTGGTCGAACAGAATGCGCGCGCCGCGCTGTCGGTGGCGAGCCACGGCTACATCATGGAGCAGGGCAAGGTCGTGCTCGACGGCACCGCGGACGAGTTGCGCGACAACGAGGACGTCAAGGAATTCTATCTCGGCGGCGCGGGCGACCAGCGCAAGAGCTTCAAGAACCTCAAGAGCTTCAAGCGCCGCAAGCGCTGGCTGTGATTTCTCCCTCTCCCGCTCGCGGGGAAAGGGTCGGGGTGAGGGGCAATGGCCAACGCGGATGTTCACGCCTTGACTGAAAGCCAAGTACCCCCTCACCCGGATTGCCATAGCGCGTCGCAGACGCGCGTAAACGCGCTTATGGCAATCCGACCTCTCCCCGCAAGCGGGGCGAGGTGATCAAGGCACGACAGGACGACCCATGACCAACCACTACGACACCCTCGAAACGCGCCCACCGACTGAACGCAACGCCGACCTGTTCGCGCGGCTGCCCGATGTGGTGCAGGCCGCGATGGCGGCACCGGGTCATGCCGCGCGCTTCAAGGGCCTCGATCCCGCCACGATCAATAGCCGCGCGGCGCTGGCGAAGCTGCCGGTGCTGCGAAAATCCGATCTGCCGATGCTGCAAAAGGACAACCCGCCCTTTGGCGGCTTCATCCCGGCGGCGATGGGATCGTTCTCGCATCTGTTCACCTCACCCGGCCCGATCTTCGAGCCGGAAACCGCCATCGCCGATCCGTGGCGCGGCGCGCGCGCCCTGTTCGCCGCCGGATTCCGCCCCGGCGACGTGGTGCTCAACACCTTCAGCTATCACCTGACGCCCGGCGGCTTCATTTTCGATTCGGCGGCACGCGCGCTCGGCTGCGCCGTGATTCCCGCGGGCCCCGGCAACACCCAGCAGCAGTTCGAACTGATCGAGGCCTATCGCCCGGTCGCCTATACCGGCACGCCGGACTTCCTGAAAATCCTGCTCGACGCCGGCAACACCGCCGGACGCGACGTCTCCTCGATCAAGCGCGCGCTGGTGTCCGGCGCGGCGTTTCCGAAATCGCTGCAGGAAGAAATGAAATCGCGCGGTATCGACGCTTACCAGACCTATGCCGCCGCCGAGTTCGGCTTCATCGCCTACGAGACCGCGAGCCGCGAGGGCTTGATCGTCAACGAAGACCTGATCATGGAAATCGTCCGCCCCGGCACCGACGATCCGGTCCCCGACGGCGATGTCGGCGAGATCGTGGTGACCTCGCTCAACCGCCAGATTCCGTGGGTCCGTCTGGCGCTGGGCGACCTCAGCGCCGTGATGGCGACGCCAAGCCCGTGCGGCCGCACCAATATGCGGATCAAGGGCTGGATGGGCCGGGCCGATCAGACCACCAAGATCAAGGGCATGTTCGTGCGCCCCGAGCAGATCGCCGAAATCGCCAAGCGCCACCCCGAACTGGGGCGGCTGCGCCTTGTCGTGACCCGCGACAAGGAGCTCGACGTGATGACGCTTTCGGCGGAAACCGCAACCCCTGCCGATGCATTGCGGGACACGGTTGCATCGACCCTGCGTACCGTGACAAAGCTGCAGGGCAATGTCACTCTGGTGCCCCCGGGGTCGCTGCCCAACGACGGCAAGGCGATTTCGGACGAGCGCAAGCACGATTAACGGCTGCCGACCCCATCGGCGGCCCGGAAACAAGAAACAAAGGGAACACGCCGAAATGGGTCAGGGAATTTTCGAAGGTCTCAAGGTTATCGACTGCGCGAGCTTCATCGCGGCACCATCATCCGCCACCGCGCTGTCCGATTTCGGGGCCGACGTCATCAAGATCGAGCCGCCCGGCGCGGGCGATCCGGTGCGCAACCTGCCCAACCTGCCGGGATACCCGATCAGCAACCACAACTATGCGTGGATGCTGGAAGGCCGCAACAAGAAGAGCCTCGCGCTCGACCTCTCCAGGCCGGAAGGCCAGGCCGTATTGCGCAAGCTCGCGGCCGAGTGCGACGTGTTTATTTCCAATTTCCCGCCTCCGGTGCGCAAGAAGCTCGGCGTCACCTACAAGGATCTCGCGCCGCTCAACGACCGGCTGATCTATGCATCGTTCACCGGCTACGGCGAAACCGGCGCGGAGGCCGACAAGCCCGGCTTCGACAGCAACGCCTGGTGGGCGCGCTCCGGCCTGATGGACCTCGTGCGCGAGACCGACGACACCGTGCCGGCGCGCTCAATGCCTGGCATGGGCGATCACCCGTGCGCGATGTCGCTGTTCGCCGGCATCGTCACCGCGCTCTATCAGCGCGAGCGCACCGGCAAGGGCACGCAGGTGATGTCGAACCTGATGGCCAACGGCATCTGGTCCAACGGCATCTATGCACAGGCCGCTCTCTGCGGCGCGACGTTCCAGAAGCGCCCGCCGCGCGACCGCGCCCTGAATGGCCTGACCTGTCACTATAAATGTGCCGACGGGCGCTGGATCATCCTGTCGCTGCTCAACGAAGAAAAGCAGTTTCCCGTGTTCGCGAAGGTGATCGGGCGCGAGGAACTGATCGCCGATCCGCGCTTTGAGACCAAGCCGGTTCGCCACAAGAACGCGCCCGAGTTGATCGCGATTCTCGACAAGGTGTTCGCGACCAAGCCCCTCGCCCACTGGCGCAAGACGCTGGACGGCAACGGCCTGATCTTCGGCGTGGTCGGCATTCCGACCGACATTCCGGACGATCCGCAGATGCGCGAGACCGAGGCCGTCATCCCGTTCGTGGACAGCGACCTGAGCACCATCAACACGCCGATCTTCATCGAAGGCGCGAAGAAGGTGCAGCCGCGCATGGCGCCGAATGTCGGCCAGCACAGCGACGAGGTGCTGGCGGCAGCGGGCTTCACGGACGCGGAAATCGCCAAGATGCGCGCCGCAGGGATCGTGGCGTAGCGGAGTCGCTCCTTCTCCCCGCCTGCGGGGAGAGGTGAAGAACTCAGCATCTCAATCACTCTTCAAGAAACAGAACCCCGCGCGCGAATTCGTCGCGCCGGGCGATGTCTGACACGACAGACCCTCGGCGCAGGTCCATGACGAAAAGCTTCGGTCAGGCTGACCACGGGCCTCCGGCATCGTGCACACCGCGCCCCAGCCATTGAAATAGGTCGTGCCGGCCAGCTCGGCCGCGCGGCGCGGTTGCGGTCTTGCGGAAAATCCACGGGAGAAATCCGGCGGCGCGCCGTCCCGGAACGCCGCCAGAATATCGCGGCGGCGGTGCTGATCGCCAAAGAAATGCGGCGAGGCCGCCGCGACGACGGCGCCCGGAGCCATTCCCGGCTGCTCCCGGCCCGGAAAATGAAACCCGCCGATAGAGCGGGTCTGATGACACCCGCTGCATGTGATGTCGTCGAGACGACGCGCGAAGCCTGCGAATGACTGGATATTTTCCAGCTGGGAACTGGCCGATGCTTTTGCCAGCGCCGCCACAATGTCATCGTCGGAAAACAATTTCCGCGCGCTCACCTCGGCGTCGGTGTGCGCAGGTGTTGCATTGATGGCGCTTAGCGCCAGAAAACGATCCGGCAGCACGATGGGGCCGCGATCGAGATCTGCGAAATTGGCAGGCGTCAGCAGCCATTTCCTGAAATCAGCAGCAAGCGTCGCATCGGTCAGAAGCCGGTCGACATCGATCTGGTTCTCCAGCGGCGACTCCTCAAACAGTTGCCCCCGTGGATTGAGCCGGAACACTTTCATCAGGTAATCGGCCCGGCCGTCGAAATCATTGGCGTCGGCAGCTTCGCGCGCGATCTGGATGTTGAGCTCGATGCGGTCGATGGCCTCGGGCGTGATCCATTCCAATGCTCCGCCCTTGCCGATCAGCATGGCCGCGCGCTCCGCGTTGGCAGGACCGGCGTCGTCAGAATCGAGCCACCGCTTCGCCAGTTCGGCGCAGCTGATGCCGGCGTTCACAGGCTTGGCCTTCATGACGAGGTTGAATGTCATCGGCAGCCGCGACGGCGGCGCGTCGTTGCTGGTGGAGTCGTGATTGGCGATGGGACGGTAGATCAGCCGGATTTCCCCGCAGGTATCGGGCGAGACAAAAGCGCGATCCATCCGATTGACGATTCCCGCCAGATCGAACCGCGTTCCCGGCGTATTGAGCGCAGCGCGGTCGAACCGATTGGGTTTGCCGGATGCATCCTTGCGATCGACGACATAGCGGTTGAAGTCGCGATCCGTCGCATCGCGCACGATGGTCATCGACGGCAGCGCGAACAGGTCTGCGCCTGAACTGTTCGGGTCCGCGCCGAGCATACGGGCGAGACTCAGTCCAGACGCATCGAGCGCGCGGAGTATCTCCGGATCGGTGATCGCCGTGCCGCGCTCCAGAGCCGCGCCATCGCTTCCGGTCGGCAGAACCAGTAGCAATGGCAACAGGCACAACAGCTTTTGCAGAGCAAGACGCATTCTCATGGCAGACTTTGTCCAACGCCGCTCACCGTTTGCCAAGTCAAAGGATGGAGAGCGGCGGAACGCGATGCCTGAAAATAAATTCTGGTGTCCGGAATAAACTGGAACGGCCCCTAGACCGGCACATTGGCGGGGTTCTCGCCCTGCCGCCATTTGCGCAGGCGCGCCACCGCGATGAACAGCAGCGCCGCGCCGGCCAGCGCCCAGCACAGCACCGGCGTCCATTGCAGCAATGCCTCATAGGCGGAATTGCGGGACAACCCGCCCGCCACCGTGGCGATGCGCGTGAACGTCGCCAACGCGATCGCCGAGAACATCAGGCCGAGCACCTTGCCCTCCGCGCCGCCGCTGACCGCAATGGCTGCCGCGACCGCGCTCATCAGGATACAACCCCACGCCGCACCGGCCATGAACTGCATAACGATCATGGTGTTCAGGCCGCCCGCATTCTCCATGCCGAACACCGCCCCCGCTCCCAATAATCCCGCGCAGCCGATCACCAGCAATCCGCCAAGGCGGCGCGTGATGAAACTCGCCGGAAACATCGCGATGTTGAAGCCGATCCAGTACACCGGCATCAGCCATTGCAGGTCGGGCTGCTTGGCGAAGCGCAGGAACAGCGGCGCGCTGTTGATGCTGAAGTGCAGCTGATAGCCGAGCGCAAGCACGAGCATCGCCACGATGAAGATCAGCGCCAGCGCGCCGTAGGATTTCGGCACCGTGACCGGCGCGCGTTCCGGTGCGCTCAGCCTGCCCTCGCGCAACCGGCGCTCGATCCATGACATCGACAGCGCGGTGAGCAGCAGCACTATGGTCGACACCACGAAGGGAATCCGCGGATCGTGACTGCGCAGCACGACGCCGAGATAGGGTGAGACCGCGCCGGCAATGCCGTAACCCAGCATCACGAGACACGACAGCATCGGAATCGACGGCCGCGCCGCAAATTTTCCAAGCAGGGCCAGCGGCGGCGCGCGCAGCGCCGAGGATGTCACGGCCCATACCAGCGTGAGCGCAATCAGCGCGATCTTCGCGTTGGGGCCGAGGTCCGCGACAAACGGCAGCGCCACGAAAGCCGCACAGGATACGACCGTGAGCCAGATGACGATGCGGCTGAGCCGTCCGACAATCGGCGTCATGCGGTCGGCGGCGATGCCCATCAGCGTATCGGTGATGGTGAAGACCGCCTGATCGACCAGCAGGATGATGATGACGGCGGTGGCCGGAAGGCCGACCTTGGCGGCGAGCTGCGGCAGGTAGACGACATAGACCGTCCAGCCCAGCGTGAAGAACAGTTGCAGCAGCGCAAGATAGACGCCGACCTTGCCGGTGGAGGCCGAGCCACCCGCAGCGGGCACATCGTCAAGCCTGGCCCGCTCCGCCGCCTTTGTCTCGCTCATGTCCACCTCAGCCCTGCGTTGCCTTCAAGAATAACCGACGACCCCGTCCCCGCAAGCCGCGGCGGCGCTGCGTCATTTTGGTTAGACAGCGCGGCAGCGGATCGGGTTCAGCGGGAAATTTCTCCGGCGCGCCAAGGCGTTGAGCCGCGAATCAGTCTCCGGTGGAAAAGTTTCGCGACGAGCAGCGTCCGGGTGAACGATCCGCTAACATCGGCGTTGGTGACTGCAAGGACGACCTGACCAAGCCAGACTTGACCAGGGCAGACTTGATCAAGGCAGACACAGGAGCCGGGTCATGACGACGGCCAAAGCAGCGCCCCCGATTGTCTCGTTCGACGAGCAGATCAAGCACGCCCGCGAACTCGTGGTCGAAGGGCACCGCCTGCTTCATGTCGCCAATCGCGATCTCAAGGCCGGGCGGAACGTGGTGCGGCGCACGCAGAAACTGCTCTCGGATACCGAAAGCGTCTTTCGCGCCAAGCGCCGCCTTCAGGCCAGCACCGGATCGATCGGGCTTGGCGGCACGCCGCCCGCCTCGATCGCCTCCCCGGCGGCGAGACAGAGATCTTCCCTGTAACGTCCCGCCACGATCTGCACGCCCACCGGCGAACGACCGGCCATTCCCGTCGAGACTGTCAGTCCCGGCATGCCGATGAACGGCAGCGCAATCTGCGGCATCTGCGCCCGCCACACCCGGCGGAAGGACGCGTCGTCCTTCAGATCCAGTTGCCATGAAAACGGCAGTTCGCCGCACGGCGGCATCACGATCACCGCATAGGTGTCGAAGAACATCTCCCATGCGCGAACCAGCGTCGCGCGGCGGGTCAGCATCTTCGAGAACGCGGCAAAGTCGAGCGCACGCGCGGTTGTCTCATGGCCGCGCAACACGGCCAGCGCGCCGGGATCGCCTTCGCGTTCCGCGGCATCGCGCATCGCGTCGTAGCCGTCCGCCAGCCAGAACTTGACCTGCAAATCCGCCGCTTCCTCGAACGGCGGAATTTCGGTGATCTCCTCGACGGTCCACCCTGCCCGCTCCAGCCGCTTGCCGGCATCGGCCACCGCATCGCTGACCTCCCTGACGGTCTCGAGGCCGCCCGGACGCAGGCAGATCGCCGCGCGCTTTGGCCGGGGCGGCCCTTCCAGCGGCGCGGGCACCCACCAGGGATCGCGCACATCGCGCTGCGCCATCGCATGTAGCGCCAGCCGCACATCGGCGACGGTGCGGGCAATCGGACCGGAGACCGCCGTGATCTGCGGGCCGATCGGCCGTTCGGGCGACGATGCATTGAATGCCGGAATGCGCCCGATGGTCGGGCGCAGGCCGTGAATGCCGCAGGCATAGGCCGGATAGCGGATCGAACCGGCGATGTCGGTGCCGTGGGCGACGTGGCCGATGCCCGAGGTCACCGCCGCCGCCGCGCCGCCTGAGGAACCGCCCGGCGTGATCGAAGGATCGCGCGGGTTTTTCGTATCGCCATGCAACAAATTCGTCGTGAACCAGCGATAGGAAAATGCCGGCGTGTTGGTGCGGCCGACGATGACGGCCCCGGCCTTGCGCAGATTGTCCACCACCGGGCTGTTCGACTGCGCCACAAGGTCACGCTGTAGCCGGACGCCGTTCGTGGTAGCGAATCCGGCCTGATCGACGTTGACCTTCACGGTGATCGGCACGCCCCCGAGCGTGCCGGGATCCTCGCCCTTCGCAAGCACGGCATCGACGGCATCAGCCTGCGCCAGCGTTTCCTCGGGCCGATGATCGACCACCGCGTTGATCGCGGGGTTCACCGCATTCAACCGGTCGAGCGCGGCGGACGCGGCTTCCCGCGCCGACAGTTTCCGTGACCGGATGTGCGACGCAAGTTCAGTAGCCGAGAGACGCCAGATGTCGTTCATTGCAAGTCCTGTCCCAATGCGGTTGCCGCTTCATCGCCGCGGCCGTTATAGTAGCGGCGAAACGCTCTCGCTCAATGGCTGCAAATCAATTTCCGGAGTCCGGGCGCATGCCGCGCCTGCCATCAGGATTTTATTCGAACCGTCAGGATTCCGACCATGAAGACGATCGTTATATCCGCCATCGCCGCCATCTTTGTCGGCGCCACCGGCACAGCCCTCGCCGCTGAGCCCGGCGACAAGGTCAAGATCTCCATCGAGAAGTGGCGCAAGCCCGGTACCAACAATATCGGCACCGCCGACATCACCGTCACCAATGACAATGATTTCGCGGTAAAGGACATCCGCGTGAAGTGCGATTACATGTCCAAGACCGGCGGCCGCAAGATCGAGACCGACCAGCGGCTGGCTCTTACGGTCAAGGCGAAGACCTCCAAGCTGTTCAAGAAGACCAAGTTTCCGTTCATCGACCAGGAGGCCGCCGAAGGATCGTGCAAGGTCAGCGGCGCGACGCAGAGTTAGCAACACGCTTCTTGCTGTCATCCTTCGAGGCTCGCCGGAGACGGCTCGCACCTCGGGATGACGTTCTTGGCGTCGCCGTCACTCTGAGGTGCCGTAGCGAAGCGAAGGCCTCGAAGAGCGGCGGCGCCACGCTAACAATTCTTACGCCCTTGCCGGGCTCGGCTTCCGTCCGAACATTTCAAACACCCTGTCGATCAGCGGCCAGAACAGCAGCACGATAGCGAGCGTGGTGATCGAGCCGACCAGGCCGTTCGACCAGAACACTTTCACCGTACCCCCCGAGCCGATCATCGCGAGGCGGAACGCATCCTCGGCGCGACTTCCGAGCACCAGCGCCAGCGTGAACGGCGCCAGCGGAATGCCGATCTTCTTGAAGACATAGCCGACCACGCCGAACACCAGCATCAGCCAGATGTCGAACATCGCGTTCTGGATGGCATAGGCGCCGATGGCGCAGGACACCACGATCATCGGCGCGATCGCCGCAAACGGCACCCGCAGGATCGACGCGAAGATCGGCACGGTGGTGAGGACCAGCACGAGGCCGACGACGTTGCCGAGATACATCGACGCGATCAGGCCCCAGACGAAATCCTTGTGCTCGACGAACAGCAGCGGCCCGGGATTGAGTCCCCATACCATCAGGCCGCCGAGCAGGATCGCGGCGGTACCGGAGCCGGGAATGCCCAGCGCCAGCATCGGCAGCAGCGCCGCGGTGCCAGAGGCATGCGCGGCGGTCTCCGGTGCGAACACGCCTTCGATGCGGCCCTTGCCGAACGATTCCTTGTCCTTGGAAAAACGCTTGGCAAGGTTGTAGCCCATGAACGACGCAGCAATCGCGCCGCCGGGCGTAATGCCGAGCCAGCAGCCGATCACCGACGAGCGAACCAGCGTCGCCCAGTATTTCGGCAGATCCTTCCAGACGTTCCAGACCGTGCGCAGGCTGATGCGCGCCGCATGACCGCGCAGCGCCAGCCGCTCTTCCATGGTCAGCAGGATTTCGCTGATGCCGAACAGGCCGATCACCGCGACGAGGAAATTGACGCCGCGCATCAGGTCGGACGACTCGAATGTCATGCGCAACTGGCCCGAGACGGTGTCGAGGCCGACGCCCGCCAGCAGCAGCCCGAGCGCCATCGAGATGACGGTCTTGTGCTTGGCCTCGCGGCCAAGGCCGACGAACGAACAGAACGTCAGCAGGTAAACCGAGAAGAATTCCGGCGGCCCGAATTTCAGCGCGAAACCTGCGATGCTCGGCGCGAGAAACGTGATCAGCATCACGGCGACCAGCGAACCGATGAAGGATGAGGTGAATGCGGCGGTCAGCGCCTCTGCGGCCTTGCCCTGCTGCGCCATCGGATAGCCGTCGAAGGTGGTGGCGACCGACCATGCCTCGCCGGGAATGTTGAACAGGATCGAGGTGATCGCGCCGCCGAACAGCGCGCCCCAGTAGATGCAGGACAGCATGACGATGGCCGAGGTCGGGTCCATCGTGAAGGTCAGCGGCAGCAGGATCGCAACGCCATTGGGGCCGCCGAGCCCCGGCAGCACGCCGACGAAGATGCCGAGCACCAGCCCGACCATCATCAGCGCCATGATCTTCCAGGTGAAAAGAACCGCGAAGCCGTGAAACAACAGACCGAGTGCTTCCATGATCGTATCCCCGGTCCCGGCCTAGCGTCCGAAGACCGCTTCAAGCGGTCCCTTCGGCATGATGACGTCGAAGGCGACATCGAACGTCACGAACATGATCGCAACGAAAATGAATGCGGTGAGCAGCGATTTCCACCACGCGATCTTGCCGATGATCGACATGAAGCCCGCGATCAGCAGGAAGCTCGCAACATAAAGCCCGAGCCACTGCATCGCGAGGCAAAACAGCAGCGTGGGCACGAACACCTGCAAGACGCGGCGCAACTGCGCGCGGGTGACGAAGGTTTCCAGTCCTTCGCTGCGCTTGATCGCGACGCTGGCAAGCCCATAGAGCGCCGCGCCGCCGAGGATCACCGACAGATAGAACGGGAAATAGCCGGCCTGCGGCCCCGTGGAATCCCACGACGCGCCGGTGCGCCAGTTGTCCCAGCCGAGTACCACCGCGAGCACGAACAGCAGCGCCATGACCGCCATCTCGACGGTGCGGTTATTGGTGATGGCAGGCGAGTTCTCATCCGGCGCAGTCGGATCCTCGACGACGATTTCGATATCTGAATTGGCCATCTCGGAATCCGCCGGCGAAATTACAGGAAGGAAGTAAAATCTGACGCCATCTCTTGGACGATGGCGCCAGATTCCCCAGGACGAGGTTAGTTTGCGACGAAGCCTGCTTCGGTCATGAGCGATTTGTTCAGGGCATCGTCCTCTTCAAGGAACTTGAGCATATCTTTTCCGGTCATGAAGACCGGTTTCAGAGCCTGCTTCTCCATGTAGTCCTTGTATTCCGGCGTCTCGGTAATCTTCTTGGACAGGTCGACGTAGAAAGCGACCTGATCCGGCGTTGCCTTGCCGGGCAGGAACAGGGCGCGCAGCATCAGGTACTGCATGTCGAGGCCCTCTTCCTTGCAGGTCGGGATGTCGTTCCACGACTGCGTCTCGGTGACCTTGGTCTTGTATGCAATGCGTTCCTTGTCGAACAGGCACAGCGCGCGAACCTGTCCGGCGCGCCACACTTCGAGATTCTCCGACGGGTTGTTGACGTTGGATTCGATGTGGTTGCCGACGAGCTGCGTCGCCGCCTCGCCGCCCGACTTGTAGGGCAGGTAGGAAAACTTCGCGCCGGTCTTCTTTTCCATGAAGACGGTGAGAACATGGTCCTCGCGCTTGGAGCCGGTGCCGCCCATTTTGTACGGCGAACCGGACGCCTTGGCTGCCGCGATAAAGTCCTTCACGGTCTTCGGACCCGCAGCGTTGTCCCACAGCACGAACTGGTCCATCGCGATCACCGAGACCGGCGAGAGATCGCGCCAGTTGAACGGGATCTTCGCCGACAGCGGCAGCATGTAGATCAGCGAATAGGCGATCAGCAGCTTGTTGGGATCGCCGTCGCTGGCCTTCATGTACATCAGCGCTTCCGCGCCGGACGCACCGCCCTTCAGCGAAACGATGACGGGCTGCTTCATCAGATTGTTCTTCTGGATCGCAGCCTGCATCATGCGCGCCATCTGGTCCGACGCACCGCCGGCGCCGGCGGCGACGACGATTTCAACCGGCTTGGCCGGCTCCCAGGCGAGCGCCGGCGCGCTGGTTGCCATCAGTGCAAGCACACTCGTGGCCTTGATGAGAGTCTTCATGCGGTCTTCTCCCTGTGTCTCTTTTAAATCCGGTCTGGCCGGACCTTGTTGAGTGCTCCGCTATGCTGCGGATTTTGAAGTCGGTATCAATGGCCGGCGATCACCGCCGCGGCGCTACGCCACTGCGGACTTCGGCTTCGATAACGCGCCGCCATTGGTCAGAACATCCATCGCGGCCATGACGCCGCCCTTCTTGTGCGGGACCTTGGCGAGACCGAGCGCCATTTCGACACCGGCCAGCGTGCCCATCAGCATCAGATCGTTGAAATGGCCGAGGTGGCCGATGCGGAACACCTTGCCCTTGATCTTGCTCAGACCCGACCCCAGCGACATGTCGAAATTGTCGAGCGTGACCTTGCGGAACTGGTCGGCATCGTGCCCTTCCGGCATCACTACCGCCGTCAGGATCGGCGAATATTCGCGCGGATCGAGGCAGAGATTTTCAAGACCCCAAACCTCTACCGCGGCGCGGGTCGCGGCCGAATAGCGCTTGTGACGGGCGAACACATTATCGAGCCCCTCCTCCAGCAGCATCGCCACCGCTTCCTTGAGGCCGTACAGCAGATTGGTCGCGGGCGTGTAGGACCACGAGCCGCTCTTGTTGGCGGCAAGAATGTCGTGCCAGTCCCAATAGGAGCGAACCGATGTGCTGGTCTTGGTCGCGGCCAGCGCCTTGTCTGAAATCGCGTTGAAGCCGAGGCCCGGCGGCAGCATCAGGCCCTTCTGCGAGCAGCAGACCGTCACGTCCACGCCCCAGCCATCGTGATCGTATTCGATCGAACCGAGGCCGGAGATGGAATCGACCATCAGCAGCGCGGGGTGCTTGGCGCGATCTATCGCCTTGCGGACCTCGTGGATCCGGCTGGTGACGCCGGTCGAGGTCTCGTTGTGCACGACCATCACGGCCTTGATGAGATGCTGCTTGTCCTTGACGAGCCGCGCCTCGACCTCTTCCGGGCTGACGCCGTGACGCCAGTCGCCCGGCACGAACTCGACCTCAATCTTCATCTTCTCGGCAAGCGCGCGCCACAGCGTCGCGAAATGTCCCGTCTCGACCATCAGCACCTTGTCGCCGGGCGACAGCGTGTTGACGATGGCGGCTTCCCACGCGCCGGTGCCCGACGACGGATAGATGATGACCGGATTTTTGGTCTTGAAGATCTTCTTGCTGCCCTCGATCACCTCAAGGCCAAGCTGGGCGAACTCAGGCCCGCGATGATCGATGGTCGGCATGTCCATCGCCCGCAGCACGCGGTCCGGGACATTGGTCGGCCCTGGAATCTGCAGGAAGTGCCGGCCAGTATGGACTGAGGCATTGGACATCGCGGCACTCCCCGAACTATTTTTGCATGCAATATTTGTGCATTGCGAGATTTTGTTGGCAGCGATTGTATTCAGAATTTCCTTTTGCACAAGGTGAAAATCCGATACCCCTAGCGTTATTGAAAAGAACACGCTGAGCATCGTTGGATTAATTCGGTTTTCAGCGCAGCCGCACCATCCGGCACGGTCGGGAGGCCTGAGATTTTGAATAATCTTCTGCGAGCCAAGTCGCTGGAAATCGTCGAGGCCGCACCGGCCTCGCTGCACAGCGATCTTCTCAGTCAGGTGCGCGACTTCATTGTCGAGGGGCACCTCGAACCCGGCAGCCGCATTCCCGAGCGCGATTTGTGCGAACGCTTCGACGTGTCGCGCACGCCGCTGCGCGAGGCGCTCAAGGTTCTGGCCTCCGAAGGCCTGATCGAACTCTTGCCGAACCGCGGCGCGCGGGTGCGGCAATTCTCGGAAGCCGACATCCGCAACCTGTTCGAACTGCTGGCCGGGCTCGATTTCGTCGCCGGCAAGGCTGCCTGCGAGAAAATCTCCGATGCGGACATCGCCGCCATCGAACAGATGCACCTGGAGATGTACACGCACTATCTGCGGCAGGAAGTGGCGGACTATTTCCGCCTCAACCAGAAGATTCATCAGGCCATCGTCGATGCCGCAGCCAATCCGTTCCTGTCGTCGAGCTACGCCACCGCCAACGCCATCGTGAAGCGGCTGCGCTATTCGGCCAACCTTGTGCGCCGCGACCGCCTCAGCGACGCCATGCGCGAGCACGAGGCCATCGTCGATGCGCTGCGCCGCCGCGACGGCGACCAGATGAGCCGGCTGATGTTCGACCACATGCGCAAGAAATGCGATGCGGTCTGCGAATATCTGCGCGAGCACCAGTCGACAGGGTGCCCGGCGGCGGAGGTTTCAGCGCTGCGCGACAGCGCGACCTGAGAACGCGTTCGCCCCTCGCAACGTTCACTCTTTCAAGGTTCGATATGGCTCAGCAGAAAGCCGCACCCGGAAAGACCACGGCGCAGGACAGCGCGCTGGCCACGCGTCTGTCGCGCGAAGTCAGCGGCGACGTGCTGTTCGATTCCTTCAGCACCGGCCGCTACGCTACCGATGCGTCGTTCTACCAGCTCAAGCCGCTCGGCGTGGTCGTGCCCCGCACCATCGACGACGCCTTGCGCGCGATGGCGATTGCCCGTGACGATGGGCGCATCGTCACCCCGCGCGGCGGCGGCACCTCGCAATGCGGACAAACCATCAACAACGGCATCGTGGTCGATGTCTCGAAGCACCTGAACAAGATCATTTCGCTGGATGTCGAGAAGCGCACCTGCGTGGTGGAGCCGGGCATCGTGCTCGACGATCTCAACCGGCAACTGAAGAAGCATGGCCTTTGGTTTCCGGTCGATGTCTCCACCGCGTCGCGCGCCACCATCGGCGGCATGGCGGGCAACAACTCCTGCGGCGGGCGCTCGTTGCGCTACGGCACCATGCGCGACAACACCATTTCGATGGATGCGGCGCTGGCCGATGGCACGCTGTTGCATTTCGGTGAGGTGCCGCGCGACATGGCGTGGCAGAACACCGAACGGCCGGGCCGCGACCTGTTCCGCGATATGCTGGCGCTCGGCGAGCGCGAAGCGAACGAGATCGCCGCGCGCTTTCCGCATGTGCAGCGCCGGGTCGGCGGCTACAATCTCGATGCGCTGACGCCGCAGCCGGTCAACAACATGGCGCACCTGCTGGTGGGATCGGAAGGCACCCTCGCCTTCACCACCCGCGTCGAACTCAAGCTGTGGCCGCTGATCGGCGCGAAGGTGTTCGGCGTCTGCCATTTCGGCAGCTTCTACGAGGCGATGGACGCCGCGCAGCATCTGGTGACGCTGAAGCCCATCGCCGTGGAGCTGGTCGACAGCACCATGGTCGCGCTCGGCCGCGATATCGCGATGTTCCGGCCGACCATCGAGGCCGTGGTCAAGGGCGAGCCGGAAGCGCTGCTCATCGTCGAATTCGCCGAAGCGGATCAGGCCGCCAATCTCGCCAAGCTGAAACAGCTCGGTGATCTGATGGGCGATCTCAGTTTCGGCTGGGACCAGCCGCAGCGCAAATGGGGCGGTGTGGTCGATGTGATCGAGCCCGCGATGCAGGCGGCGATCACGGATTTCCGCACCTCCGGCCTCAACGTCATGATGTCGATGAAGCAGGAAGGCAAGCCGGTCTCCTTCGTCGAAGATTGCGCGGTGCCGCTGCCGCATCTCGCCGACTACACCGCACGCCTGAACAAGATTTTCGAGAAGCACGGCACTCGCGGAACCATGTATGCCCACGCCTCCGAAGGCTGCCTGCATGTGCGGCCGGTGCTGAACCTCAAGCTCGACAAGGACGTCAAGGCGATGCGCGCCATCGCCGAGGAAGCCTTCGCCATGGTGCGCGAGTATAAAGGCTCGCACTCCGGCGAACATGGCGACGGCATCGTCCGCTCCGAATTCCACGAGCAGATGTTCGGACCGAAGATCGTCCACGCCTTCGAGGAGGTGAAGGAGCGCTTCGATCCGGACAGCACGCTCAATCCCGGCAAGATCGTCCATGCACCGAAGATGGACGACCGCTCGCTGTTCCGCTACGCGCCCGGCTACAAGATCGAGAACATCACAACCGTGATGGACTGGTCGGCCTATCCCGGCGCCGCCGGCGGTTTCCAGGGCGCGGTGGAGATGTGCAACAACAATGGCGCGTGCCGGAAGCTTGAAGGCGGCGTGATGTGCCCGTCCTACCGCGCCACGCGCAACGAGAAGGACGTCACGCGCGGGCGCGCCAACACGCTGCGCCTCGCCATCTCCGGGCAGCTCGGCCCCGACGCGCTGTCGTCGGACGCCATGATGGAGACGATGAAACTCTGCGTCTCCTGCAAGGCGTGCCGCCATGAATGCCCCACCGGCGTCGACATGGCGAAAATGAAAATCGAGGTGTTGGCCGCGCGCGTTGCCAAGCATGGTCTCACGCTGCGCGACCGGCTGGTGGGCTATCTGCCGCACTATGCGAGCCTTGCTTCGCGCTTCGTGTGGCTCGCCAATCTGCGCAACCGCAGCAGCATTCTCCGTGCGCTGTTCGAGAAGGTCGCGGGCATCAGCGCGAAGCGCGACCTGCCGGAATTCCGCAGCGATGTCTTCGCGCCCGCGGGCGTAGCCTACGGCCCCGAGACCGGCCGCGAAGTGGTGCTGTTCGCCGACACCTTCAACCGCGCCTATGAGCGCGAGAATCTCGATGCGGCGCTGCGCGTCCTTGTGGACGGCGGTTACCGCGTGCACCTGCCTCGCGCGCGCGACGGTGGACGCCCGCTGTGCTGCGGCCGCACATTTCTCTCGGCGGGACTGGTGGACAACGCGAAGGCTGAACTCAAGCGCGTGGTCGAAACACTGATCCCGTTCGCCGAACGCGGCGTGCCCATTGTCGGACTTGAACCGAGTTGTCTGCTCACGCTGCGCGACGAACTGCTGTCGCTGCGCTCCGATGACGAAGCCAGGACGATCAGCGCCCATGCCCTGCTGTTCGAGGAATTCCTGGTGCGCGAGGCCGAAGCCGGCCAGCTCAAACTGCCACTCGGCCCGATCGACAAGAGCGCGCATGTGCACGGCCATTGCCACCAGAAATCGTTCGGGGCCTTCGCGCCGGTCGAGAAAATTCTCCGTTTGGTGCCCGGCCTCAAGGTCGAGAAAATCGAGTCAAGCTGCTGCGGCATGGCGGGCGCATTCGGCTATGGCGCGGACACTTATGATGTGTCGATCGAGATGGCGGAAGCATCCCTGCTCCCCGCTGTGCGCAAGGCTGCCGATGACGCGCTGATCGTGGCCGACGGTACCTCCTGCCGCCATCAAATCAAGGATGGTTCGGGCCGCGGCGCATTGCACGTCGCCCGCGTCCTTGCCATAAGTCTGGACAACGGCGCGGCGAGAGCCCCTGCACTTTCCTGACCTATCCCCAAAAGGACCGATTTGATGACCGACCTGACCCTCGACGTTGCCCGCAAGATTTCCGACGCCGCTTTGGCCAAGTGCCGTGAACTGAAGCTGAAGCCGATGTCCATCGTCGTCCTCGATGCACGCGGCGCGCTCAAGACGGTGGTGGCGGAAGACGGCACAAGCCTGATGCGCAGCGAAGTCGCTCACGGCAAAGCCTACGGCGCGCTGGCGCTGGGGATGGGATCGCGCGCGATCTTCAAGCGGGCCAACGAACAGCCCTACTTCATCGATGCCATCAGCACCATGACGCGCGGCGCGATGATCCCGGTCCCGGGTGGCGTCCTCATCAATGACAAGAACGGCACACTGCTCGGTGCCATCGGCATCAGCGGCGACACTTCCGACAACGACGAGACCGCAGCACTTGCCGGCATCGCCGCCGCCGGCCTGGTCGGGAACGCCGGATAATCCGCGCGGAGAATACGATGACGTTTCCGCGCGCTTCGGCCGCCCTCTCCCGTTTCACGGTGCTGGATCTGACCCGGATTCGCTCCGGGCCGACCTGCGTGCGGCAACTGGCTGACTGGGGCGCCAACGTCATCAAGATCGACGCGCCGACCGACCTCGCCGACAGCGAGCAGCCGGGCGGTCCGCGCGAAGGTCCGGACTTCCAGAACCTTCACCGCAACAAACGCGCGATGGCGCTGAACCTGAAAGACCCGAAGGGGCTTGAGGTGTTCAAGCGTCTCGCAGCCAAGGCCGACGTGATCGTCGAGAACTTCCGTCCGGACGTGAAGGACAAGCTCGGCATCGATTACGCCAGCATCCGCGCGATCAATCCGCGCATCGTCTATGCCAGTATTTCCGGCTTCGGCCAGGATGGGCCCTATGCCAAGCGCCCCGGCTTCGACCAGATCGCGCAGGGCATGGGTGGACTGATGTCGATCACCGGCCAGCCCGGTCAGGGCCCGATGCGTGCCGGGATTCCCGTTGCCGATCTGACAGCGGGCTTGTTCTGTGCGCTCGGCATTCTCACCGCGCTGCTGGAGCGCGATGTCTCCGGCGAAGGCCAGTGGGTGCAGACCTCGCTGCTGCAGGCGCAGATCTTCATGCTCGATTTTCAGGCCGCGCGCTGGCTGATGGACGGCGACGTGCCGCTGCAGGCCGGCAACAATCACCCGACCAGCATTCCGACCGGTGTGTTCAAGACGAAAGACAACCACATCAACATCGCCACCACCGGCGGGCGCATCTGGGAGCGTTTCGCACAGGCGATCGATGCACCGGAACTGCTGACACATCCCGATTACGCGACGATCGCGCTGCGCTCCGCGAACCGCAACGCGCTCAATGCGGAAATCGAACGGCACATGATGAAACGACCGACCGCCGAATGGGTGACCATTCTCAACGAGGCCGGCGTGCCCTGCGGCCCGATCTACGCCATCAACGAAGTGTTCGACGATCCGCAGGTCAAGCATCTCGGCATCGCGCAACAATTGCCCGACGGCGGCAACCGTCTCGTCGGCCAGCCGGTGACGCTGTCGCGCACACCCAGCCGCTTCGCCGCCCGCCCACCGCTGGTTGGCGAGCAGACGCGCGATGTGCTTGCGGAATTCGGATTCACGGACCAGGAGATTGCCTCGCTTCAGCAGAGCAAGGTCGTCTGACATTTAACCGACGCGTATTCTGATCGCAAAACCGGTGCCCACTTTTGCGGAATATGCGCTATTAAAGGAACACGCGTATGGCTTCGACCGACAAGGTGATTGCACGCAAGGACGGCAACGTCGGCTATGTGATCTTCAACAATCCAGAGCGGCGCAATGCGATGTCGCTGGACATGTGGGAAGCCTGCACCGCCGCGATGGCGGACTACGCCAAAGATCCGGCCATCCGCGTCGTGGTGCTGACCGGCGCGGGCGACAAGGCCTTCGTCGCGGGCGCGGACATCTCGAAATTCGGCGACGAGCGCTCGTCGGAAGAAGCCGTGAAGAAGTACAACGAAGCGGTCGAGGCCGCCTATGCCAGCGTGCATGAATTCCCCAAGCCCACCATCGCGCAGATTCGCGGCTTCTGTGTCGGCGGCGGCATGGGACTTGCGAGTTGCTGCGACCTGCGCATCTGCTCGGAAGACGCGAAGTTTGCCGTTCCCGCCGCCAAGCTCGGCCTCGGCTACGGTTATCCCGGCGTGAAGCGGCTGATGGACATTGTCGGACCGTCGTTCACCAAGGAGATTTTCTTCACGGCACGGATTTTCGAGGCGATGGAAGCGGTCGAAATGGGGCTGGTGAACCGCATCGTCGAGAACCACGAACTCGAGTTCTATGTGAAGAACTATGCGGCCACCATCGCGGGCAACGCGCCGCTCACTGTGGATTCCATCAAGTTCATCGTCGGCGAAGCCTGCAAGGACGAACTCAAGCGCGACTTGAAGCGCTGCGAGGAACTTGTCGATGCGTGCTTCAAGAGCGCGGACTATGAAGAGGGCCGCTCAGCCTTCATGGAAAAGCGCAAGCCGGTGTTCAAGGGACGCTGAGAAGTAGAGATTATCGGTTACCGTCAGCCTGAGGTGCCGAAGCGAAGCGGAAGGCTCGAAGGATCATGATTGCCATCCCGCCGCATTCTTGGAGGCTCGCCGCAAGCGCGGCCCGCACCTCATGACGACGCCCCTACAGAAAGAATTTTGCTAGGCACGCCCCCGCGCCGCGTCCATTGCGCGCAGCGCGGCCCTGACCTCGGCTGTGGTGGCAGGTTCGCCGCCCGCCCCCTGAACACGCTGCACAGCGTCCTTCACCAGCGCCTCGTTGGTCTGGGGGCATCCCCATAACGCATCCTCAAGACCTACACGCACATGTCCGCCACGGGCGACCGTGTGCGGAATCAATGGCGTGATGTCGACGCCGAGACCCGCGATCATCCATGGCGCGCCAAGCGCGGCTTCCGCGAGCAGTTCCAGATGCGTGTCGAGATATTTGTCTCGCGGCGGAAAGCCCCAGGCGAACTCATCCGAGAACATGAAGCGATAGATCGGCATCGGTGACGGCGGCACGATGGCCGCCAGCGCCGCGCCAAGCCGTGTGAAGCCGGGCTCGTAGATCGCATAACTCGGATGAACGTTATAAGCGCGCGCGATCCGCATGCCCTCCAGAATATCGGCGTGCGGATTCTGATAAACCCCGCCGTGACCAAGATCATCGAAACGCGAGATATGAACGGAGCCGGGATCGATAACCGCCCATTCGATCAATCCGCGCTTTGCCAACTCCAAAGTGTGGCCGAAGCGGTTGGAGGTCTGCTCCTGCCCCAACGCGGGGCTCGGAATGGTGGGATAGACGATGACGTCGGCTTTCGCGCGAATGCCTTCGATGATGCGCGCGTAAATTTCCCAGTCGTCCTTCTGACGGCCGGTCGCGACGTCGTAGGCGTGGGCATGGATGACAGCGGCGCCCGCCTCGGCGCAGGCAATACCGTCCGCGACGATCTCCTCGACGGCAATCGGAATGCCGCGCTGCCGTTCGCGCGTCCATGGCCCGTTCAGCGCCGCCTCGATCCAGACCTTGCTCATCGCGCTACTTTCCGGTCCAGACCGGCTTGCGTTTCTCGGCAAAGGCCGCGAGCCCCTCCTTGGCGTCCTGCGTCATCGCCAGCACCGCGATCTGCGACTCGGTATAGGCAATGCCCTGATCGAACGACATCGAGGCCAACGCGCGCATGGCATATTTGCCGCGCCGGATCGCGGTCGGCGATTTGTCGGTGATCCGTGACGCCAGCCAATCCACCTTGGCGTCGAGGTCCGCGCGCGGCGCGACGTGATTCAGCAGGCCAGCGTCCTTGGCTTCCGCCGCGCTGAACGGTTCGCCGGTGAAACACCATTCGCGTACCAGGCGCGGCGGCGCGATAGCTTGCAGCAGGCTCAGCACCTGCATCGGAAACACGCCGACCTTCACTTCCGGCAGGCCGAAGATCACATCATCCGCTGCCACCGCCATGTCGGTCATGCACAGCAAGCCGATGCCGCCCGCCATGCAGACGCCGTTGACGCGAGCAATGCTCGGCTTGGTCGCGTTCTGCGCCGTGCGCAGCATGTCGGCATAGGCGAGATTCGGCTGCGACAGGTCGAACGCAAAGCCCGCCCCCGGCTGCAGGTCCGCGCCGGCGCAGAAGGCCTTGTCGCCCGTCCCGGTCAGCACGATCACGCGGACATCATTATCCTCGTGGGCGCGGCGATAACCGTCCACAATCCCGGCGATCACCGAGGCGTTCAACGCATTGCGCTTGTCGGGGCGGTTGATGGTGATCCAGAGCGCGTGCCCGCGCTTCTCCTGCAGAACCGTGGCGTCAGACATCTTCGACTCCCTCAAGCTGCGTCTTTCGACGCCTCGATTTCAGCAACGATGAATCCCGTCGTCACCTGATCGCCCTCGGCGGCGTTCAGCGTCGCGAGCCGACCCGAGACAGGCGCGGCATGCACATGCTGCATCTTCATGGCTTCCAACACAATGATCGGTGCACCGGCGGCGACCGTATCGCCCGCTTTGGCCAGCACCGATACCACGCGGCCGTTCATGGATGCGCGCAGTTTGCCGTCCGATCCCGCATCGCCCGCTTTCAGGACGGCAGCATGGGAGAGGTCGCGCACATGCGAGGTGACGCCACCGAACTTGAAGAACAGGTTCGTTCCATCGCGAACGACATCGGCCGATGCGAGAACACCGTCATGCATGAAATGAACCGCGCCGTCCGCGATCGATCTTAACGTCAGCGCGTGGGTGCGATCCTCAATCCCAATCCGGAACACATCGCCGCGCTCGCGCCGCACCGCCGGCTCGATGATGTGACCGTCGAGATCGAGCCGCAGCGGAATGGCATAGCCATGTGCCAGTGATCCGCCTTCCCGGACGTGTGCCGCGCCGATCGCTGAAACATGAATCAGCAGCGCCGCCACCGCCGCGTGCAGACCGTCGGCTTTCGCTGCAAGCAGATCGGAGGAATATGTATCGATGAAGGCCGTGGTCGCTTGCCCCGCCGCGAACACGGGATGATCGAGGCAACGCGCCAGAAACGACTGGTTGGTGGTGACGCCGAGCGCCGTCATCTGCGCGAGGCCCGTTGCCAGTCTGCGCCGCGCGGCACCCCGTGTAGTCCCATAGCTGATGATCTTGGCGATCATCGAATCGTAGAACGGAGGAATCTCGCTGCCGGATTCCAGTGCGTCCTCGACGCGCAGGCTCTGCGGCCTGTCCCAGCGCAGCATGCGGCCCGACTGGGGCATGAAACCATGCGCGGCGTCTTCGGCACAAAGCCGCACCTCGATAGCATGGCCTGAGAACGTCACATCCTCCTGCGTCAGCGGCAACATCTCTCCGGCAGCCATACGCAGTTGCAATTCGACCAGATCGAGGCCGGTGACGGCTTCAGTTACGGGATGCTCGACTTGCAGCCGCGTGTTCATTTCCATGAAGTAGTAGTTGCCCGCAGCATCGAGCAGGAATTCCAGCGTGCCAGCGCCCTCATAGTTGATGGCCTTGACGGCGGCGACCGCCGTCGCACCCATTCGCGTGCGCAGTTCGGGCGACACCGCAGGCGATGGCGCCTCCTCGATCAGCTTCTGGTGCCGCCGCTGCACCGAGCAATCGCGCTCACCGAGATGGATCGCATTGCCGTAACGGTCGCCGAACACCTGAATTTCGATATGGCGGGGCTGAACGATGGCGCATTCAAGAATGACATTCGGATCGCCGAACGCATTCTGCGCTTCCGACCGCGCGGCACGCAGCGCATCCGGAAACGCCGCGTCATCCGGCACAAGCCGCATGCCGCGTCCGCCGCCGCCCGCAACGGCTTTTATCATCACCGGAAAGCCGATGCGCTTTGCGGCGGTCAGCATCGCCGTGTCGCTCTGATCCTCACCCTGATAGCCGGGCACGCAGGGCACACCCGCCTTCTGCATGATGTCCTTGGCGCCAGCCTTATTGCCCATGGCGCGGATGGCTTCGGGCGACGGGCCGATGAACACGAGCCCCGCCGCGCGGCAGGTCTTCGCAAATTCCGCATTCTCCGCGAGAAACCCGTAGCCCGGATGCACGGCATCCGCACCGCTCGCCTTCGCGGCATCAATGATGGCGTCGATCCGCAAGTAGGATTGCACCGGCTGCGACTCGCCGATCCACACCGCCTGATCCGCCTCGCGGACATGACGCGCGTTAGCATCGGCGGTCGAATATACCGCCACCGTCTCATAGCCGAGGCATTTCGCCGTGCGCATCACGCGCAGTGCGATCTCGCCGCGATTGGCGATCAGGATCTTGCGGAACGGCGTCAACGTCATCTCGCTCATGGCCGTGCCACCGAGAACTGTACCTTTTGCGGATTGCGCTGCTCTGCCTCGCGGCAAATCGCCAGCACATTCATGAGGACAGCACGGGTGTCGCGCGGATCGATCACGCCGTCGTCGAGTAGCCGACCGCTGGTCGCGAACACGTCCATCTGCTTGTCGAACACGTCGATGATCTGCGACTTCATGGCGTTCAGCTTGTCCGGCTCCAGCGGCTTGCCGCGCCGCGCGGCGGCAGCCTCGGCAACGATGGCCATGGTCTCGGCGGCCTGCTCGCCGCCCATCACAGCGGTTTTCGCATTGGGCCAGGAGAAGCAGAAACGCGGATGAAAGCCACGCCCGCACATGCCGTAATTGCCGGCGCCGAACGACGCTCCGCAATAGATGGTGATCTGCGGCACGGTGGCGTTTGTCACCGCCTGGATCATCTTGGAGCCGTGCTTGATCATGCCGGCTTCCTCATAGGCCTTTCCGACCATGTAGCCTGTCGTGTTGTTAAGATAGAGGATCGGGGTGCGCGACTGGCAGCACGCCTGGATGAAGTGCGTCGCCTTGTTCGCGCCGCTCGGGTCCAGCGGACCGTTGTTGGTGATGATGCCGATGGCGTGGCCGCCGATCCGGCCGTGGCCGCAGACGGTCGCGGGGCCATAGTTCGCACCGAACTCGAGGAAATCCGATCCGTCGAGAATGCGCGCGATCACCTGCTTCATGTCGACAGGCCGCTTGTGGTCCATCGGCATGATGCCGAGCAGTTCCTCGGAGTCGTACAACGGATCGCGGACCGTCGTGTCGTCAGCCTGTGCGCGATCCCAGTTCAAATCCGCCACGATCTGCCGGGCGATGCCGAGCGCCTCGCGGTCGTCTTCGGCGAGATAGTCGCCGAGACCGGAAATGCTGGTGTGCATCTCCGCGCCGCCAAGCTCTTCCTCGGTCGCAATCTCACCCGTCGCGGCTTTCAGCAGCGGCGGCCCGGCGAGAAACGCACGCGTGCGTCCGCGCACCATGACGATGTAGTCGGACAGGCCGGTCTGATACGCACCGCCCGCTGTGGACGAGCCGTGCGTTACCGTGATCACCGGCAGTCCCGCCGCAGACAGCAGAGCAAGATTACGAAATGTGGTGCCGCCGCGGATGAAGTCCTCGACGCGGTAGCGCATCAGGTGTGCGCCCGCGCTTTCCACAAGCTGCACCGACGGCAGCTTGTTCTCCAGCGCGATCTCCTGCGAACGCAGCCGCTTGTCGAGACCCATCGGCTGTAACGATCCTGCCTCGATGCCGGAATCGCTCGCCGTCACCATACAGCGCACGCCAGAAACAAACCCGATGCCTGCAATGGTGCCGCCGCCCGGGATGCTCTTCTCCGGGTCCGGCGTATCCAAACAATATCCCGCCAGCGCCGACAGTTCGAGAAACGGCGCGCCGGGATCGAGCAGCAGCGCGATGCGCTCGCGCGGCAGCAATTGCCCGCGCTCATGGAACCGTTTCTTCGACAGTTCCGAGGCCGCGCTGGTGCGTCCCACCACGGTGTTAACCCGCTCGATCTGCGCCAGCATTCCCGCGCGATTGGCCTGATAGGTTTCGCTCGCGCGGGAAATCGAATTCTCAATCACCGTCATGGATCAACTTTACTCTCACGCCGCCGATGTCGCATTGAAATGATCGACGAACTTCTGGCGCAGCTCGACCTTGCGCAGCTTGCCGGTGGCAGTCATCGGCATCTCGTCGAGAATTTGCACGAGCTTCGGCACCTGGAATCCGCCGAGCGACTTGCGGCAATGGGCGATGATATCGGCCTCGCCTGCCTGCACGCCAGGCTTCAGCTTGACGAAAGCGGACACCGCCTCGCCCCATTCCGGATGCGGCAAGCCGACTACAGCGGCATTCAGCACCGCCGGATGCGCCAGCAGCGTTTCCTCGATCTTGACCGAGGCGACGTTTTCGCCGCCGGACTTGATCATGTCTTTCTTGCGGTCGATGAACAGCACTTCGCCATGCTCATCGATCAGCGCGAGATCGCCGGTGTGATGCCAGCCGAATTTGCGCGCGGCAGCGGTCGCTTCCGGGTCCTTATAATAGCCCAGCATGACGTTTGGCCCGCGATGAACCAGTTCGCCGATCTGTCCCGGCGGCAGCAGGTTGCCCGCGTCATCCATGATCGCGGTCTCGTTGACGATCATCGATTCGCCCCAGTAGTTGCCGAAGCGCGCCAACTGCCGGTCGGGCTGCGACATGGTCGTCGCCGGATACATTTCCGTTTGCCCGCTCGGCTGCACGAAGGTCGGACACAGTTCGGCGATGCACCGCTCCAGCAGCGGCCGCGGCATCGGCGCCATGGTGTAGACGCAGGTGCGCAGGGTCGAGAGATCGAACTCCTTGCGGCGCGGATGATCGAGGATCGCCTGATACATCGCTGGCAAGCCGATGAACACCGTCAGTTTGTCGCGCTGGATCGCCTCCATGCAGGCCACCGGATCGAAGCCCCGCATCAGCGCGAGCTTGCCGCCCACCGAAAGATAGGTCAGCAGCAGAACGTGAGCAGCGCAATGGAACAGCGGAAACTGTCCAGTGATCCCGTCATTGCGGTCGAGATGCATTTCGATGGCGTTGCTCATCGCCGCCATCACCACCGCCAGATGACCGTGCATCGCGCCTTTCGGACGCGATGTGGTGCCGGAGGTGTAAATGATCATCGCGAGGTCGCGGTCGTCGAACTCCACGTCGGGCTCGATATCGGAATGTCCCACGATCAGATGGTTGAAACTGTCGAGCCCCTGCTCCTTCGCCTTGCCGGCCAAGTCGATCGCAATGAGATCTACGCCGCGCTTCTCCAAGGCCGCGCGCCGGTCCGGTTGCGCATGGAGGTTATCGTCGATCAGCGCGAAGCGGACCTCGGCATGGCCGAGGATGTAATCCATGTCGCCGGGTCCGAGCATGGTGTTGATCGGAACCCAGACCAGGCCCGCGCGGTGAATGCCGAACAGCGCTTTGACGAATTCAACCGAGTTGTTGCAGATGGTCGAAATTTTGTCGCCGGGCTTGAGGCCCCGCGCCAGCAGATAGTTGGCAAAGCGATTGGCGTCGCGTTCGATCTCGGTAAAGGTCACCTGCTGCGCACCGTCGGTCAGCGCGATACGGTCCGGAAATCGCTTCGCCGCGCGACGCAGGATGTCGCCGACAGCCACGCGCCCGATTCGTCCGGGGCCGGGCACGCCGCCCGTTGCAGTCAGATCACTCATAATTTCCTCCCTGTTCCAGCCACGGCTCTGTCGTCCGTTTTGACCGTCGTTACTGCATCAGCTTGAGAATTTTTCGCGCCTCGGCGGGCGAGGCGATTTCACGCCCGGCCTTGCGTGCGCAGGCAACGATGCCTTCGATGAGCTGGCCGTTCGAGGTCACCTTGGTGCCGTCGCCGAGATAGAACGTGTCCTCAAGGCCGGTGCGCAGGTGCCCGCCGAGTTCGGCGCAGCGCTGATGCAGCGGCCAGATTTCCTCTCGGCCGATGGCGGTGACGCTCCAGTTGGCGTCCTTCAATTTGAGTTTGAGCAGGATCGGCAGCAATTCCGGATCGGCCGGCATGCCGGACGCGACGCCCATGACGAAATTGTATTCGATGGGGCCATCGTACATGCCAACATCGCGATACATCGCCACGCTGCGCACGATGCCCACGTCAAAACATTCGAACTCGGGCAGCGACTTCGCCACCTTCATCACGTCGATATATTTCTGGATCTTGTCGGGTGGATTGTCGAACACATGGGGTGGCCAGGCCCAGGTGCCGTCGGCCTTCGCCTTCAGGTAGTTGAGCGAGCCAGCGTTGCAGGCTGCCATTTCCGGCTTCGTCTCGCGCACGCAATCGAGCGCGCCCTGATAGTTCGGACCGACCACCCCGGTGGTGTGGTTGATGATGACGCCCGGGCACGCCTCGCGGATCGCCTGCTGGACCTCCTTCGACAGATTCACGTCCCAGGATGGCATATGGCCCTGATCCGGCTCCTGCCGGCGCAGATGCATGTGCATTACCGATGCGCCTGCGTTGAAGGCGGCCTTCGCCTCTCGCGCCATTTCTTCCGGCGTGACCGGCACGTGATGCTGTTTGGGATTGGTCAGGACGCCGTTGAGCGCACAGGTGACGACGGCTTTATCCATGGAGCCCCTCGGTTCGATCAGGAATTGGCCGTGAGGGTATGGGGCCGCGGCCGGCGTCGTCTTGTGGAAACTAGCTGGGCCCGCCAAAATCTGCCGTGGCGTGACGGCTTAACGCAAGTCGCGGCCGCCCGGACAGGCGATAAATCCTTCAGGAGAATCGCAATGAATGCCCCGGAACAATTCGCGGACGCACCGGCCAGTCCCTTTCTGACTGCGGAACATCTGGCGTTCCGCGACATGCTGCGGCGCTTCGTGACCGTCGAGATCGAGCCTTTTGCGGCGCAATGGGACGAGGCCGGCGAATTCCCTCGCGAGCTTTATCTGAAAGCGGCCTCCATCGGCCTGCTTCAGCTTGGCTTTCCGGAGCAATATGGCGGCGTGCCCTGCGACCGCTTCATTGCCATGATCACTGCGCAGGAACTGGCGCGCGCCGGTTCGGGTGGCGTCAGCGCCAGCCTGAAAAGCCACACCATCGGCGCGCCGCCCATCGTCTATGGCGGCTCGGAGGAATTGAAGGCGCGCGTGCTGCCAGAAATTCTGGCGGGCCGGAAAATTTCCGCGCTGGCGATCACCGAACCCGGCGGCGGCTCCGATGTCGCGAACCTTCGCACCACCGCGCGGCGCGACGGCGATCATTATGTCGTCAAGGGCGAGAAGACCTTCATCACCTCCGGTATGCGAGCGAACTATTACACGGTCGCAGTGCGCACCGGCGGCGAAGGTGCCAGCGGCGTCAGTCTCCTGCTGATCGAACGCGACACGCCCGGCTTCTCGCGTACGCCGCTGAAAAAGATGGGCTGGTGGGCGTCTGACACCGCGACGCTCTATTTCGACGAGTGCCGCGTGCCCGCCGGAAACCTGATCGGCCAGGAGAATTCCGGCTTCAAGCTCATCATGAAGAATTTCAACAGCGAGCGGCTCTCCATGGCCGCGGGCTGCGCCTCGGCGGCGCGCGTCTGCATCGAGGACGCCATCGCCTATGCCCGCGAGCGGCGCACCTTCGGCAAGCGTCTCGCCGATCATCAGGTGATCCGCCACAAGATCGTGGACATGGCGCAGCGCGTCGCGGCCACACAGGCCATGCTGGAAATACTGATCTGGCGGCTGGAACAGGGCCAGAATCCGGTTGCCGAGGTCTGCATGTGCAAGAACCAGGCAACGCAGACACTGGCGTTTTGTGCATCCGAGGCCGTGCAGATATTCGGCGGCGCGGGCTATATGCGCGGCCCCAAGGTCGAGCGCATCTACCGGGAGGTGAAAGTCAACGCCATCGGCGGCGGCACCGAGGAAATCATGAAGGATCTGGCAAGCCGCCAGATGGGTCTTTGAGAGATACAAGAAACATCAGGAAGCACCATGCAGTTCACCCAGGAACACGACGCCATCCGCCGCACCATGCAGCAGTTCATCAAGAACGAAATCAATCCCTACGTGGACCAATGGGAGCGCGACGAAATCTATCCGGCGCATCAGGTGTTCAAGAAGATGGGCGATCTCGGCCTGCTCGGCCTGTGCAAGCCGGTCGAATACGGCGGCGCGGGGCTCGACTACAGCTACGGCATGGTGATGGCGGAAGAACTCGGCGCGATCAACGCCGGCGGCGTCGGCATGTCGATCGGCGTGCAGACCGACATGGCGACGCCGGCGCTGGCGCGTTTCGGCTCCGACGAGATGAAGCGGGAGTTCCTCGCGCCATCCATCGCGGGCGACTACGTCGCCTGCATCGGCGTGTCGGAGCCGGGCGCAGGCTCCGACGTGGCCTCGATCAAGACCACCGCGCGCTCCGATGGCGACGATTACATCATCAACGGCGGCAAGATGTGGATCACCAACGGCACGCAGGCCGACTGGATGTGCCTGCTCGCCAACACCGGCGAAGGCCCGGTCCACCGCAACAAGTCGCTGATCTGCCTGCCGATGAAGACCAAGGGCGTGGAAGTCCTGCGCAAGCTGGACAAGCTCGGCATGCATTGCTCGGACACGGCGGAAATCCGTTTCACCGACGTGCGTATCCCGAAGCGCAACCGCATCGGCGACGAAGGCAAGGGCTTCACCTACCAGATGCTGCAATTCCAGGAAGAGCGGCTGTGGGCGGTGGCGGCGTGCCTGAAATCCCACGAAAAGACCATCGACGAGACCATCGACTACACGCGCCAGCGCAAGGCATTCGGCAAGCCGCTGCTCGACAATCAGGTGATCCACTTCCGGCTCGCCGAATTGAAGACCGAAATCGAGCTGCTGCGCTCCCTGCTCTATCGCGCCTGCGAAGAATATATCGGCGGCAATGACGTGACGCCGCTGGCGACGATGGGCAAGCTCAAGGCCGGCCGCCTCGGCCGGGAAATTCCCGACGCCTGCCTGCAATACTGGGGCGGCATGGGCTTCATGAACGAAACCCGCGTCAGCCGGGCCTATCGCGACCGGCGGCTGACCTCGATCGGCGGCGGCGCCGACGAAGTGATGCTGAGCGTGCTGTGCAAATACATGGGCACGCTGCCGGAGCAGTAGACAATACCGGCGAAATCAGGTCATTCAGTCCGACAGACACGGCAACAGGGATCAACCGATGCTGACACTTTTCCATTGCGCCAGCGCGCGCTCGTTCCGGCCGCTGTGGGCGCTGGAAGAGATCGGCATCCCCTACGAACTCAAGATGCTGCCGTTCCCGCCGCGCTTCCTGAAACGCGAATACCTCGAACTCAATCCGCTTGGGACGATCCCGCTGCTGATCGACGGCGACACGCGGATGACCGAATCCTCCGCGATCTGCCTCTATCTCGTGACCAAGTACGGTCCGACACCGCTGAACGTCGCCGTCGATGAGCCGGCCTATGGCGCCTATCTGAACTGGCTGTTTTTCGGCGAAGCAACCCTGACTTTCCCGCAGACCATCTATTTCCGCTATGCACAGCTTGAGCCGGACGAGAAAAAGAACCCGCAGGCCGCTGCCGACTATGCGCGCTGGTTTCTGGCCCGGTTGCGGGCGCTGGAAACAGCCGTCTCGCAATCGGACTGGGTGTGCGCCGGACGCTTCACGGCCGCCGACATCTCGGTCGGATACGCGCTGATGTTTGCGCAGTCCAACGGCCTGTCTGCGCAGTTCTCGCCGGCCGTGGCCGCGTACTGGGAGCGGCTCAAGAATCGCGAGGGTTTTCGCAAGGCCATCGCGGCGCAGGACCGCGCCGGCGCCGAGCAAGGCGTCGCCGCCAGAGTTCCGGCGGCAACTTAAGCCCGCACTCCCAATGCCTCGTTCGACACATCTCTGCCGTTGATGATTTGCAGGCGGCGCGAGCCGGAGAAGATCGCACTCGGCTGCAATCCATAAATGCGCCGCAGCGAATGGCTGAAGTGGGTCGAATCCGGATAGCCCGCATCGAGCGCGAAGTGGGCCAGATTCCGCTCGACATTGACGTGATGGAGGATATTCCGTCCGCGTTTCCAGGCGCGGAAAGTCTTGAAGTTCATGCTGGTCTCGTCCTTGAACAGATGCAGGAAGCGCGACAGCGACAGCCTGACATCGTTGGCACAGTCCTCTCCAGAAATGCTGCTGGAGGGCTTTGCCTGAAATCGCGACACGATGGTGGAAATGCGGGTATCCAGATCGCGCGGTCTCAGGCGGCGCTGCAAGAATATCTGGTCGAAGTCCGCAGAGGTAAAACCGTTGGTCCCGCTCAGCGCCATCGACGCATAGATCTCGCGGAATCGCGCCGCGAGCCGGCTGGCCGTAACCGGATCGTCGCACTGGCGGATAATCTCGGCGAGGTCCTCGTCGCAGACCGATTCCGGCTCGATCATCAGGCCGAGCACTTCGCGCGAGTCCGATGTGATCTTATGTGGAATATAGGCTGGAACGGCGAGAATTTCGGCGGTGCGCGGCGGTTGGCCCACGATTTCAAGACGAGCCATGCCGTGCAGCGGCACGCAAATCGCAAGCGCGCCGAGCGTGCGTAACGACGGCTTACCGTGCAGGCCCGCGTAGAATATACGCTCCGAACTGATCAGCATGAAGCGGTCGGACCGGCCGGAGTTCAGCGCAAGCATCGTTTCCTCCCAGAAACATAATTCACGAGCGATTTTTCACTTCATGAACGGCGCGCGTGTGGCGGCCGGGCGAAATTAAGATAAGGCCAACGACTTTAGTCAAGCGCTTAATTAATTTTGTGAAGTGCGCTTCTTGCTGTCTAATCCAGCCATAACAACACGCAGGTGCTGCAACGCAGCGAAGGAAACGCGCATGGCTTACGAATTCGCCAAGGTCGAACGCAAAGGTCCGCTCACCATCGTCACGCTCAATCGGCCGGAGGTGATGAATGCAGTGCATTCGCCGATGCATTTCGAACTGCATCGCCTGTTCAACGAATTCAGCCAGGATCCGGAGCAATGGATCGCCATTGTTACGGGTGCAGGCGACAGAGCGTTTTCCGCCGGCAATGACCTGAAGTGGCAGGCCCAGGGCGGCCAGCGCGGTTGGGACACCAGCGGCTTTGCCGGACTGACCCATCGCTTCGATTGCGACAAGCCGATCATTGCCGCCGTCAATGGCGTGGCGATGGGCGGCGGGTTCGAGATCGCACTGGCCTGTGATCTGATTATCGCATCGGAAAACGCGACCTTCGCCCTGCCCGAGCCGCGCGTCGGCCTCGCCGCACTCGCAGGCGGATTGCACAGGTTGCCCCGCCTGATCGGCCTGAAGCGCGCGATGGGGATGATCTTGACCGGACGCCACGTTCCGGCGCGAGAGGGCTTCGAACTCGGTTTCGTCAACGAAGTGGTTCCGAAGGGCGAAGCGCTGGCCGGTGCCGAACGCTGGGCCAATCTCATTCTACAAAACGGCCCGATGTCGATCCGCGCCTCCAAGCAGGCCATGCATCGCGGCCTCGGCGTGTCGCTGGAACAGGCCCTTGCCGAACAGTTCGATTATCCCGCCGTCAAGGCGCTGGCCGCGTCCGAGGATTACATCGAGGGTCCGAAGGCTTTTGCGGAAAAGCGCCCGCCACAGTGGAAGGGGCGATAGCATCCTCTAAGTATCGCGCTCTCGCCGGTAGGACGCGTAGTTCGGCTGGTCGACGGCGAGTTTGTCCATTGTGGCCCGCCAGAGATGATCTGTCAGGCCCGGCGTCTCGAAGCCCATGTCGCCGCTGGCGATACGCATGGAAAGCAGCCGGTTCAGGTCCTCCAGTGAGCCGGATGTGCCGAGCAGCTTTGCCAGGCTTGCCCTTTCGGCGTCGTTGCTGCCCGCTTCATGGGAGATCTGTCGCGCGACCAGATCGAGCGCGTTGATGGCAACGCGCAATTTGAACGCGCCATGTCCGGACAGTCGCGGCGCGATGTCGGTGCGGAGAAATTCCGTGACCGCGTTGATCAGTTCGACGGGCGTGGGGCGATCCTGCATCTCAACTCCCTCGGCGCGGCACCAACAGCCGCAATAGATCGATTTCGGTTTCCGAAGCGCGGCGGCCGATCATGGCCCGCTCGATCGAACGATCGGGGCCGGCACGAAACCGCTGCATCATGCCGCAGCACATGAGGCCCCAGCGCAACGTGCCCAGCACTTCCCAGAATGTCACACGCGGCACATCAACCGCCCTGCCCGATGTTGATTCATACGCCGCGAAAAACTCCTCGCGCGTGCCAAAGCCGCCGACCGGCTTGTCGATTTCGCCGAAGCGCCATGAATTGACGCAAATCCAGCCGAGGTCTTCCATCGGATCGCCAAGATGCGCCAGTTCCCAGTCGAGCACCGCGCGCAATCCTTCCGGACCGATGATCAGATTGCCATTGCGGAAATCGCCATGCACCAGCGTCACGGTGTCCGACGGCGGAGGTGCATTGTCGCGCAGCCAGCGCAACGCGAGATCGAACACCGGCCGCGGCCAGTCGAACGACTTGTACTCAGCCGCGAGATCGCCGATCTCGCCAACAATCGTCATCAGCCGCAGCTTCGGCAAACGCGATTTATCCAGCGCGTGAATGCCGGCTATGGCCTTGCCGAGTTGAGCGGTCAGGAGCGAGCGGGCGCGGGCGAATTGCGCGTCGCGCAAGATCTTGCGCGGAATGGTTTCGCCTTCGATTCGCTCCATGATGAAGCCGCTGCCGAGGCCATCCTCCGCGCGCAACACGTAACGCACACGCGGCGACGGGATTCCCCCGTCACAGGCCTGCTGCATGAGAGCGGCTTCCGCCTCGAGACCCGCCGCGCGGCCTGGCGCAGCGCCGGAACCCGCAGGCGCGCGGCGAAGGATCACCGGGATGTTTCCCGATGGATGCACAACGTCGAACGACCAGGTTTCCTGGCTTGCGCCGCCGGACAGTTGCGACAGGCCGTCGATCCCCGTGGCTCCGGGAAACCAGTTTACGATGCCGGCTTTGACCGGACTTTCAATTGTCATTGTGCAGGCAGGGTATCGTTTCGAACACCGGATCGTAAAGACAATTGCGGGCGCGGAGCAGCCAAGACTGCCATCCGCGCCCGCAACCACAAAGGCTAAAACATCAGGCCGTCCTTCACCAGCACCCAGCGGCCGCCCTTGACCTGCTGGACCTGCGTCACAGTGCTGGCGAGGTGGTTGGTCTTGGAGAACTTGGTCGGCGGCGAATTGAAGATGTCCTGGAACACGTCTCCGGACTCCATCGCATCCAGCACCTTCTGGCCGGTCAGGTCCTTGCCCGCCTTGTTAACGTAGTGCGCAAACGTCATCACGGCATTGTAGCCAATAATGGCCTGGGTGTTGGCGTCGGTGCCGAACGCCTTCTTGTAGTTCACCAGCCAGTCCTTGACCTTGCCCTTCGCGGTGTCCTCGTAAGGAATCTCGAAGCCTGCCGCAGCATAAAGTCCCTCGACGGCATCCTTGCCGAGCGCTGGCACCTCAAGCACGTTGGTCGGCGTCGCGCCGAGGAACGTCACATCCCAGCCGAGCTTCTTGGCTTCCGCCATCGCGCCGATGGTTTCGCGAATGACAGTGCCAAGCACCACCATATCGCAGCCATCGGACTTCATCTTGGCGACCTGCGCGCTGAAATCGGAAGCACCGCGCTTGTAGCTGGTGACCGACGCCGGCGTCAGCTTCATCGCAGCCGTCTGCTGGTTGAAGCCGTCGAGCACGCTTTTGCCGTACTCGTCGTCCTGATGCATGATGCAGGGCTTGGCGAACTTCTTCCATTCGACCATGTGCTTGATCGCAGCCCGCGTGCTTTCGACGTAAGGCAGGATGTTGTTGAACTTCAGCCGTTCCTGCGGCTTCGCCGGATCGAACTTGAAGGTAAACTCCGCCGCCGTCAGCGGGAAGAGCTGCAACACGCCTGCGTCGAACAGAATGTCCTGCGCCGCCAGCACCGTCGGCGATCCCATCGGGCCGACCATGGCGAAGATCTTGTCCTTCTCGATCATCTTCTGCGACGCCAGCACCGCGCGCTTCGGATCGTAGCCGCTGTCTTCCAGGATCAGCTTGAACTTGCGGCCGTTGATGCCGCCGGCGGCGTTGATTTCGTCAACCGCCATTTTCATGCCGTTGGACACCGGCACACCCCAGACCTTGATCGGCCCGGACAGATCCTGATGCGAGCCGATGACGATCTCGGTCGGCGAAATGCCTTCGTTGGTCACCTTGGTCTGCGCGAGGGCCGGCAAGTGGGACAGCGCGACGGCGCCCACCGCAAGGCCAAACGCCTTGAACGATCTTGACATGTCAGTCTCCTCTCCTGTTGGCCCGTATCGAGCGAAGGCCGGGGCCTTATGTCCTTCGCCGCTGAGCGGTCCTTACGGGCCGCGGAATGCGCTTCTTGTGACGCAATATGCTGCGAGCCTACGCCATGACGCCCGCCCGGTACATTGCATCGATTTCGGTTGCATAGGATTTGTTCACGAAGCTGCGCTTCAGCTTCATAGTCGGGGTCAGCTCCTCGTCTTCCGGCGTCAGTTGCCGTTCGATGAGATGGAACTTCTTGATTGTCTCCACCCGAGCGAAGTTGGCATTCACCGTCTCGATCTCGCGTTTGATGAGATCCTGAATCTCCGGTGCACGGCACAGACTGGCGTAGTTCGTAAAAGGAATGTCGTAGTCCTGCGCGAATTTCTCGACGTTCTCGTGATCGATCATCACCAGACACGTCAGATACGGACGCTTGTCGCCGATCACCACCGCGTCAGAAATATAGGGCGAGAACTTGAGCTGGTTCTCGATCTCGGACGGCGTGATGTTCTTGCCGCCGGACGTAATGATGATGTCCTTCATCCGGTCGGTGATCTTGACGAAGCCTTCGTTGTCGATGGAGCCGACGTCGCCGGTGTGCAACCAACCGTGCTGGTCGATGGTCTCCGCGGTCTTCTCAGGCTGGTTGAGATAGCCCATGAAGAGGTAGTCGCCCTTGACGAGAATTTCGCCTTTCGGGCAGATCTTGACCTCACCCCACGGCGCAGCCTTGCCGACAGAGCCAAGCTTGATGCGATCGTTCGGCATGAGTGTCGCAACGCCGCAGTTTTCGGTCTGGCCGTAGACCTCGCGCATGTCGAGACCAAGCGCGAGATACCAGCGAATCAGATCGGGCGAGATCGGCGCTGCACCGGTGAACGCGATGCGCACGCGATCCAGCCCCAGCATGCGCCGGATATTGCGGAACACCAGCCAGTAGGCTGCCTGGCCAGCGAGCCGCAGCGATAGTGGCGCAGGACGCCCTTCCAATCTGTAGTCGGTCAGGCGCTGACCTATGTTGATCGCGTGGCGATACATCCATTGCTGAAGCGGAGTCGCGTCCTTCAGCGCGATCGTAATGGCTGAATAGAATTTCTCCCAGATGCGGGGCACGGCGAGAAAGGCCGTCGGCTGCACCTCGCGCAGATTATCCGGCACGGTCTCGGGGCTTTCGGCAAAGTTCATCACCGAGCCGACCGCGACGGAGAGATAATATCCGCCGATGCGTTCGGCGACATGGCACAGCGGCAGGAACACCAGTCGCTCTTCGTGGTCCGTCGGCACCAGAAGGTAATCGGCGTAGCGCATCTGGTGCGTCACGCTGCGGTTGGAGTGCATCGCCCCTTTGGGCGGCCCAGTCGTTCCGGATGTATAGACCAGAATGGCGAGATCGTTCGGGCCGCGGCTTTCGATCATCTCGCTCCACAATGCGTCACGTCCCTGCGTGTGATTGCGGCCGAGTGCCATGAACTCGTCCAGCGACATCACCATGGGGTCGCTGAAACCGCTCAAGCCTTCCATGTCGAACACGACAATCGTTTCCAGTGTCGGGCAGCGGGCGCGGCACGACAGCACCTTGTCGAGTTGCTCGTCGTCCTCGACAAAGATCACTTTGGTCCGTGAATCGTTGACCAGATATTCGACCTGACTGGTCGCATCGGTCGGATATATGCCCGACGAGACGCCACCCGCGCATAACACACCCATGTCGGCATAGACCCACTCCGGCGTCGCATTGGCGACGATCGAGGCAACATCGCCGCGGCGGAAGCCGACGGCATCCAGCGCGTAGGCTATCTCCTTCGCCTTCTGCAGCCATTCGCGCCAGCTTGTGGATTGCCAGACACCGAGATTTTTTTCGCGGATCGCCGGCTTGTCGCCACGCTTTTCCACCGCGAGCAGAAAGCTCTTCGCGATCGTGTCCGCGACGGTCATCACTGCGGGTCTCGCCATGACTTGCTCCCTGTCCCACGTCTCCAGTGAATGGCGACGCGGCTTTGATGTCGTTTCCTCCCGCGCGGCTTGATCGCCGTCTTTTGGAGTCTTCTATCTCCAGGTCTTTTTCTTCTTCCAGCGGCGCTCGCCCCGCGCGCCGTCTTCCTTGGCGCCGAGGTAGAACTCCTGAATATCCTGCGACTGCATCAGCCGTTCGCAGGTGTCGTTCATGACCACCCGTCCGATCTCCAGCACATAACCATAGTGCGCCGTCTCCAGTGCCACCCTGGCGTTCTGTTCGACCAGCAGGATCGACATGCCCTGCTCCTCGTTGACCCGTCTGATGATCGTGAAGATTTCCTTGACCAGAATGGGCGACAGCCCGAGCGACGGCTCGTCAAGCAGCAGCAATGTCGGACGGTTCATCAGCGCGCGGCCGATGGCCAGCATCTGCTGCTCGCCGCCGGACAGTTGACCCGCTGGCTGATCGACGCGCTCGCGCAGGCGCGGGAAGTAGCCATAGACCCGCTCCAGATCGCCGGCGACGGCGTCGCGGTCCTTACGCGGATAAGCCCCCATCATCAGGTTCTCGCGCACGCTGAGGAACGGAAACACCTCGCGGCCTTCCGGCACATGGCTGAGACCCAAGCGCACAATCCTGTCCGCCTCCATGCGCTGGATCGGCTGGCCCTTGAATTCGATCGATCCCTTCTGTGGGTCGAGAATGCCGGAGATCGTCTTGAGCACCGTCGTCTTGCCGGCGCCATTGGCACCGAGCAGGGTGACGATCTTGCCGCGAGGCACCTCGAGGCTGATGCCGCGAATGGCCATGATCAGCCCGTAATAGCTTTCGATGTTGCTAAGCTTCAGGATGATCTCGGAGCTGCTCATGACATCGTCCTCATGCGCCGATATAGGCTGCGACGACATCGGGATGCGCCTGCACTTCCGCGGGTGCGCCCATAGCAAGCACGCGGCCGTAGTTCAGCGCGATCACCCGATCCGAGACACGATTGACCAGCGTCATGTCATGCTCGACCATTAGCACGGTGATGCCAAGCTCGGTCTTCATGTCGCGGATCCAGAACGACATGTCGTCGGTCTCCTCCACATTCAGGCCGGAAGACGGCTCATCCAGCAGGATCAGCTTCGGCTCGGTGCACAGCGCCCGGGCGAGTTCGATCACCTTGCGCACGCCGTAGGGCAATCCGGAGATGAGCTTGTCCCGATGGGCGGCAAGGTCAAGAAAATCGATGACCTGCTCGACACGGCGGCGATGCGATTTTTCGTCGCGGCGCACATTGGGCAAGAACAGCAGGTCTTCCCACAAGCTCGTTGTGCAGTGCCGGTGCCGTCCGACCAGCAGGTTACTCAAAACCGTTGCGTTCTCAAACAGCTCGATGTTCTGGAAGGTCCGCGCGATCCCCAGTTTGGCGATGCCGTAAGCCGGCTCTTCGGTGATGTCCTGGTCCTCGAAGTAGAGCCGCCCTGAAGTCGGATTGTAGAGCCGCGAGATCAGGTTGAAGATCGAGCTCTTCCCTGCTCCGTTTGGGCCGATGATGGAAAGGATCTCGCCCTTCTCCACCGCAAAACTGACGGAATCCACCGCCTTGAGGCCACCGAAATGCAGCGAAAGATTTTCAGCGCGGAAGCAACTCATCGGTTCCGCTCCGATTTGACGTAAATCTTCTGCCGCTTGAAGGTCGCGCGCTTGTAGAGCGGGAAGAGTTGAAAGAAGAGCTTGATCTTGAGCCAGCGGCCATAAAGGCCATAAGGCTCGAACAGGATAAACAGCATGATGATCAGGCCGTAGATCGCGCCCTTCAGCCCGTTGGCGGAAGCCACTGCGGCGACGTTCTTCTGGATATTGGCCACCTGCTCCGCGCCAGCGCCGAACATCGCAGCGAGGCCCGCCGCGACACTTGGAATATCGTCTTTCAGGAAGGTCAAAAACGGATCGACCATGACGATGAAGATCGCACCCAGCACCGCGCCGTGCAGACTGATCACGCCGCCGATAATAATGACCATGATGAATTCGATGGAGAGCTGCAGCGTGAACATCTCCGGACTGATGAACGACAGCTTGTGGGCGAAAAGGCAGCCCGCGAATCCGGTGATGGCGGCGCTGAGCGCGAACGACTTCACTTTATAGAGCGAGACGTTGATTCCCATGCTCTTCGCCGCCGTCTCGCTATCGCGGATGGCGACGAAAGCGCGGCCGGTGGGCGACCGCATCAGATTCAGCGTGCCGAGAATGACAAGGATCAAAAGTCCCAGGCACATATAGTAGAATGTCGGGCTGTCACGCGGCACGCTGTTGCCCAGCAATTGGATGGTTCGCACCCGCATGCCTTCATTGCCGTGGGTCACGCTTTCCCAGCGCGCCAGAACTTCCTCGACGATCAGCGCGAACGAGATCGTCGCGATCACGAGATAGATGCCCTGCAACCGCAACGCCGGAAATCCGACCATCGCACCGATGATGCCGGTCAACATGCCTGCCGCAAGGAAATAGACCGGAAACGGCATACCGAGCTGTTGTAGATAAGCCGTCGTATAGGCGCCGATGGCGAGAAATGCCGCGTGCCCCAGCGAAGCCTGTCCTGTGAAGCCGGTGAGAATCATCAGTCCGACACCGACTGTGGCATAGATGCAGACGAACACGAGCTGGCTCATCAGATAGCTTGAGAGCACGAACGGCGCGATCAACAGCAATGCCAATAGAGCGCCATAGGACCAGACGTAGCCGCTGTGCGGGATCAGCCGGATGTCGTCGTTGTAATCCGTCTTGAACAGAAACCGCATCGCGCCCTCAAACTTTCTTCCGCGTGTGAAGCCCGAAGATGCCTTCAGGCTTCAGCAGCAGAACCGCGAGCAGCACGATATAGGGGGCGACGTCTTTCCATCCCTGCGGCAGATAGAAGCCCGCCATGCTTTCGATAACCCCGATCAGCACACCGCCGACCACCGCACCAGGGATCGATCCGAACCCGCCAAGCACGGCCGCCGGGAATGCTTTCAGCCCCAGCACGAGGCCAACATTGGAATGAATGAATGTGATCGGTGCGAGCAGCACGCCGGCGCAGGTCGCGACCGCAGCGCTGATCGCCCAGACGATCGATACCACGCGCTTGACCGGAATGCCCATGTAATAGGCTGCGAGCATGTTCTCGGAGCTTGCGCGCATTGCCGTGCCGAGCGTGGTCTTGTTGAAAAACAGATACAGCACTCCACACAGAATGATCGTCGCCGCGATTACCGACAGCTTGTCGTAGGCCAGCACGAGGCTGCCGAGCCGCAGCACGCCCTGACTGAACGGCGTCTCGATCTTGAGATCGTCGGTGCCCCATATCATGCCCGCCACGGAGCGCAGGAAGAAGCCGAGGCCGATGGTTGCCATGATGATGGAAAATTGCGGATAGCCGAGGATCGGCCTTACCACGAGGCGTTCGGCCAGCATGCCGAACAGCGCCATTGCGCCAACGGCAGCGATGAAACCGAGCCAGTAGTTGAAACCAAGCAGGCTGATGAAGGTGAAGGCGAAAAACCCGCCCAGCATCATCAGATCGCCCTGCGCGAAATTAACGACCTCGGTGGCCTTGTAGACAAGGACGAATCCAAGAGCGATCAGCCCATAGACACAGCCGAGCGCAATGCCGCTCACCAACTGCTGAACGAAGTCCAGCATTCCGGGTATCCCTCCCCCAACGTGCCGCGATTCTGTCGATCGCCTTAGGTCACGCCGCGATCCTATCGATCGCCCTGGTCAGTTCTTGTGTCGAATAGCTATGCGTTTTTGCGTTCTTGTTGGGCAATCAGACCTCAAACAATGACGGCGTGTCAACAACGCCGCGGATGGGTGCGCCGCAACGAGAACTGTTCAAGGGTTCATTTCAGGATTATCGGCGCGCAGAACAGAAAGGTGCGGTGTCTTGCCGCGCTGTCGCGGCGATCACGCCTCAACCGCCATGCGTGACGATCCAGTCATCAAGTGCTTTCACTTCACTGGGTGACAGACGCAGACCCAGCTTGGACCGCCGCCACACGATGTCCTCGGCGCTGCGCGCGAATTCATGGGCGATGAGATAGCGGACTTCGCGTTCGGTCAGCGTGTCACCGAACAACCGTCCGAGATCGGCGGCGGATGCCGCATTGTCGAGAACCTTGCGGGCGCGTGTGCCATAGGCGTGCGCGAGGCGAAGCGCGAGGGCCCGCGACAGGAACGAATGATCGCGGATCAGTTCGTCCGCCAGCGCCGGGGCCGCCGAGACGTCGAGATCGCCGCCGGGCAACGGCGTGGTTCCGGTCCAGCCCGCTGGCTTCGCCTTGCCCGGCAGATATTTCTCCAGCCGCTCCAGCGCTTCCTCGGATAGACGGCGATAGGTGGTGATCTTGCCGCCGAAGATCGATAGCAGCGGCAGCCCGCCCGGCGCATCGAACTCGAAAACATAATCGCGGGTTGCGGCCTTGGCTTCACTGGCGCCGTCATCATAGAGCGGACGCACACCGGCATAGGCCCATGCCACGTCCTCCGGCTTCACCGGCTTGGCGAGATAGTCGTTCACCGACTGGCAGAGATAGGCAATCTCCTCCGCCGAGGCTTTCACCTTGGAGGGATCGCCGTCGTAGTCGCGGTCGGTGGTGCCGATCAGAGTGAAATCGTTCTGGAACGGAATGACGAAGACGACACGGCCATCGCCATTCTGGAACGTATATGCATGATCGTGCTCGTAGAGGCGCGGCACAACAATGTGCGAGCCCTGCACCAGTCGCACCTTGGCCTTGGCGTTGATTCCGGCGCGGCGGGTCAGCACATCCTCCACCCACGGCCCGCCGGCATTGACCAGCGCGCGCGCCTTGATGCTGTTCTGCGCACCGGTGCTCGTGTCTTCGAGGATCACCTGCCAGCAATCGTCCAGCCGCCGCGCTTCGACGGCGCGGGTCCGCGTGCGGATCACTGCGCCGCGATCCGCCGCATCGCGCGCATTGAGAACCACGAGCCGGGCGTCATCGACAAAGCAATCGGAATACTCAAAGCCCTTCGTGAAGCGGCCGGGCACCAGCGGTTTTCCGACCGGATCGCGGGCGAGATCGACCGTTCGCGTGGCAGGCAGGAGGCGGCGGCCGCCGAGATAATCGTACATAAACAAGCCGAGCCGCAGCAGCCAAGCCGGGCGCAGTCCAGCGTGATGCGGCAGCACGAAGCGCAACGGCCGGATGATATGCGGCGCGATCTGCCATAGCACTTCGCGTTCCATGAGCGCCTCACGGACCAGCCGGAATTCATAATATTCCAGATAGCGCAGACCGCCGTGAATAAGCTTGCTCGACCACGACGACGTACCGCTGGCAAGATCATTCATTTCACAGAGAAAGACGGAATTTCCACGGCCAGCGGCATCGCGAGCGATACCGCAGCCGTTGATCCCACCACCAATGATTGCGAGGTCGAAGACCCGGCCCGGCCGATCGCCATGGGGCAGGTCATTGGAGAGGTCAGTCATTCAGCACCAGAAATAAGCTATCGAATCCGATGGTGCTGGTGTTCGGGCGTGAGGTCAACTCAGCCGTTAAAAGCCACCGCTCGGCCACTATCTTTGGTCAAACCGCCGTCTTGCGGTGCCGGATCGGCGCACCGAATGTCAGGCTCGCTGCAGCATCGATAATGGTGTTGGTGTCGAGACCGTAGTGGGCATAGAGATCACCCACGGTGCCGGTCTGCCCGAACTTCTCGACGCCGAGCGCTTCAACGCGGTGACCCTGTACGCTGCCGAGCCACGCCAGCGTCGCTGGATGGCCGTCGATCACGGTAATGAGTCCGCAATCGCGCGGCATCGGCGATAGAAGCCGTTCGATATGGCTCGATTCACGCGGACCACCGTTGCGCCGAAGTTTACGCGACGCAGTCCAGCCGGCATGCAGCCGGTCTGCGGAAGTAATGGCAAGCAAGCCGATGTCGCGGCGCGACTCGCCGAGCAGTCCCGTCGCCTCGATCGCTTCCGGCGCAACCGCGCCGGTATAGGCGATCACCAGTTCCGCATTGGGCCCCGGCTTACGCAGCCAATACGCTCCCGCTGCAATGTCGCCCGCAAGCCCGGGCGTCATCACACGCTGCGGTTGGTCGAGCGTCCGCGTCGAGAGACGCAAATAAACCGAGCCGCCATCCTCGTCGCGCTGCATCTGCTCGAACCCCCAGCGCATGATGACCGCGAGTTCGTCGACAAAAGCCGGCTCAAACGACGACAGCCCATCTTGCGCCATACCGATCAGCGGCGTGGCGATCGATTGATGCGCGCCGCCCTCAGGCGCCAGCGTGATGCCCGACGGTGTCGCCGCGACCATGAAGCGCGCGTCCTGATAGCAGGCGTAGTTCAGCGCATCGAGGCCGCGCTCGATGAAGGGATCATACAGCGTCCCCACCGGCAGCAGCCGTTCGCCGTTGATGGAATGCGACAGCCCCAGCGCGGAGAGCATGAGGAAGAGGTTCATCTCCGCGATGCCCAGTTCCATATGCTGGCCCTTCGGCGAATAATCCCATGCAAAAGTCGATGGAATTTTCTCCTTGCGATACAGATCCGCGTTCTCGGCCAATGCGAACAGGCCGCGCCGATTGACCCACGCACCCAGATTGGTCGAAACCGTCACATCCGGCGAGGTGGTGACAATGCGCTCGGCCAGTTTCGTATCACCGCGCGCAAGTTCATTCAGGATCAGGCCGAAGCCCTGCTGGGTCGCCATACGCGGCGTCAGCGTCACGCCAAGCTGCGCAGGCACCTCGACCTTCGGCGCGTCCAGCCGCCGCGCGCCGTCGCGCGCGAAAGCTACGTTCTTCAAAAACGCCTCGATCCGCGCATGGTCCAGCGGCAATCCCTCCAGCCGGTCCCATTCATGACCGGGACGGATGTCTTGCGCGGTGCGGAAGGTTTCCATCTGCGCCACGGTCATCAAGCCGGCGTGATTGTCCTTGTGGCCCTGGAACGGCAGACCGACGCCTTTGATCGTATAGGCGATGAAGCACACCGGACGGTCATGATCGATTGCCTCGAACACCTCCAGCATACTGGCCATATCGTGACCGCCGAGATTCGACATCAGCGCCAGCAGTTCATCGTCGCTGCGCTTTTCGATCAGCTTCGTCACCGCGCCCTGATCGCCGATGTCGTCGAGCAGATGCCTGCGGAACGCCGCACCGCCTTGGAAACACAGGGCGGCATACATCTGGTTCGGGCAGCTATCGATCCACTTGCGCAGCGCCTCGCCGCCGGGCTCCGCAAACGCCGCCTGCATCAGCTTGCCGTATTTCACAATCACCACATCCCAGCCGAAATTGCGGAACATGGTCTCGAGCTTTTCCCACAAGCCTTCGCGGATCACGGCGTCGAGGCTCTGGCGGTTGTAATCGATCACCCACCATGTGTTGCGCAGGCCCTGCTTCCAGCCTTCCAGCAACGCCTCGAAGATATTGCCTTCGTCGAGTTCGGCGTCACCCACCAGCGCGATCATACGGCCTTCCGGTCTGTCCTTCATCCAGCCGTGCGCCTTCACATAATCCTGAACCAGCGACGAAAACAGCGTCTGCGCCACTCCGAGACCCACCGAGCCGGTGGAGAAATCCACGTCGTCGATGTCCTTTGTGCGCGAGGGATAGGACTGCGCACCCTTGAAACCGCGGAAGTGTTCCAGCTTATCGCGGTTCTGTTGCCCGAGCAGATACTGGATCGCATGGAACACCGGACTGGCATGGGGCTTCACCGCCACGCGATCCTCGGGCTTCAGCACGCCGAAATACAGCGCTGACATGATCGTCGCCAGCGACGCGCTTGAAGCCTGATGTCCGCCGACCTTAAGGCCGTCGGAATCCGGCCGGATATGGTTGGCGTGATGGATGGTCCACGAGGACAGCCACAAGACCTTGCGGGCCAGCGCGTTCAGAACTTCGAGACGAGACGGTTCGATGGGCTTGTTGGCAGGCATGGGACTCACCGCGGAGGCTGATGCAGTGCTCATGCTAATCCTGAGCTGCCTTTGAAAAATCTCAAATCATATCGACGCGACCCAAAATAATGGGATATCATCCCAATAAATAGCTAAATGGTGATAATTTATACCAATGGAAACCTTGGACGCCATCGACCGCAAGATCCTCACCATCCTGCAAGCCGACAGCCGCGTGACCATGCAGGAACTGGCCGATCAGGTCGGTCTGTCGGTGTCGCCATGCCATCGCCGGGTGAAATTGCTGGAGGAGCGCGGCGTGATCACGCGCTACATCGCGATGGTCGATCAGAAATCGGTCGGGCTGCCAGTCAGTGTATTCATTTCGATCAAGTTGGAGCGGCAGAAGGAAGAAGATCTCGATCGATTCGCCAAGGCGATCTCGAAGTGGAAGGAGGTGCTGGAATGCTATCTCATGACCGGCAACCGGGATTACCTGCTGCGGGTCGTGACCGCCGACCTGCCGTCCTATGAGACCTTCATCAAGACCAAGCTGACGCGGCTCGAGGGCATCGCCTCCATCGAGTCGAGCTTCGCATTGAGCCAGGTGAAGTACAGCATCGCGCTGCCGGTGTAGGCGTTACTTCAACGCCCTCAGCCAGTCGCCAATCTCGCGCATCGCGGCGCCGGCTTTCGGCAGTAGCTTTCCCATTGTGATGAAGCCGTGAAACTGGCCGGGATAGGTCCGATGCGTCACCGGCACGCCGGCTTCGCCGAGGCGCGCGGCATATTCGTCGCCTTCATCACGCAAAGGATCGGCACCTGCCGTCAGAACGAACGCCGGAGGCAGGCCCGATAGTTTCTCCGCGCGCGCAGGCGATGCCTTCCAGTGCTCGCCATCCGACGTGCCAAGATAATGATCGCGGAACCAGCGGATCACGGTGTGGGTCAGCAAGGCACTTGTTTCGGGTTCGCTGTGCGACGGATGTGTCATCGCAAAATCGGTGGCGGGATAAATCAGCACCTGCCCTGTGAGCTTCAGCCCAGCCTCCCGGGCGTGGATCGCCACCACGGAAGCGAGATTTCCGCCGGCACTGTCGCCGCCCACGATCAGGCGTGATTCATCTATCCCCAACTGGCGGGCATTGCCTGAAATCCATTCCGTTGCAGCGATGGCATCGTCGACCGCCGCAGGGAATCTGTGCTCTGGCGCCAGACGATAATCGACCGAAATCACGATCAACTGACCTTCATCGGCCAGCGTGCGGCACACCACGTCATGCGAATCCAGATTGCCGATCACCCATCCGCCGCCATGAAAGAAGACGAGACACGGCGACAATCCATCCGCCTGCCTCAGTGTCAGCGGCTTGTAGACGCGCGCAGGTATGCCGTCGCCCGATCCGGGGATGGTCAGTGATTCCACCGAGGCGAGCTTCGGCGGCTCTGGCTGCGACACGGGACGGGCCGCGAGATACATCTCGCGTGCCTCCACCGGCGTAAGCGTTTCATACGGCGGACGCCCTGCCTCACGGAAGGCGTTCAGGACTGCAGCCGCATCGGGATCGAGCTTGACGGGCATTGTTTCGTTCTTAAACCTGCAATGTATCGCCGCCCTTGAGGTGGAGAATCTCGCGAGCGTCGTCGGGCGAAGCAACCTCAAGACCCAAACCTTCGATGATCTTACGCGCGAGACGGACCTGCTCGGCGTTGGACTCCGCCATGCGGCCCGGCGCGGCCCACAGCGAATCCTCCAGGCCAACGCGGATGTTGCCGCCCATCGCCGTCGCCATCGCCGCGATCGGCAACTGGTTGCGCCCCGCGCCCAGCACCGACCAGACGTACTGGTCGCCAAACAGCCGGTCCGCCGTGCGCTTCATGTGCAGCACGTCTTCCGGATGCGCGCCGGTGCCACCCTGCAATCCGAACACCGTCTGCACGAACAACGGAGCCTTCACCAGCCCCTGATCGAGGAAGTATTTGAGATTATAGAGATGCGCGGTATCGTAACATTCAAACTCGAAGCGCGTGCCGCTACCCGACAGCGTGGTCAGGACATATTCGATATCCGCAAAGGTGTTGCGGAATACGATGTCCTTGTTCTCGAGGTGCTTACGCTCCCACTCATGCTCGAAAGACTTGAAGCGGTTGAGCATGCCGAAGAACGCGAAGTTCATCGATCCCATGTTCAGCGACGCGACCTCCGGCTTGTAGACCGCCGCCGGGCGAACGCGCTCGTCCACCTTCATGGTCGGCGCGCCGCCAGTGGTGAGGTTCACAACGGCGTTGGAGCGCTGCTTGATGATCTTGAGAAATGGCTCGAACGCTTCCGGGCTCTGGTCGGGCTGACCGGTCTTCGGGTTGCGCGCGTGAAGATGGACAATGGCCGCGCCGGCTTCCGCCGCGCCAATCGCCGCATCGGCGATTTCCTGTGGTGTCACCGGCAAAGCCTTGGACATCGAAGGTGTATGGATCGCGCCGGTCACGGCGCAGGTGATGATGACTTTGCGGCTCATTTTTGTCTCTCTTCTTGCCAGTCGGTTGAACTATGACCTGGTAGTCTGCTTGGCCTTGTGCGCGACCAGTGCCGCGAGGCGCTCGTTGCGGCGCGTCGTCAATGCCGCGATCCGCTCCGGGGTCGGCTGATGCGGCCATGCCGCAATGACGCGATCGACATTCGGACTCTCATAGACTTCGGGACCGGCAGACGCTGCGGCAAGTTCTTTATAGAAGCCCGTGTAGCGCGCGCAATAATCCGGAATACCGCCCGGCGCATTCAGTTCGATGGTTTCGAACGGCCCGAGGAATGACCATCGCAATCCGAGACCGTCCTTGACGGTGTGGTCCACATCCTCCGCCGACATGTAGCCCTCGCCCACCAGCCGGAAGGCTTCCGCCAGCAACGCGCCCTGCAGCCGGTTGAGTACGAAGCCGTTGATCTCCTTGTTGACCGTTACCGGCACCTGCCCGATGGCGCGATAGATCTCTCGAGCACGAGAAATCGCCTCGGGCAAAGTCCACGGCGCGCCGCAGAGCTCGACCAGCGGCACCAGATGCGGCGGATTGACCGGATGGCCGACCAGGCAGCGGGCCCGGCCTTTCAGGTTTTCCGTGAACCGCGAGGCGACGATGGCCGACGTCGACGACACCAGCAGCGTGTCCGGCGCCGCAAGGCGATCGAGTTCGGCGAACAGCGCGATCTTGTCTTCGACCTTTTCAGGGCCGTTTTCCTGAACGAATTCGACATCCTTCACGGCGTCGGCCAGGCTCGATGCCACCGAAATCCGCGCCACCGCGCCATCAGGATCGTCGGCGAGCCCATGACGGTTCAGCGCGAGCAACTCGTCGTGGATCAGGCTTTTGGCGGCGCTCAGCGTGGGGGCATGCGCGTCCGTCAGCCGAACACTCCAGCCGGCGCGTGCGAAGATCGCCGCCCAGGCCCGTCCGATCAAACCAACACCGACAATGGCGACATTTTTTTTGGGGGACATGTCTGTTGTCTTTCGCCCTTACAACCACAACACCTTGCGCCGCAGATCAAGATCGTCGCGCAGCGCCTTCGACGACCCTTCATGGATGATGCGCCCGCGCTCCAGCGCCACTGTCGTATCGGACAGCGCCAGCGCAAGATCAAGATGATGATCGACAATGATGATAGCGACTTCGTTGCGCAGACGGTCGAATGTTTCGAACAGTTGCTCCACGACCGCCGGCGCGAGTCCCTCGAACGGCTCGTCGAGTAGAAGCACCCGCACGTCGCCGGACAGCGCCCGCGCCACCGCCACCATCTGCTGTTCGCCGCCGGAAAGGTAGTCCGCCGGGCTGTCGAGCCGCTCGCGAATGCGCGGGAAGTATTCGTAGACGCGCTCGCGGGTCCAATGCACGCCGTTGCCGGTCTGCCGCTTCAGCCCGCCAAGTTCGAGATTATGCTCGACACTCATGCCCGCAAAGAGACCGCGTCCCTGCGGCACATAACCGATGCCGAGACGCGCGCATTCGGCGGACGCGCGTCCGACCAGTTCAGCGTCGGTAAGCTTGATCGAGCCGTTCGAGGCCGGCGCGATGCCGACCAGCGTTTTCAGCAGTGTCGATTTTCCCGCCCCGTTGCGGCCGAGCAGAGCAATGATTTCGTTGTTATGCAGCGTGAAATTGACGCCGTTGAGGATGTGGCTCTTGCCGTAGAACGTATCGACGCCATTCACCGTCAATAGAGCGCTGCTTTTCGCCGAAGTCTCCCGCGGCTTTGCTGCAACCGCGGCGGCCCCGGAGCCGATGTAGATTTCCTGCACCTTTTGGCTGCTGCGCGCGTCTTCCACCGTACCGTCGAGCAGCACGCGGCCTTCGTTCATCACCGTCACATGGTCGGCCAGTGCGAACACCCGGTCGATGTCGTGCTCCACCAGCAGCACCGGCAGGTCGGACGAAATGCGCTTGATGATCGCGCCGATGCGTTCGCGCTCGGCAGCCGCCAATCCGGCAAGCGGTTCATCGAGCAGCAGCACGCGCGGTGCGGTAGCCAACGCGACGCCCATGTCGAGCAGCCGCTGACCGCCATAGGACAGCGCTCCCGCCTGCGCGGTCTCGATCCCCGCAAGGCCGAGATAGCGGATGACGTCGCCGGTCTCGCGGTTGATCGCCTCGATCGACAGCGCATTGGTGAAAGGATCGAACCGCCGCGGATGACGCGCCTGCACAGCGAGACGGATGTTTTCACCGACGCTAAGTTCGGGAAACAGGTTGGTGATCTGGAACGAGCGGCCGATGCCCGCCTCCGCGATCTGTTCCGGGGAGTGTCCCGCAATGGGTTTGCCCATCAGCGAGGCCTCGCCCTCGTCCGGCGGAAACATGCCGGAGAGAAGATTGAACGCCGTGGTCTTGCCCGCGCCATTGGGGCCAATCAGCGCATGCAGAGTGCAATCAGCGATGGAGATGTTGATGCCCTGTACCGCCTTGATGCCGCCAAAGCTCTTGACCATGTCGCGCGCGGCGAGCACCGGCCCTTCGATCTTGGCTTTCGGCCGTAGGAATTCCGGCAGCGGCAGCGCCTCGATCTTGCGCGCCGACATCGCGGCATCTTCGGTCACCTTCTTGCGGAACGGCGCGAGAAGCCGCTCGCCAACGCCGATCAGGCCCGTAGGCGAGAACACGATGAAGCCGACGAACACCAGGCCGAGCCAGAGAAGCCAGTTCTCCGTGTAGATGCCCAAAAATTCGCGAAACAGGATGAAGAACAGCGCGCCAAGCGCCGGACCGAGGAAACTGCGCATGCCGCCGATCACGACCATCGCGAGCAGTTCGCCGGAAAACGCCACCGAAATCGGATCGGCCGAGGTCATTCGATTTTTGTAAAGCAACAGGATGCCGGCGAGCCCAGTCAGCGCAGCGGACAACACGAAGGCCGCCAGCTTGTAACGATTGGTCGGATAGCCGAGAAATCGTGCGCGTTGTTCGTTCTCGCGGATCGCCACCAGCACGGTGCCGACGGTGGAATTGTGGAATCGCCACAACAGAAGCAGAACGGCGAACGCTATGCTCGCGACGAACCAGTAATAGGTCGTCTGGGAGTCGAGATCGAAGCCGAAAATCGCCGGACGGACGATGCCACCGATGCCATTCTCGCCGCCGGTCACATCGGTCCACCGGAACGACACGGTGTAAAGCATCGCCGCCAGTGCCAGCGTCAGCAGCGAGAAATACACCCCGCGCCGACGCAGGATGAGAAAACCGAACGGCACCGCGACCAGCATAATAATGAGGATTGCCCCGATCGCCGGACCGAAAAACGATCCCGGCATCAGGTTGCGCTGAAGCAATGCAGCGGCATAAGCCGCCAGCCCGAACCAGGCACCGTGACCGAACGACACCAGCCCGGTGTGACCGACGAGAATATTCAGCGCCATGCAGGCGATGCCGAACACGACGACCTCGGTCGCCGATGTCACCGTCAGGCCGAGCGCGACCAGCACCGGCGGCAGGATGAGCAGGCCGATGGCGGCAATGGCCAGTTGAACGGGAATGCGCTTGAGCATGGCGGACGGCCTCACTCGAAGCGGGTGATGCGCTCGCCGAACAGGCCGCGCGGCCTGAACACAAGCACCAGAAGCATAAGGAAGTAGATCGCGGCGGTGGACGCTGCCGAATAGCCGATGCCGACCATAACCCCTTTCACAAGCCCGACCAGCAGCGCAGCAACCACCACGCCCCAGAACGAGCCAAGTCCGCCGATCACCACCACGACGAAGGCTGGCGTGATGATCTCGTTACCCATCGCCGGATGGATCGCATAGATCGGCGCGAGCAAAACTCCGGCCAGACCCGCAAGTCCGATACCGAGCGCCGCGACTGCAGACATATAAGGCTGGAGGGATATACCGAGCGCGCCGACCATGTCGGGATTTTGCACGCCCGCGCGCACCACCCGACCGAATGCGGTCATCCGCAGCAGGAACCAGAGTCCGGCGACGCAGGCGATGGCGATGCCCAGCAGTACAACGCGATAGAACGAATAGATGAAGGAACCAATGGCCACCTGCCCGCGCAGGTCCTGCGGAATCGAATAGGACAACGGCGGCGCTCCAAAAATCATGCGCAACGCCTGCTCTGCGACCATCGCCAGCCCGAAAGTCAGCAGCAGCGAGAGAATGGGATCAGCGCGGTAAAAGCGGGTGAACAACACGCGCTCAATGACGACACCGAGCAGCGCCACGACAACCGGCGACAGCACGAATGCGCCGCTGAAGCCAAGATAGGGCGAGATGACCAGCGTCAGATAGGCGCCAATCGCGAAGAACGCGCCATGTGCAAGATTGACGATGCCGCCGAGCGAGAAGATCAGCGAGAGACCAAGCGCAATCAACAGATAGTAAACGCCGTCGAGCAGTCCGTTCAGAACCTGCTGCGCGAGCAATATGCCGGACATCGTCGTCGCCCCGCGGTCAATGAGCCACGCGCCATATGCGCCAAAACCAGAAAGGAAGGGTGCGATCCTCCGAATGCCCGGAGGATCGCATCAAGTCAGCGTTACGACGGGAACGTACAACTGTTCTCTTCTTTGGTAGCTGCGATGACTTCGAGGTCTTCGCTTGGACCGGGCACGGGAGCACTCGACGAAAAGATGTCCCACTGGTTCTTGATCTGCGCCGCAGGCAGCGCCTTCACGGCGTACATCTCGTGCATCAACTGATGATCAGAGGCGCGGAAATAGCCTGGCCGCGTCTTCAGAAGATCGAACTTCGCGCCCTTCTCGAAGTGCTCGATGATCTTCGGCGATTCCGCCGACTTCAGTTCGTTGATCGACTGCGCCACGATCTTGGTGGCGATATAGTCGCCCCACGCCTGGTTCTCCGGCGGCTTGTTGTATTTCTTGGTGAAGGCCGCGACGAAGGCCTTGGAGCCAGGTGTATCGAGCAGATGATGCCAGACCACCGGCCATGTACCGACGAAGTTACCCTTGCCTGCCGCCCAGGCCAGCGCCGTATCGAAGCCGAAGCCGCCGACCGGATAGGTCAGACCGAATTCGGCATACTGCTTGAGGAAATTAGTGATCTGGTTTCCGGCGAGGTTGATCACCACGAGATCGGGCTTGGAGTCCCGGATCTTGAGCAGATAGGCCGAGAAGTCCGTTGCGTCGGTTGGCACCAGATCGTCGCCGGCAAACTGCCCGCCGTTGCCTTCCATGAACCGCTTGGCGACGCGCAGCAGATCGTGACCGAACGCATAGTCCGCCGTCAGCGAGTACCACTTCTTGCCCTTGACCAAGCCTTCCTGAAGGAACGAGCGCCCGACGGTCTTCACATACATCGAGTTCTGCGATTCGACATGGAACATATAGCGCTGGCAATCCTTGCCACGCAGCGCGTCGGAGTTGCCGCCGGTATTGATGAACAGTGTCTTGTTGCGCGATGCGACCTGCGCGATGGTAAGGCACGATGCCGACGAGATTTCGCCGATGATGCACGCGACCTTGTCGCGCTCGATCATGCGTTCCGCCTTGGTCGACGCGGTCTGCGGATTGACCGAGTCTTCCTTCAGCAGTTCCACCTTGCGGCCCATCACGCCGCCTGCGGCGTTGATTTCTTCCACCGCAAGATCCGCAGCCATCACGCCGTATTCGCCGAGTGGCCCGAGAAAGCCGGTACGCGGCGTGAGGTGACCGAAACGAATGACGTCGGCCGACTGAGCGCGCAGGATCGACGGTGCGGATAGTCCCGACACCAGCGCGAGGCCGCCGGCGGTCTTCAGCAAACGACGTCGCGTGAGTTTATCCTTGATCGACATAAGCCATCCTCCCTGTGACGGCCGCGTTTTGCGGCGCTTATTTCCGGCCGGGCGCTGCGCGATTGTTGGGCGCTTATATCGCTTGCCGTGATCTGTGATCACACTTAGACTGACAAACGAACATCGCCTTGTCGAGTCCCTTGTTGCGTTATTTGCACGCCCGCAGGATCAACGGTCATGAACCGCCCCGCCGCCCTTGATCTGGTTGAGCCGCTCGACCGGCAGACATTGGGCGGTCGCGCCTATGCGCAACTCTCTGATCTCCTGATTTCCGGCCGGATGGCGCCGGGCGAGAAGATATCGCTGCGCCAGGCCGCAGAAGTGCTCGGTGTTTCGATCATGCCGGTGCGTGAAGCCGTCTCGCGACTCGTCGCCGATGGTGCGCTCGAGGTCACACCCAATCGGGCGGTGCGCGTGCGTTTGATGACCGCGGCGCAGTTTCGTGATCTGACGCAGGCACGCATCGTCATCGAAGGCCACGTCGCAGCCCTCGCAGCCAAGAATCGCAATGATGCCGATCTCAAATCGATCGCGCGGGCGGAAACCGCAATGCGCGCCGAAAGCCGCGCGGCCAAACCCAATCTGCCCCGCGCTGTCGAGCTCAACAAATCATTTCATTTCGCGGTCTATGAGGCGTCGCATTCGGCAACGCTGGGGGAAATCATCCGCGCGTTGTGGCTCAAGGCGGGCCCGGTCATCAATCTCGACCTGCGCGCCAACCCGGAGCGGCTGGCAAAGGGCGACGCCGTGCGTTTCCACGCCAACGTGCTGGCCGCCATTACGGCGGGTGACGAGGCGGGCGCGCGCGAGGGAATTGCAGCCGACATCAGCAGCGCGGCGGAGGTCATCCTGTCGCGCGGCGGTCTTGCCGAACAATAACAATCATCGTCAGGAGACGGCATGAACCTCGATATCAAGGGACTGCGGGTGCTGGTGACGGCGGGCGCCAACGGAATTGGACTCGCCATCGCGCGAGCCTTTGCCGGCGAAGGCGCAAAAGTTCATGTTTGCGATGTGGATACGTCCGCGCTTGCAGCGCTGAAGACCAGCGATCCAATGCTGACGCAAACGGTCTGCGACGTCTCCGATCGCGCCGCAGTGAAAGCATTGTTTACGGAAGCGGCCACCGTGCTCAGCGGACTCGATGTGCTGATCAACAATGCCGGCATTGCCGGGCCGACGGCGAAGGTCGAGGAGATGAATCCCGAGGATTGGGATCGCTGCCTCGATATTTGCCTCACCGGACAATTCAACTGTACGCGGCTGGCAGTGCCCTTGCTGCGCGAAAGCAAGAACGCCTCGATCGTCAATATCTCGTCGGCGGCCGGACGTCTCGGTTTCGCGATGCGAACGCCTTACGCCGCCGCCAAATGGGGCGTGATCGGATTCACGAAATCTCTGGCCATCGAACTCGGACCGGACAATATCCGCGTCAACGCAATCCTGCCGGGCCTCGTCGCAGGCGACAGGCAGCGCCGCGTGCTGGAGGCCAAGGCCCAACAGCGCGGCATCTCGTTTGCCGAGATGGAGCGAACGGCATTTTCCTATACATCGATCAAGGACTATGTGACGCCGCAGCAGCTCGCGGACCAGATCGTCTTCATGTGCAGCCCGCGCGGCAAAACCATTTCCGGCCAAGCCATCTCGATCTGCGGCGACACGCAGATGCTGGGCTAACTCAGAACGGCGCCGACCAATTCTTCGTCGCGGCGTCGTAGGTTTGCACTTTCAGCATCTGGAACTTTGCTTTCAGCTTCCGGGCCGCCTCTTCAGCAGCCTCGAGCGAGGCGAACCATGTCTTGAAGTGTCCATCGACGACAAGAATGAAACCCTCGGTCGGCGGAAGGTCCGCGCGCGACGGCTTGCTCGGTGGCGCTTCTTCGACGGTCGTGAGTACGGGTTTTTTCAAGGAATGGCTCTTTCTGCCGGGGTGTTCGGGGTTGAATCCGCTATCTGTTGTTTAACATGGGCACGAATTGCTCAAATACAACGCGGCTATCGCTTTTTCGGCCCTGCAGCGACATGCATGAATAAGCCGGTGGCTATTTCACCCGGAAGAGCGCATTGTTCGGCCAGTATCCTTACAACAATGCATGGACGTCTGCGACTTCGAATTCAACGGCAATTCGAAAGATAATGTCCGCTTGTGGACGACCGGGAAAGACGGAAATGACTATTTCGCAAGGCTCGTTCCGATCCTACGACTTCAACCGGATGGTTGTGCTCTTCTCAATGATGAATGAGCAGATGGAAGTGTCTTGTGCAATCAGCACGGCCGCTATGGACCACATTGAAGGTACAAAATCGATCAAGCCTGAGCACCGGGAAGCGCAGTACTTCAGGCTACGCGCCAGGATCGATGCCCGCGCCGAGGCAAAACTTCTTGCCACCGAATTTGAAGGCAATCCCCCGGGAATCGTTCTGAGAAGCATTGATTTTTGAGATTGGTCAGGCGACGCCGCGCTCTCCAACGCACTGAACTGCTCTCAACAAGTCGGTGGCGTGATCTTCCGCAGGCCCGATATTATTGATGACGATATCAGGCGCAGCGGTCACGACCGCTCGGCGCAGCCTGTCATCAAGCCGGCCATCGCTCGGACGCGCCCGCGCAGCAAGTCTCTCCGCAAGGACCTCCTCCGGAGCTGTCACCAAAACCACCGTGACATTGACATATGACCGCCGGGCAGATTCGACGATCGTGCGCGACACGTTCACAACCACGACATGACCCGCGCGAATATCATCGGCGATGGAATTCAATAGACCGTAACGCAGACCATGCGCCTCCCACTGGAAGGCGAAATCACCGTGCGCCAACATCTGGCCGAACTGGATCTGGCTGACCGCATCATTGTTCTCGTGAGACGACGCTTCCCGCGTCACCACGCGTTGCGGGAAGACAACATTGCTGTCGCCTTTGCAGGCCGCCTGCACCAGTCCGATCAGCGTGTCCTTTCCCGCGCCGCTAGGACCCACGATGAGAATCAGCCGACCCGGCCCGATCAGGTCCGTGCGATGGGCCGACTGAGTTGCAATGTCGGTCATGCGACGCGGTGCCCTTCGCGCCACACGCTGCGCACGACAGGCAGATCCCGGGCGAGGTGTACGCGGATCAGATCGGCGCGCTTGCCGGCAGCAATCTCTCCTCTGTCCGACAAACCAACGGCTTCCGCCGCCGTCTTGGTCACGGTCCGCACCGCAGCTGCCAGATCAATCGCCGGCACATGCTTCGGCAATTGCAGCGCGGCCATCAGCAGGCTGGACGGAATGTAATCAGACGACATGATGTCCAGCAGACCTTCGCGGGCCATATCCACCGCAGCGATGTTTCCGGAATGCGAGCCGCCGCGCACGACGTTCGGTGCGCCCATCAGCACGTGAATCCCTGCCTGATGCAATCCGCGCGCCGCCTCCATCGTGGTCGGAAATTCGGCCACCGATACGCGATCGCGGATCGCATCCGCCACATTCTCCTCGGTGGTGTCGTCATGACTGGCGAGCGGAATATCGTAGCTGTGAGCCAACGCGACGATCTCGCGCATGTTGGCTTCGCCATAGGTCTTTTGATAGAAAAAGCGCCGCTCGAACATGACATCAAGTTGCGCGTCGGTGAGACCGCCGCTCTTGCCGCGATAGTAATCGCGCAGCTTGCCCTCGTCGCGAAACTGGCGCTGGCCCGGCGTGTGATCCATCAGCGACATCAGGCGAATATCGGGCCGACCTACAAGCTCCTTGGCCTCCTCGACAACGCTGGGCATCGGAATTTCGCAGCGTAGATGCAGGAAATGCTCGGCGCGGAGCAGCCCGCCATCGCGTGCCGTGGAGATCGCCCCCGCAAGAATCCCGGCCTGTCCGTCGACATCGTCGGCACCTTCTTCGCGCCAGACGCGCAACGAATCCAGTACGGTGGTGATACCGCTGGTCGCAAGCTGTCCGTCATAGGACACCACCGCAGCCACCGGGTCCCAGAGCACTTTTGGCCGCGGCACATAATGGGCTTCGAGGTGATCGGTATGCAGTTCGATCAGTCCCGGCATCAGCAGGTCGCCGCGCAAATCCTCGCCGCGCTCCGGCGCATCCCCCTCACCCACATCCGCGATCCTGCCATCCACAACCGCGACCCAGCCGCGCTCGATCACGCGGTCCTTCAGCACCACCTGCGCATTGCTGAAAACAGCGTCGTTTCGTTCAGAAGTCATATCGTCCCTTTTCACGCCGCGGCCGCGAACGAGGTCACATCAATTGTGCGATCGGCAATCAGTTGGCGCACGTCGTCATCATGAACGATGGCAATCATCGCCACATGGCGCTGTTTCTTCTCGGCAATCAGATCAACCACGATTTTGCGGTTAATGCCATCGAGCGATGCGGTCGGTTCATCCAGCAGCAGGATCGGCTTATCCGAGATGAATCCGCGCGCGATGTTAACGCGCTGCTGCTCGCCGCCGGAAAACGTCGACGGCGGCAGGGTCCATAGCCGCTCCGCGATATTGAGACGGCGCAGCAGCGCCCGTGCGCGCTCGCGCGCCTCGTCCCGCGCAATGCCATTAGCGATTAGCGGTTCGGCAACGACGTCGATCGTCGCAACGCGCGGCACGGCGCGTAGAAACTGGCTCACATAACCAATGGTTTGGCGACGAACGCGGAGAATATCACGCGGCGCGGCGCTGGCGATGTCCATCACTCCGCCATTGTGACGCACAGTGATGCGTCCGGCGTCACAGCGGTAGTTCCCGAAGAGCATTTTCAGAATCGATGATTTCCCCGCGCCGGACGGGCCGGACAGCACAACGCACTCGCCTGCATTCACCTGCATGGTGACGCCGGACACGACCGGCAGCCGCACCCCGTTCTGCAAGTGCATGGTGAAGGTTTTTGCAGCACTGGAAATGTCGATCATTGGAGACATACTGTCCTCACGCGGGCAAAATCGAGGAAACGAGGAGTTGAGTATAAGGCTGGTGCGGGTCGTCGAGCACCTGATCGGTAAGCCCCGTTTCGATCACCTTGCCGCCCTTCATCACCATCACTCGATGCGACAGCAGCCGCGCCACCGCGAGATCGTGGGTGACGATGATGACCGCGAGTCCGAGTTCGTTGACCAGCCCGCGCACCAGATCGAGCAGCCGCGCCTGTACGGAAACATCAAGGCCGCCCGTCGGCTCATCCATGAAGACAAGGCGCGGCTCGGTGACCAGGTTGCGCGCGATCTGCAATCGCTGCCGCATGCCCCCGGAATAGATTTTCGGCGCGTCGTCGATCCGATCAGGTGAAATCTCGACGCGCTCCAGCCATGAGGATGAGGTTTCGCGAATCTTGCCGTAATGGTTCCAGCCCACTGCCATCAGCCGCTCGCCGACATTGGCCCCGGCGGACACAGCCATCCGCAGCCCCATCGCCGGATCCTGATGCACATAGCCCCAGTCCGTGCGGAACAGAAAACGCCGCTCTGCTTCGCCGAGCGCAGCGAGATCGCGGGTGACGCCATCGCGCATCCGATACGAAACGCGCCCCCTGCTCGGCTGCAATTGCGTCGAAAGCATTTGCAACAGCGTCGACTTGCCCGAGCCGGATTCGCCGACGATGGCAAGCACCTCGCCCGGATAGAGTTCGAACGACACCTTGTCGCAGGCGAGTTGCCGCCCATAGGACTTGCTCAGGCCTTCGCAGACAAGCAGTGGCTGATCGTCGTCGCGCATCATGTCACCTGATGGTCGGCGCCGAAGCCGGCGCCCTGATGGCCGTCCGCACGGCGGGTCTCGCAGTAATCCGTGTCGGAACACACGAACATTCGCCCGCCCTTGTCGTCGACCACGACCTCATCGAGATAGGACGTATCCGATCCGCACAATGCGCAAGGTGCATCGAAGCGATAGATCTCGAACGGATGATCCTCGAAATCGAGCGACGTCACTTTTGTATAGGGCGGGATCGCATAGATGCGCTTCTCACGCCCCGCACCAAACAGCTGCAGCGCCGCGCAATCGTCCATCTTCGGGTTGTCGAATTTTGGCGTCGGCGATGGGTCCATTACATAGCGCTCATTGACCTTCACCGGATAAGCATAGGTCGTCGCGATGTGCCCGTGGCGCGCAATGTCCTCGTACAGCTTGACATGCATTAGCCCGTATTCACCAAGCGCATGCATGCGCCGGGTCTCGGTCTCGCGCGGCTCGAGGAACCGCAGCGGTTCCGGAATCGGTACCTGATAGACCAGCACCTGATTGTCGTTCAGCGCAGTCTCTGGAATGCGATGCCGTGTTTGAATCACGGTGGCGTCGGACGTCACCGTGGTGGTTTTCACGCCAGCGGTCTTCTCGAAGAACTTGCGGATCGAGATCGCGTTGGTGGTGTCGTCGGAACCCTGGTCGATCACCTTCAGCGTGTCGTCCTGACCGAGGATCGCCGCCGTCACCTGCACGCCCCCAGTACCCCAGCCATAAGGCATCGGCATCTCGCGGCTCGCAAACGGCACCTGATAGCCGGGAATAGCGATGGCCTTCAAGATGGCACGGCGGATCATCCGCTTGGTCTGCTCGTCGAGATAGGCGAAATTGTAAACCGGCGCGTTCATTCGGCGGCCTCCGCCAGCGTTGCGTCGCTGTCCTTCGCGGCCTCGAATTCCTTGCGCAGCTTCCGCAGTAGTCCGAGTTCGGACTGGAAGTCGACATAGTGCGGCAGCTTCAGGTGCTCGACGAAGCCCGTGGCCTGCACATTGTCGGAATGCGACATCACGAATTCCTCGTCCTGTGCCGGCGAACCCGCTTCCTCGCCGAGTTCGCGCGCGCGCAGCGAGCGATCCACCAGCGCCATCGACATAGTCTTACGCTCGCTCTGGCCGAACGCCAGGCCATAGCCGCGCGTAAAGCACGGCGCTTCGGTGGCCGAGCCCTTAAACTGATTGACCATCTGACATTCCGTCAGCGTGATCGAACCCAGCGGAACAGCAAACCCAGCGTCTTCCGCGAAGAACTCGACCTCCACTTCGCCGAAACGGATTTCACCGGCGAATGGATGAGTCCGGCCGAAACCACGCTGGGTCGAGTAGCCCAGCGCCAACAGAAATCCCTCGTCACCGCGCGCAAGGCTTTGCAGCCGCAGGTCGCGATCCGCCGGAAAGCTCAGCGGCTCGCGAGTCAGGTCGCCAACCGGCTGATCCGGATTTGCCTCGGGCGACGGCTCGATCAGACCGTCCGCGCCGAGAATATCGGTGACGCGCGGCATCGACGCATCCCCGGCGATACCTTGCGTCGGCGCAGGGATCGCTGCGTCTTCCGTCAGCGATGGATCGAGCAGGCGGTGAGTGTAGTCGAATGTCGGTCCGAGGATCTGCCCGCCCGGCACGTCCTTGAAGGTGGACGAGATGCGGCGGCGGATCTGCATGCTGCCGGTGTCGAGCGGTTCGGTCGCACCAAATCTTGGCAATGTGGCGCGGAATGCGCGCAGCAGAAAGATCGCCTCGATCAGATCACCCCTTGCCTGCTTGATCGCCAGCGCGGCCAAGTCGCGGTCATAGAGCGAACCTTCGATCATGACGCGATCGACCGCCAGCGTAAGCTGTCCGGAGATTTGCTTGAGCGTAAGATCGGGGATTGTCGGATCGCCACGGCGTTCATGCGCCAGAAGTTGATGAGCATTTTCGATGGCGCGTTCGCCGCCCTTGACCGCAACATACATGGCTCAGACCTTCCCTGCGGAAACCTGCGTGCTGCGCGGCAACGCCACGACGTCGTGGCCGCAGACCATCAACAAATCGACCCCGCGCGGAAACAGCGCGCGATTGGCCTTCATGCGTTCGACAAAATCGGACGGCAGCCCCCCCGCGTGCAACGACGATGTGCCGCGAATGCCCGGACCGCTGAGGATCAGTTCCGGCCCTTCGGAGAAGGTATCGACCTGGACCACCAGCGTCGCCGAGCGATCCGGATATTCCGGCGTTCCAAGCGCGAAGGATTCGAAGTCGGGCAACGCTGCACCATTGTGAATTAAAGCAAAGGCAGCAATTGAGGCGTCATCTGTCAGCGGCGCACCAGTCTGGAAGCGCAGCCATGATGCGATGTCGGTTTCAGCTTCCAACCGCTGGCCGAGCCAGACTGGCGTATCGTGGTCGAACAGGGTCAGCGCGATAGCGGCCGTAGCAGGCACCAATAGCGGCGGCGCGTTCACACCATCGGTGATTGTCTGCACCGAACCGGGACGCGCCAGCGCATCCATCACGCAACGAAACACCGCTTGAGACGATGATACCGGCCTGGCGAATCCCGTTCCTGCGTCCAGCTTTGCATGAAGCGCCATGGTTAGTTCTCGCCTCTTACCAAGGTGTAGAAATCGACCCGTGTCGCGGCGGTTTCCGCTGCCTGTTCGGCGAGCGCCGCGTCTCGTTCCCTACGCAGTGGGGCAACAACAGCCTGTTCGATCTCGCTCTTGAAGCTCTCGCTCTGGATCAGCGCATCGCACAGTGCGATCAGCCTTGCCTTCTCGCCGTCGCGTCCCAGCACATAGCCGAAGCCGACCTCGCCTGAGACCAGCCGCACTGCCGCGCGCGAAACACTGGCTTCACCAAGATTGAACGGCGCGCCATCACCGCCGATCCGGCCGCGCACCATAACGAGGCCCCTCTCCGGCTGGCGAACCACCTGATGTGCAGGAATCTCAAGTGCGTCGAGACAGGCCGCGATCCGTTCCGTCGGAGTGTGCGCAAGCACTGACATGGCGTCGCGGCGCAGACTCTGCTCGGGGCCTATCTGCGGTTGGATCATCTGCACCTTGCCGAATCTAAGTTGTCTATGTTATTAGACAACTTCGTAAGGCATCGCCATGACAATCTGGTGACATCGGGATGATTTTCATAGAACCGGGCATCGGGTGCCGCCGTGTGCGGGCGCGAGCATGAGTCTGTCTGAAGACAGCGGCTCCGGCGTCGCCCTGTGGCGGCGCGTGGCGGATTCCATCGAGCAGTCCATTGCCAACGGAACCTATCCGCACGACACGCGCCTTCCCGGCGAAATGGAGATCGCGGAGATTCACCGCGTCAACCGCCATACGGTGCGCCGCGCGCTGGCGGCGCTGGCCGAGCGCGGACTGGTACGCGCCGAACGCGGCAGCGGCACCTATGTGGAAGCGCCGCGAATCTCCTACCCCCTTCGCTCGCGCACGCGCTTTTCCGAAATCGTCGGCGCCGGCGGCCAGGAAGCAGACGGCAAGTTGCTGCATTCGTCGATCGAACCCGCGTCGCAGGATCTGGCGAAGCGGCTAGGTGTCAAGACCGGGGCATCGCTGCTGCGGATCGACGCACTGCGCATGGCGGACAGGATTCCGATTTGCGTTGGCACCACATGGATGGAAGCAGCCCGCTTCCCTGATGGTGGACACGTCTATGAAAGGAAGCGCTCGACAACCAAACTGCTGACGCACTTCGGTGTGCGCGACTACCGCCGAGAATGGACCAACGTTACCGCAGCCATCGTGGATGCCGCCGATGCAGCCCGGCTCGATCTCGCTCTCGGTCGTCCGGTGCTGGTGGTCGACAGCCTTGATACGGAGCCGGACGGCAAGCCGCTGCTCACCACCCGCGCACGCTTCGCTGCGGAACGGGTGCAGTTCGTAATCGAAAACCAATAGCTGAAATCAGTGCCGCGCTTCGCCGGCGCGACCGATGATGGCAAAACGCAGCCGGCTCGAAATGAAATCAATGACCGCGACCGCGATCAGGATCATCAGTACCAACGTTGAGACCTTCTGCCATTCCAGTACACGGATCTGCTCGGCCAGTTGCAGGCCGATGCCACCGGCCCCGACGATGCCGATGATGGTGGCCGAACGGGTATTGGATTCGATGTAGTATAGTATCTGTCCCGCCAGCACCGGCAGCACCTGCGGCATCAGGCCGAAGCGGATCTCGTGCAGCTTGCTGCCGCCCGCCGCACGGATGCCCTCAACCTGCTTGTGGTCGCCGCCCTCGATCGCTTCCGAAAACAACTTGCCGAATGCACCGAAATCCGATGTGGCGATGGCCAGCACACCCGCGAAGGGTCCGAGGCCCACCACATTGATCCAGACCAGCGCCCAGATCAGCGTATCGATCCCGCGGATCGAATCGAGGAACCGCCGCACCGGAAAGCGCAGGAAGATCGAGGGAATGATGTTTTTCGCCGCCAGCAGACTGAACGGCAGCGCCAGCAACGCGCCGAGCAACGTGCCGAGAAACGCGATCGAGAGCGTCTCCCCCATGGCGTGAAGATATGTCGGCAGTGACGAGCCTGGGTCCGGCGGGATCATTAGCAGAATGAACCAGCCGAGTTGCCGTGTGCCGACGATCAGGCGCTCGAGCGAGAAGTCCAGATACCAGCAACCGAACACGAACAGCGCAAGCGCTACAGAGGCGGCTGCGAAAGCCTTTCGTCGCGCCGAGCGCGAGCCGTGAAAAAGCTCCGGATACTTCGCAACAATGACTGAGGCATTCTGAACCGCCGGGGTCACGAGCGCCTCCCTGGTCCGAACAGCCGCCCGCGCAGCCAGCCGGTGCAGACGTCAATGAGGAAGATCGTTATGATGATCATCAGCAGGATGGCGCTAACGTCGGAATAAAAGAACTTGCGCACCGCGACCACGAGTTCTTGCCCGATACCGCCAGCGCCGACGAAGCCCATCACCGAAGCCTCGCGCACATTGATCTCGAACCGCAGCAGCGAATAACTCGCGAATCCCGGCATCACCTGCGGAAGTACCGCGAAGCGCATGCTCGACATCCAGCTTGCACCGGTGGAGCGGACGCCTTCCAGCGGCTTCATATCGATGTTCTCGACTTGCTCCGAATAGAGCTTTCCGAGCGCGCCGACCGAATGGATCGCGATGGCAAGAACGCCCGCCATCGGTCCCAGCCCGAAGGCGATCACAAAGATCAAGGCAAACACGATACCGGGAACGGTGCGGCAGAATTCCAGAAACCGGCGCACGACAAACCGCGCCACCGGATGCGGCGACACATTGGCGGCGGCGAAGAAATTCAGGCAGAACGCGCCAACCGCGCCGATGCCGGTACCCACGTAGCTGAGCAGCAGCGTTTCCGCCAGCAGCTTCAGCCATTTCTGCCAGCCCCAGAACCATTCGGCGGGATCGGTCCAAACCCGCTTGCCGGTATCGAGATTGAGAATGCGGTCGAAATAGCCGACAAAGTTGCCGATCTTCTCGACGAAGGTTTTCGGCGCTACCTCCGCACCGAGTCCCGCGACGATCAGCAGCCCCACAAAGACGATGAGCCCCGCGATGAACCGCAACCGCTTGCGGGCGACGGTTGCATCATACGCAGCTTCGAGTGCTGCGATCTGCTGGGGCGGGTAGCTGGAAAGGCTGATCGTCAAGGAAAGGATGCTCTATGAGCCGAAAGAGAAAGGGCTGGACGGAAATCGTCCAGCCCGTGCTGCAATCAGGAGGCCTTCTTCTTGCGAAGATGATCGACGAACTTGATCAGATCGATCATGCCGTCCCAGTCCTTGGTGGTCGCCGGATTGAAGTCCTTCTTCTGTCCGTCCGACAGTTTGTCGAAGGCGGCCTTCTCCTTGGTGGGGGTCTCAAAGAATGCCTTTTCAATCGCCGTCTTAAGATCGGCCGGCATGTCCCCAAGAACGGCATAGGGTCCGTTCAGGATCGGTGCAGACTTGTGAACGATACGGAAGTCTTCCTTTTTCATCGGCGAGCCATCGGCGTTCTTCAGCATGCCCTTGGTCAGCATCTGTGCCAGCGTCGAGTCATTCTCGGCGGTCCACTGATTGGCCGCGACATCGACGGTGCCCTGGGAGAGCGCCAGCATCGCGTTCTCGTGGCTGCCAGTAAACACCACCTTGCGGAAATAGGATTCGGCGTCCGAAATCTGCATTTTGTTCAGCTCGAAGCGCGGCACGTTGTTGCCGGAGGTCGAGTTCGGATCAACGAGGCCGAGGTTTTTGCTCTTCAGATCATCGATCGTCTTGTAGGGGCTTTTCGCCAGCACGAAGAACATCGAATAATAGCCGGTGCTGCCGTCGATATTGCGATCGTTGGCGAACGCCTCAGTGTTAACGCCGGTCATACGGGCGCGGGCAAACGATGCCGAGCCGTAGCTTGCAATATGAATTGTACCGGAGCGTTGGCCTTCGATCACAGCGGCGTAGTCGTTGGCGATGCGCAGGTTAACCTTCACGCCGAGTTCCTTGCTCAGATAGGCGATGAACGGCGCCCAACGCTCGGTCACGCCCGAGGCGTTCTCGGCAGGAACCACCGCGAAGGTGAGCTCTGGATATTTTGCTATCCAGTCCTGAGCCGAGGCGGCGGTGGCGCTGAAGGCAAGTGCGGCGACGCCGGCAATGACGGTGCGACGATTGATCATGATGTCCTCTCGGGTGAGTGGTCGTGTCTTTATGGAAACAGAACTATGCGACGGCAGCATTTCCGAGCACGGGTGCCAGTTCGCCAGGTACGAAGTCCGGTGTCTCGTCCATCACCTCGCCGGCTTCGAGATCGTAAAGCTCACGCGCGATGCTGTCGGTCAGCGAGGCCGGCGCGCCGTCGAACACGATGCGGCCCGCCGACATGCCGATCAGGCGATCGCAATAGGTCCGCGCCAGATCGAGCGAATGCAGATTGCAGATCACGGTGATGCCGAAATGCTTGTTGATACGCAGCAGCGCATCCATCACGATCCGGGTGTTGCGAGGGTCGAGCGACGCGATCGGCTCGTCGGCCAATATGATGTCGGGCTGCTGGACCAGCGCGCGGGCGATCGCCACGCGCTGCTGCTGTCCGCCCGAGAGCTGATCCGCGCGCTGCGCCGCCATGGGCATCATGTCGAACTGTTCCAACGCGGAGATAGCGATGGCCTTGTCGTCATGCGGCCAGAGTTGCAGCAGCGAGCGCCACAGCGGCACGCCGGCCAGACGCCCCATCAGGACGTTGGTCAGCACATCGAGGCGCCCGACCAGATTGAACTGCTGGAAGATCATCGCCGACCGGGCACGCCATCGGCGCAAATCGTGGCCTTGCAGCGCAGTGACGTCGACGCCCTCGAACAGGACGCGCCCGCCGGTCGGGCTTTCCAGCCGGTTGATCATGCGTAGCAGTGTGGATTTTCCGGCGCCCGAGCGGCCGATCACGCCGACGAAACGTCCGGGCTCAACCGAGAAGGACGCATTGTCGACAGCCGTCTTCGCCCCGAACCGGCACGTCAGTCCGTCCACCACAAGCATGCGCCGACTCCGTCAGAATATCTGCAGCCACCGCTAACGCCGGTTTCCTACAGTTGTGTGACAGCGTCAGTTGCAGCGGTACATCTCCCCTCAATTCGCAAGTGCTGTGGCAAAACGCTCATTGTCATCCAGTCTTCATGATGCCGTCATGCAATGTCCTGAAGAGACTGTTCGCCGTCTCATCGACCCCCGCCTTGGACAAGCCAATCCGTTTGCGAGATTCCCCTACTCATGGCCGGTAAAGCCCTATCCATTCAACCACTCATCGATCCAACCGCAAGGCTGCATGACAGCCACGCGGGAGCCTATTGCGAGATTGGCGCGCGAACCGTTCTGCACGAAGTCACGATGGGGGATTACTCTTACGTTGTGAACGACAGCCAGATTGCCTACGCCACCATCGGAAAATTTTGCTCCATTGCGGCAATGACCCGGATCAATCCCGGCAATCACCCGATGCATCGCGCCGCGCAGGCGCATTTTTCCTATCGCACCAGCGCCTATTTTCCAGGTGAAGCCGACGATACGGACTTCTTCGCCTGGCGACGCAGTCATCATGTGACGTTCGGCCATGACGTCTGGATCGGTCACGGCGCTATCGTGCTGTCCGGCCGGAATATCGGCACCGGTGCCGTGGTCGCGGCCGGTGCGGTCGTCACCAAGGACGTGCCGGACTACACCGTTGTTGGCGGAAACCCGGCGCGGCCGATCCGGCGGCGGTTTCCGGAACATGTCTCCGAGCAGTTGATCGCGCTGGCGTGGTGGGACTGGAGCCATGACCGGCTCCGCACCGCGCTGGCGGATTTCCGGAATCTGCCGGTCGAAGCCTTTGTCGAGAAATATAACAGCACCCTGGCCAGCTAACCTGCGTTCCAGCGAAGGACATCGAAGCAAAGACATGAGACTCATGCCAGACATTTTGATCGAAGGCGGCCGGACATTGATTGGAGACGCACTTGAGGATGCGTCCATTCACATCGCGCATGGGACAATTACCGAAGTGTCTTCGCGAGGCAGCGCGGCCTCATTGCGCCTCGACAGCCATGGCCTGATCGCCCTGCCCGGCATCGTCGACATGCACGGCGATGCCTTCGAGCGCCAGATGATGCCGCGCCCCGGCGTCGACTTCCCGGTCGATGTCGCTCTTGTCGACAGCGATCGCCAGGCCATCGCCAACGGCATCACGACGGTCTTTCACGCCACAACATGGTCATGGGAGCCCGGCCTGCGCGGTACCGAGAATGCGCATCGCCTGCTCGATGCCATCGAAGGTATGCGGCCCCAACTGGCCGCCGACACGCGCTTTCATCTCCGGCAGGAGACTTTCAACCTCGACGCCGAGCCGACCATCGCCGAGTGGCTGACCGCGGGCCGCGTCGATTTGCTCGCCTTCAACGATCACATGCATATGACGGCCGCGTCGATGAATAATCCCAAGAAGCGCGCCCGCATGGTGGAGCGCTCCGGTCTTGGCGAAACTGAGTTCGATCTGCTGGTCGAACGGGTGATGACCGGTGCGGACAAGGTTCCTGCATCCATCGCGCGGCTTGCCTCCATCGGCCGCGACAACGGCGTGCCGCTGCTGTCCCACGACGATGAATCGCCGGATCAGCGCACCCACTTCCGGTCGCTCGGTATCGCCGTCGCGGAATTTCCGATCAATGAGGCGACTGCACGCGCGGCGGTCGAAGGCGGCGACTTCACGGTGTTCGGCGCGCCAAACGTCGTGCGCGGCGGCAGCCACACCGGATGGATCAGCGCCGCGGAGATGGTGAGCAAGGGCCTGTGCTCGATTTTGGCCTCGGACTACTACTATCCAGCGCCTCTGCTCGCAGCGTTTAGGCTTGCTGCCGACGATATCCTGCCGCTGCCGCAGGCTTGGGCTCTGGTATCGCGCGCACCAGCTGCGGCGACCGAACTGCACGATCGCGGCCAGATTGCAGCCGGAAAACGCGCGGACATTTTATTGGTCGACGCAGGCGAACCACTGAGACCCCGTGTCGTCGCCGTGATCGCCGGCGGACGCATGGTCCATCTCACGGAGCCGCAGCGCATTTTATCGACCTCTGCCGCCGAACGCAGGGTTGAACCCGCCTGAGCGGACAGCTACTCAGGGTTCGCATGTCGCAATACCCCCGCTACGCCGTCTATTTCGTCCCGTCAGCCGATAGCACTCTCTATCGGTTCGGCGCGGGTCTGATCGGGTACGATGCCTATTCGGGGCAACCCCTTCCTTTCTCCGAAGGCATTGAAAGCGAGATTGACGGCTGGAAACAGTTCACCGCCGATCCGCGAAAATATGGTTTTCATGCCACGTTGAAAGCCCCCATCTCTCTCGCCCCCGGCAAGACCGAAGACGAACTCGTGGCAGCGATGAGCGATTTCGCGCAGACGCCGCGAGCTATCCCGGTAATTGCGCCAACCGTTCGCGGCATTAGCAGCTTCGTCGCTATTACGCCGAATGATTTCTGCGCCGAGTTGCAGAAGCTGGCCGACGATTGCGTCATTGCCTTCGACCAGTTCCGTGCGCCGCTGACAACAGCGGATCGCGAGCGCCGCAACGTGTCGGCGCTCAACAAACGGCAGGTCGCCTATCTGGATCGCTGGGGCTATCCTTACGTGCTAGAGGAATTCCGCTTTCACATGACGCTGGCCGGATCTCTTCCCGCGGAACGGCGAGCGCCGGTGCTGGATCTTCTTCAGCAGCGCTTTGGCGCGCTCGAACTAAAATCGATATCGATCGACCGGCTGGCATTGCTGCGCCAGAACGACGCAAGTTCCGGCTTCACCCTCATTTCGCTTTGGCCGTTGCGCGCAACCGTCTAAAGCTCACTGCTTTTTACCGTTGTAATATCGTTATGACGCACCGCACGGTTGCCGGGTGACAGTCGCCTTGGGCACAAGCCCCACTCCGACTTATTCAATGACCTGAATACCGTTGTTCCGACGGTTAGCGCCCATGACGCCCCGCTCGCAATGCAATAAAATTCGTAATCATCCGATGTTTAACATCGGATGATTGCAAGGCCTGATTACCCCGTGCTAGCGTTTTGCACGCCGCTCGAAGACGGCGACCGGGAGACTGAAACGTTGGCCAAGGCCGCTGCCAAGTTCATCGTCAAACGCGCAAAGCCCGGCCGCATTCATGCGGTGCTGTCCACGCTGGGCAGCGAGATCGCACGCGATCTGATTCCCACCGGAGCCGCGCTGCCGCCGGAACCCGAACTCGAAGCACGTTTCGGCGTAGGTCGCGGTGTTGTTCGCGAGGCGATCAAGACATTGGCCGCCAAGGGTCTCGTGAGCGTCGGTCCTCGCCATGGCACGCGCGTGTTGCCGCGCCACGACTGGAGCCTGCTGGATCGCGACGTCCTGAACTGGCTGGTTGGGAAAGGCGCTCCGGATCGCGAACTGCTGCTGGAAATCCAGGAAGTGCGTTCGATCATCGAGCCGGCAGCAGCGGCTCTCGCGGCCGATCGGGCCACGAAATCAGACCGCGAGCGCATCAATGCCGCACTGACTGCGATGGAAACCTCCCACGACCAGATCAGCGCGATCGCCGCGGACAAGGCCTTCCATCTCGCGATCCTCGACGCCACCCACAACCGGGTATTTCAAGGCTTCAGAGGCGCAATCGATACGATCCTGAGCACGGTATTTCTGGTTGCTGTCGGCAGTTCGGGCTGGTTCGATGACAATCTGCCTAATCACGCTGCCGTGGCGCGCGCCATCGATGAAGGCAGTTCCCGCAAGGCGCGGATCGCGATGGATCAGGTGCTTGGCTTCACCCGATCCAAGCTGTCGAAGAAAAAGCCGGCCAGTAGCCGAGTCTCATCAGGCCCGCGCGCGGCCAAGCCGAAAATCAAGAGGAAACAAGATGTATCGTGACATGAAGGGCTCGACCCATGTGCTCGCATCGCCGGAGATCGCGGTAGTGGCGATCCCGCAGGACGAGCGCGTCTGGGTCCCGCAGGCGCCCGACGTCTGGTTCAGGCCGCTGATGCTCAACACACGGCAGGGCCAGTGGTGCAACCTACTGCGCGTCCGCCGCTCCGGTGTACTGTCGCGGCATCTGCATCCGAACCCCGTTCATGGCTTCGTCCTTAAGGGAAAATGGTTCTATCGCGAGCACGAGTGGATCGCCACCGAAGGCTCCTATGTGTTTGAGCCGCCGGGCGAAATACATACGCTGGTAGTGCCGGAAGACACGCCTGAAATGATTACCTTCTTCAACATTCAGGGATCGATGGTCTATCTCGACGAGCAGAACAAGAACGTCGGCTATGAGGACGTGTTCACCAAGATCGATATGTGCCGCGCTCACTACGAAGCGAGCGGTCTCGGCCGCAACTACGTCGACCAGTTCGTGCGCTGATGATGGACGCCGCGACCATATCTCCCGAGATCACGTCCGCAGCCTGGGCGTCGATCTGGTATGCCGGCAAGCGCGTACTCGTGACCGGCGGCACGTCGGGCATCGGCGCCGGGATCGCGCGCGGTTTCATCGAGGCCGGCGCAGACGTCACCGTCGCAGGTGTCGGTGACGCCGAGATTGCGGCGGCGGCTTCCGATCCAGTGTTGAGTAAAGCACGCGCGCATCGTCTCGACGTGCGCGACGGCGAGGCGGTCAAAGCCCTGATCGGCTCGCTCGACGACCTCGATGTGGTCGTCAATTGCGCCGGTATCATCCGCCGCGGCGAGGAACTCGATCCAGAGGTTTTTCAATCGGTGGTCGACATCAATCTCAATGGCACCATGCGCGTATGTGCGGCTGCGCGCCCGCTGCTGGCACGCTCCAACGGCGCGATTGTCAATCTCGCCTCCATGCTGTCGTTCTTTGGCGGCGGCTTTGTTCCCGGATATGCCGCGAGCAAGGGCGGCATCGCGCAACTGACCAAATCGCTCGCCATCGCCTATGCCGTGGATGGCATCCGCGTCAACGCGATTGCTCCGGGCTGGATCGCCACGCCTCTCACCACGGCGCTGCAAGCTGACCCGGTACGGAGCCAGGTCATTCTTGACCGCACTCCACTGGGCCGCTGGGGCAAGCCCGCCGATCTGCTGGGCGGAGTCCTTTATTTGTGTTCGCCCACGGCTTCTTTCGTCACCGGGACCGTGCTCGTTATCGATGGAGGATATGCCATCGCGTGACGATATGTGGCGACGTGACGCGCGGCAGCACGTTTGTTGGTAGCTAATCTCAAGGTGCTGGAAAACAAAGCGCCTGCAAGAAAGAACAAGAGTGATCGGAAACACCGGTCGCAGGGAGGTCATGTGCTGGTCAGGCCCAGTCAGAAAGTTCAACCGAGATGGCTGACGCGAGGGATTAACTCCATCGCGGGCGCAGCAATGTTCGTCACGCCCCTGCTCGTTCTCGTGCTCGTCTGGGCCATCGTTGTTCCGCTGTTCCAGATCAACCCGCGGGTCTTTCCATCTGTGGGCGCAGTCGGTGCGGCCGCAATGGAGTCGATCCGCGACGGCACGCTGATCAACCACGTCGGCGCAAGTCTGTTACGGGTAGGCCTTGGGACGCTGATCGGTATCATCACCGCCGTGCCGCTCGGCATCGCCATGGGCGTCAGCCCGGCCGTCTCTACCTTCCTGACGCCGTTGTTCCGCTTCTTCTCGGTACTGGCCGGTATCGCATGGATTCCCATTGCGACGCTGTGGTTCGGCTACGGCTTCGGCGCTATCATCTTCGTGATCTTCAATGCCGTATTCTTCGTAGTCGCCTACAACACGCTGCTCGGCGTCTCGACTATCCCGTATGCACTGCGCAACGCGGCCGCCTCCCTGGGCGCAGGCCGCTGGGCGCTGCTGACACAGGTGCTGTTACCTGGCGCGTTGCCGAACATCGTTACCGGTATCCGCACCGGACTCGGATTCGCATGGCGCGGGTTGATCGCCGCGGAGATGATCGCGACCAATGTCGGCCTCGGCTACATGCTGTTCGTCGCCCGCGATTTCTACCGCACCGAGGTGATCGTGCTTGGCATGATCGTTATCGGCGTACTCTGGCTGCTGATTGACCGCCTGCTGCTGGTTCCGCTTGAACGCTCGACCATCGAACGTTGGGGCATGGTGAGGCGCGCATGAACCTGATCCTGAAAGGCTGGAGCGCTTACACGCGGATGACCGTTCGCTGGCCGGGGGTCGCCGCCATCATTCCGTTCATTCCGGTGGTGCTGCTGTGGACCATAGTCTCGGAAGCCAGCGTATTTCCCCGCGCTTTCTTTCCCGGCCCTGGCGACGTCGTGCGCTCGTTTCTTTCGCTCACATATAAAGGCATCCTGCCAGACTATCTTCAGGACAGCCTGATCCGTCTGATCACCGGCGCTTCTGTCGGTATGGCACTCGGCATCCCACTGGGCATCCTGATCGGCACCAGCCGCTGGGCTCATCGCATCTGCTGGCCGGTGCTGCTGTTCTTTCAAGCTATCGGCGACATTGCGTGGCTACCGATCCTGCTGATCTGGTTCGGCTTCGGCCTCACTACCATGACCTTCGTCATCGTCTACACCGTGCTGTTTCCAGTGGTGCTTAACACCGTGCTCGGCGTTGAGTCCGTTCCGCGCGATCTCGGGCGCGCCGCACGCAGCCTCGGAGCATCCCCTGCGCGCGTTCTCTGGGAAGTGACATTGCCGGGAGCCCTGCCCAACATTATCACGGGCCTACGCAATGGTCTGGGCTACGGCTGGCGCGCCCTGATCGCCGTGGAAATCATCGTCGGCACCAGCGGCATCGGCTTCATGATGTTCGATGCGCGCCGCGCCGGCTCCACCGTAGAGATCATTCTCGGCATGATCATTCTCGGACTGCTTTGGTACATCGTGGATGCCTGGATTCTCGCACCGATCGAGCGCGCGACCGGCAAACGCTGGGGACTGGTAACATCATGAACACGCTGTCGATCCGCAATCTCGCAAAGACCTACTTCGACCCTTACGCCGGCGCGCATGTTAACGCCGTCCACGATGTCTCGCTCGACGTCGAACGGGGTGAATTCGTCTCCGTTGTCGGCCCATCCGGCTGCGGAAAAACCACGATCCTCAACATGATCGCTGGCTTCATTCCTCATTCCGGCGGAGAAATTCTCCTGAACGGCAAAGCGATCGACGGACCCGGCCCGGATCGTGGCGTCGTGTTCCAATCCTTCGCGCTATTTCCGTGGAAGACCGTACTCGACAATGTCGGCTTCGGTCCAAAGATGCGCGGAATTCCGAAAGCCGAGCGCGACAAGATCGCACATGAATACTTGGCGCTCGCGGGCTTGACCCATGCTGCCAATCGTTATCCCAACGAATTGTCCGGCGGCATGCAGCAGCGCGTCGGTGTCGTGCGCGCACTTGCCAACAATCCTGCCGTTCTCTTGATGGACGAGCCTTTCGCCGCGGTCGACGCACAGACTCGCATGACATTGCAGGAAGAACTCACGCGCATCTGGCAGGAGCGCCGTCCGACGGTAATCTTCATCACCCATGACGTTGCCGAAGCGGTATTTCTGGCGAATCGCGTCGTCGTACTCTCGAAGGGGCGTGTGCTCGACCAAGTCAAGATCGACCTGCCGCGCCCACGCGTTTGGGATGACCTGATCGAAAACGATACCTTCAAGAAGCTATCCGCGCAGGTTCTGCATATGGTGCGCTCCGCATGAGCCTCGCATCCGAAGCCCTGCGTTCGACCAAAGGCCGGGTTGTTCTCGGCGTGGTGGCCGCGTGGCTTGGATTTCAGCTGTGGCTGACGCTGGCTGCACCGGCGAAGATTTCGCCCCAACTCGCGGGCACCTCCGAGAAGGTCAACATCCAGATCGAACTGCCTTTCACGCCTGAGCGCTTTCACGTTCAGTCATTCCAGCAATATGGAAGGGTCGCCGGTGCAGACGACCATTCGATAGCACTCCGTGGCGTCAAACGAACGGATCTCAACGCGGTTGCCCGGCCTTACTGGGTGACGAGCGTGGGGCCGATAAAAGAGGGAGGATAATAATGAAACGACTATTGATGATAGGAGCTACGCTGATGCTGGCATGTATGCCGGCGCAAGCGCAGACGATGGTAAAAGTGAAGGCCGGCATGGTCACCGGCATCGACCAGATCGGATTGCCGATCGCGCTGGAACGAGGTTTCTTCGAAAAGAACGGACTCGACGTCACCATTGCCCGGCCCTACGCCACCGGCGTCGATGCGCTGAATGCGCTTCAGGCCGGGGAAAGCGAAATCGTTCAGGTCGGCGTGCCGATGATCGGCGCCGTCCTGCGCGGCATGGACCTGGTTGCACTCGGCAACTACAGCGGCAACGCGACCAAGGCCGGTTCCGATGCCACCATGGCCGTCATCGCCCGCGAGGGAGCCGGCATCGTCAAGGGCGACCTCGCCAGCCTGAAGGGCAAAAAGATCGCGGCCTCGTTTGGCACTATCAATCATCTCTATATTCTGGCGATCCTCGAGAAGGCCGGCCTGAAGCCTGACGACGTGACGCTGGTAAACACGCCGCCACCGGATATGACGGTCGCGCTGCTCGCCAAGGGCATCGACGCATTCTCGGCGTGGGATCCATGGCCGATCGTCGCCGGCAAGGATATTCCGGGCTCGATCGAGGTCATCCGCGGTGGCGACGTGATTTCCTATCTCGGCTTCAATGTCGCCCTGCGTCCGTGGGTCGAGAAGAACGGCGAGACCATCGAGAAATTCCTCGCCGCAGTATCCGAAGCGGATCAGTGGATGCGCAAGAATCCGAAGTTGGCTGCCGGCATCGCAACCCGCTGGATTCCCGGCCTCAAGCCGGAAGTCGCCGAAGCCGCGATGCAGTTCAATATCCAGCAGGCGGACCGTCGCCTGTCGGCGAATAACTACCGCGCGCTCTGGAGTGCGGAGGATCGTCTGGCACGGCTGGGCATCCTTAAGTCGACGTTCGACGTCAACAAGCACATCGAGCCGAAGCACATCCTGAAGGTGATGAAAGACAAGCCGGAATTGTTCGTCGATCTACCGCCGATTCCGGCGAATGTCGCGATCGGGCCGGACTACACGTTCAAGCCTTGAGATTTAGGAACTTAAAAAGCGGCGGGCGACCTGGGTTCGCCCGCCGGTTCTATTTGTTTGATCAGATCCCGCCCATGCAGAGATACTTGATCTCGAGGTAATCCTCGATGCCGTACTTAGAGCCTTCGCGGCCGTTGCCGCTTTCCTTCACACCGCCGAACGGCGCAATCTCTGTTGAGATGATGCCTTCGTTGATGCCGACCATCCCGTATTCCAGCGCCTCGGCAACGCGCCAGACCCGTCCAATGTCGCGTCCGTAGAAATACGCCGCAAGACCGAACTCGGTATCATTGGCCAGCTGGATAGCTTCTTCTTCGGTCTTGAAGCGGAACACCGGCGCGACGGGGCCGAAGGTTTCCTCGCGGAAGATCAGCATGTCCGGTGTGGTGCCGGTCAGCACCGTCGGCTCATAGAAGGTGCGACCCAGCGCATGGCGATGGCCGCCCACCGCCAACTTCGCGCCCTTTGAGGTTGCGTCGTTGATATGCTCCTCGACCTTCTCGACCGCAGCCATGTTGATCAACGGCCCGATGGTGACGCCCTCGCCGAAGCCATCGCCGACTTTCAGATCGCGCACTGCCTTCGAAAGTGCCTCGACAAATTTGTCGTAGATCTTGTCCTGCGCGAAGATGCGGTTGACGCAGACGCAGGTCTGGCCGGCATTGCGGTACTTCGAGGCCATGGCACCCTTAACAGCCGCATCGATGTCTGCGTCATCGAACACGATGAACGGTGCGTTGCCGCCCAGCTCCATCGAGGTGCGCTTCACTGTAGAGGCACTCTGCTCCATCAATTTCTTGCCGATTTCGGTGGAGCCGGTGAACGTCACTTTGCGGATAATGGGATTCGAGGTCATTTCGCCGCCGATGGCTGCCGCCGATCCGGTGATCACGGAGAAAACACCTTTCGGCACACCGGCCCGCTCGGCCAGCACCGCCAGCGCCAGCGCCGACAGCGGCGTCTGGCTCGCAGGCTTCACTACCATGGTGCAGCCGGCGGCCAGCGCCGGACCCGCTTTGCGCGTGATCATCGCCGCCGGAAAATTCCACGGCGTGATCGCCGCGCAGACACCGATCGGCTGCTTCAGCACCACGATGCGTCGATCCGCGCTAAACGGCGGAATGGTGTCGCCATAGATGCGCTTGCCTTCCTCGGCGAACCACTCGATAAAGCTCGCGGCATAAGCGATCTCGCCGCGGCTCTCCGCCATCGGCTTGCCCTGCTCCGCCGTCATGATCATGGCAAGGTCTTCCTGATTGACCATCATCAGGTCGAACCACTTGCGCAGGATCGTCGCACGCTCCTTTGCGGTCTTCGCGCGCCAGGCCGGCAGCGCCGCGTTGGCCTGCTCGATGGCGCGCTTCGTCTCGGCCACGCCCATGTTCGGCACGCTGCCGACGATTGCGCCATTCGCCGGATTATCGACCTTGATCATGCCGCCGCCGTCAGCGGCAACCCATTCGCCGTTGACATAACAGGCGTCGCGGAGCAGCGACGGGTCTTTCAGGGTAAGCTTAGCGACCTTGTCCAGCATGTTAAGAAGCCTTGTTGATTGGCGCGACCAGGGTTTCGCGCAGTTTGAAGCGAATGATCTTTCCCGACCCGGTGCGCGGAATTTCGGTCACGAAGTGCACCGAGAACGGCACCTTATAGGAAGACAGATGCCCCCGGCAGTGTTCCAGAATGTCTTTTGTTTCGATTCCGGTTCCCTCGCGGGCGACAACGAACAAAGCCGGAACTTCGCCCAGGTGCTCATGGGGGATGCCCACCACCGCGCTATCGATAATGTCTTCAATGACGTTCACGACTTCCTCGATCTCGGCCGGAGCAATGTTCTGGCCGCCGCGAATAATGAGTTCCTTCAGCCGGCCCGTGATGGTCAGAAAACCGTTGGCGTCGCTCCGGGCCAGATCGCCAGTGTGGTACCAGCCCTTGCGCAGCGCTGACGCGGTTTCCTCGGGCTTGTTGTGATACCCGCTCATGAGGTTGGGCCCGCGGACAATCAACTCGCCTTCCTCGCCGATGGCAGCATCCTCACCGTTCGCCGGCGATACGATACGGACGGCAAGTCCAGGCAGCGGCAATCCGCAGGATCCCATCACACGCTCTCCGACCGGCCAGTTCATCGTGACCATGGTCGATGTCTCGGTAATTCCGTAACCGTCGAGCAGCTTGATGCCGAAACGGGATTCGAATTCGCGGTTCAGCGTCGCGGGCATGATCGCGCCGGCCGACATGCTCAGCCGCAGGTTCGGCAGTTTCAAGCCGGGCTCGGCCTTTGTTGCCTCAAGGAAGTAGTGGAACATGGTCGGCACGCCTGGAAACACCGTAAACTCGCCGCTACTCAGCAGGCGCACGGCATCGGTCGTGGAGTATTTCTCCATGATATATTCGGTTGCGCCGACCGCCAGAATGCTCAGCACCGAGAGATTGAGCGCATACGAATGAAACAGCGGCAGCGGCGAGAGAACAACGTCGCTCTCGGACAATCCGGCAATCGGCGCCCAGCACGCGGCCGTAACCCACAACATGCTGTGAACCGAGAGCAGCACGCCCTTGGCGCGGCCGGTGGTGCCTGACGTGTAGATGATAAAGGCTGGCTTGAAAATATCCGATGGATCGCGCGGTGAGGACTTCGGCGCGGTTGTCGCGAGTTGTTCATACCGCAGCGTACCGGCAGACGTTGGCCCTTGCCCGGTCAGGATCGTCAGCTTGAGGTCCGGCGCGTCCTGCTTCAACTTCGTGATCAACGATGCGCGTTCGTCGGTCGCGATGATCGCCGTGCAGCCCGCATCCTGAAGCCGATATAGTACCTCGGATTCGGTAGCCTCATAACTGATGGGCACACCGATGGCACCGGCACGGTTGATTGCGAAACAGCTTTCGATCCAGGCCACCGAGTTTGGAAGGAAGATGGCAATCTTGTCGCCCGGCTGAACGCCGTTGTCAGCCAGATGTCCCGCGACATTGGCCGTACGTGCAGCAAGCTCGCCGTACGTCACCGTGGTCGATGCGTCGCGATAGGCCGGTTTCGATCCGCGCGCATCCGCGTGGCGGCGGAGCAACGCCGGGATCGAAGCGATCAGGTTTGTCTGGAGCATAGTCTCCTCCCTTCCTTGCTTTCCATCAGACCATGCTGAACCCGCCGCTGATGCTGATGGTCTGCCCCGTGATCCATCCGCCATGTTTGGAGGACAGCAGGGTCACCATCGGCGCGATGTCGGACGGAAATCCGAGGCGGCGCAGCGGGTAGAGTTTTGTCAGCTTGTCGCGGTTGGCGTTGACCCAGTCGAGATCATGCGGCGTCTCCACCAGACCCAGCGAGATCGTGTTCGCGGTGACCCCGAAGCGGCCCATCTCGCGCGCCAGCGATTTCATCAGCGCGATGACGCCGCCGCGTGCCGCCGCCACGATCGCCAGACCCGATTCCCCGACGCGCGAGGAATCGCCCACCAGTGCGATGATCCGGCCGTCCCCCGCCTTCTCAAGATGCGGCGCCGCCGCCTTGGAAATATGAATCGCGCCATAGAGGCAGATATCGATCTGCTTCTTCCACTCGTCCGGCGTAGTCTCCACAAACCGGTTGCGCAGCGCGACGCCGGCGTTGTTCACGACAATATTCAGTCCGCCGAGGTCGGATACGACTTTGGCGACCATCGCTTGTACTTCTTCAAAGTTGGCGACGTCGGCCTTGTAAGCGATAGCCTTGCCGCCGGCCTTCTCGATCTCGGCCACCACGGCTGCGGCGCGTTCGCGCGAGCCATTATAATTGACGGCAACGGCTGCGCCCTCCGCCGCAAGGCTGAGTGCAATTTCACGGCCGACATCGCGGCCGGCGCCAGTGACGAGAGCAACCTTGCCCTTCAGATGCATATCCATTTTTATTGTCCTCAACGGTTGTTTTTGTGTGCGATTTCAGTCCGAGCTACGGCCGTTAGTCGTAGGCCTCCATGCCCTTGCGCAGGGAATCCCACTGCGCGCTGTCGTGGCTGCAAATAATCGTCCCGCCTGCCTTTTCGATACGCCGGATTTCAGCAAACGATTGCAGGAATTGGTCGATGTTCTTGGTATTCTTCGGTACGATCTCCTGATCGAGATTGGCGCGAACGCTGAGAGCGTCGGACGCCAGCAAGAACTCGCCGCTGCGATCGAGCTTCACCAGCGCACCGAGGGTGCCGGGCGTATGGCCGGGCAGCGGAATGAGCGTGATCTTGCCGTCACCGAACAGATCAGTCTGCTGCTCGATCACCTTCATCGGGATCGGATGATCCCAGTCGGCGGAGAAATAGCCGCTATTCAAGGCATCCGGCGCTTTCGCCGCTTCCAGCTCGCGCGCGTGCACAACGATGGTCGATTTCCTGAAGAACTCGTTACAGCCGCAATGATCAGTGTGAAGATGCGAGCAGACAACAACGTCAATGTCGTCCGGCCCGAGACCAACCGCCTTGAGCCCGGTCAGGACGTTTTCGCCCGGCGGCATGATCGGCGCCATGTATTTCGCAAGACCGCCCCACCGGCCTTCGGGATTCTCCGCAATCGTAGGATGACAGCCGGTGTCGAACAGCACATTGCCCTGGGCATGCCGCATCAGCATGCACGACACCGGGAGCTCAATCATCTCGCGGCGATCGGCATCCGGAAAATAGATGCTCTTCTTCATGCGAAGCCGACCACCCGACAGAACATGCATTTTCATGACGCTGACTTACCTCCCGCGAAACATTGGCGGCCGCTTCTCGGCAAATGCCCGGCGGCCTTCTTCGTAATCCTCGCTGGCCGATACGCGATCGATGAAAGCATCAGCGGCCTCCACATCCAGCGCTCCCGGCCCCATCGACAAGCCAGTTAGAATGCGTTTGGCACCCTCAACCGACAGCGGCGCAAGTTTGGCGATGTCGGTGGCGAAAGCCTTCGCGTCAGCCATAGGATCGTTCGACACCCGATCGACAAGTCCCATATTCTTGGCATCCACTGCGCTGAAACGATCCGCCGAATAGAGAATGCGCTTGGCATTAGTCAAGCCGACCAGCCCCAGCAGGCGTTGCGTGCTGCGGACGCCGTATACGATCGACAACTTCGCGGCGGGAATACCGATCGCCGTGTCGGTGTGCGCATAACGAAAGTCGCAAGCCATCGACAGATGGCAACCACCGCCCAGGCAGTATCCTTCCAGAACTGCGATAACCGGCTTCGGCGCATTCGCGATGGCATCTGATGATGCATCTACGGCCACCTCGTAAGCTTTGCTCTCTGGGACATTGGAGCGAACTTTTGCAAACTCCGAGACATCGGCACCGACGCTGAAATTTCCGCCGGCTCCGGTCAGGATGATCGCACGCACGTCGGTATCGTGACCCAGTCGCGTGAAAATCTCGGCGATACCTTGCCACATGGCAAGCGTCATGGCATTGCGCAACACTGGCCGGTTGAGCGTCACCACTGCGACCTTGTCCTGAATGGCAACATCAATATCGGCCAAATTCTCTACTCCTGCGAGAGCGCCTGAACGGCGCCCCTCCGAGATTGTCAGGTCGCGGCGCGCTGAAGTGGCGCAATTACCGATTTCAGCTTTTCCGGGAGCGGCGTCGGCCGCCCGCTCTCGCGGTCGACATAAACGTGAATGAAATGCCCCTGTGCGGACGCGACGTCGTCATCGTCCTTGAACAGGGCGATCTCGTAGCGGATGCTGCTGTTGCCGAGATGACCGACCCGGAGCGCGACATTGATCTTCGATGGAAAGCCGATCGAGCTGAAGTAGCGGCAAGTGGTTTCCGCTACCAGGCCTATCACCGGGCTTTTCTCGATGTCGAGGGCACCATTTTCGATCAGATACTGGTTCACGATCGTATCGAAGAACGAATAATACATCGTGTTATTCATATGCCGATAGGAATCGTTGTCCATCCAGCGCGTCGTCATGGTCTGGAAGTACACATAGGCACTTCGATGATCCGGCTTCGGCCGCCCTGTCATAGCGACGCCTCGTAGATCGCCAGCGCATCGGCGTGCACGACCTCGCGCGGGTTATTGATGAGAAGCCGCGTCTGCTTCATCGCATCATCGGCCAGCATGCCGAGATCATTGTGCCCGATGCCGACGTCACGCAGCCGCGTGGGCAACCCGAGATCGACGGGGAGCGCGGAGAGCATTTCGACCAAGGCCTTGGTGCGATCGGCCGAATTTCCCTTGGCGTTCGGCGTCAGGATCGTGGCGAGCTCACCGTAATGCTGTTCGGCGGAACTTGCGTTGAAGCGGATGACCTGCGGCAACACCAGCGAGTTGGACAATCCGTGCGGAACATGAAAACGCGCGCCGACCGGATAAGCCAGCGCATGCACGGCCGCGACCGGCGCATTCGCAAATGCCATGCCGGCGAGCATGGAGCCCAGCAGCATGTTGTGGCGAGCTTCGCGGTTGGTGCCGTTGCGGCAGGCTTCATGGATGTTGCCGCCGAGCAGCCGCAACGCGTCGCGCGCGAGCGTGTCTGACAGCGGATTCTTCAGGCGCTTGCTGGTATAGGCCTCGATGGCATGAACCATCGCGTCGATGCCGGTAGCCGCAGTCACCGCGGGCGGCAATCCAAGCGTCAACTCCGCGTCCAGCACAGCCCAGTCCGGCAGCAGCACGGGCGAAACCACGCCCTTCTTCTCGCCCTCGCCGGTCGTGACGATTGAAATCGGCGTGACCTCCGAGCCGGTCCCTGCCGTGGTCGGCGTCAGCACGAGCGGCAGCCGGCGTCCCTTGACCATGCCGACACCGTAGATGTCGTCGAGCTTTTCCTGTCCCACCGCGAGCAGCGCCACGAGTTTGGCCACATCCATCGAACTGCCACCGCCGATCGAGACGACGCCATCGACCTTTGCATCGACGGCCAGCTTGACCGCTGCCTCAATGACATGAACCGGCGGATCGGCCTGAACATCGGTGAATAACGTAACTCCGACGCCTTGCTGCTCCAGTCCCTGCAACCCGGCCTGCAACAGCCCCGCGCTCTTCACGCCGGGATCGCTGACCAACAGAACCGAGGTGCAGCCGAGCGACTTCACCAATTCGCCGATGCGTGACGAACTGCCGGGCTCAACCAATATGGATTTGGTGGATTGAAAGACGAAACCCTGCACTCTGAACTCCGTTCAATCTTTAGATCAGCTGGCCTGGAAAGACGCGCGGCAGCGTGCCGCTTCGCCGATCCAGTCACTTGCATAAGTAGACTTATTTAGGCAAACGATGTCAACTTGCCATGGATTTCTTTTCGGCGTCCGCAGCCGGCGACTGGCGCGCTTTCGCTGATGCAAAGGCTGCGCTGATCTCGCCGACGATGCCGCGGCGGAACAGCAGCACACAGACCATGAAGATGAAGCCGATGATGATCGGCACCTTGCTCGACAAATCCAGTGCAAATGGCCCGATCTGAACCACGCCAAGGCCGGACAGCCGACTCTCAAGAGCCACCACCAGAATGGCGCCGATTACCGGACCGAGCGGTGTACCCAGACCGCCGAGCAGACACATCAAAATAACATTGCCGGATTGCGTCCAGTGCGCATCAGGCAAACCGGCGAAACCGAGGGTCAGCGCCTTCACCCCCCCTGCCAGACCGGCAATCGCCGCCGACATCGTAAACGCAGACAGCTTGTATTTCTGGACATCGTATCCCAGCGAAATCGCGCGCGGCTCGTTGTCACGAATGGCGAGCAGCACCTGGCCGAACGGGGATTCCATGATCCGCTGGAAGCCCCAGACCGCCGCGATCAGAAGGACGAGAACAAAGGTATACATCACAAGATCATTGGACAGATCGATCAATCCAAACAGCGAGCGCCGCGGGATGCGCTGCAAGCCGTCCTCCGCGCCGGTAAACGGCGCCTGCACGCAGACAAAATAAACCATCTGCGCCAGCGCCAGCGTAATCATCGCAAAATAGATTCCCTGACGGCGAATCGCCATGCCGCCCATGACGATGCCCAGCGCAACGCCGACCAGCAGACTGAGGACGAGGGCAAGCTCCGGCGTGAAGCTCCACGCTTTCGTGGCGAAGCCGGCCGCATAGGCCCCCATGCCGAAGAATGCGGCGTGACCGATGGAAAGCAGTCCGATATTGCCGGTGAAGAAATTAAAGGCCACCGCAAACAGCGCCAGCGCTACACATTTCATCAGGAACTGCGGATAAAGTCCCGTCAGTGGCGCAATAACGCCGATGACGGCAAGCGTAATCAGCAGGACCGTGGATGTTTTCATGGTACTCATGCCTCACGTCCAAACAAACCGGCGGGACGCACCAGAAGAACGATCGCCATGACAATGAAAACGATGGTGGAGGACACCTCGGGATAGAACACCTTGGAAAGCCCTTCGATGACACCCAGGGCCAATCCGGTGGCGATCGCGCCTGCGGTGGAGCCGAGGCCGCCAATCACGACCACGGCGAATGTTATAATCAGAATATTTGAGCCCATCAGCGGCTGGACCTGATAGATCGGCGCAGCGAGCACGCCAGCAAATGCGGCAAGCGCCGCACCGAGCGCGTAGACGAATGTCACCATCAGCGGAACGTTGATGCCGAGCGCCTGCACCATCTTCGCATTCTCCGTGCCCGCGCGCAGATAGGATCCCAGTCGCGTCCGCTCGATCAGGAACCACGTCGCAAAACACACGAGCAGCGATGCCACGACAATCCACACCCGGTAGATCGGCAGCCTCATAAATCCGAGATCGATCAAGCCGCGTAGTGCCGGCGGCGGCGGATACGGCAAACCCGCCGAGCCATAAATGTCACGGAAGATTCCCTCGAGAACCAACGCAAGACCGAACGTGAACAGCAAGCCATAAAGGTGATCGAGACCGACAAGACGGCGCAACAGCAGTCGTTCGATCATTGCTCCGAAGGCCCCGACGACAATCGGGACCAGCAGCAGCGACCACCAGTAGTTCACGCCGAGCTTCTGCATGGCGAGATAGACGCCGAACGCACCGAGCATATACAGCGCGCCGTGGGCGAAATTAATGACGTTGAGAAGGCCAAAGATGAGCGCAAGGCCAAGACTCAGGATCGCATAGAAGCACCCGTTCACCAGACCGATGGTGATTTGCCCGAGCAGAACCTGTAACGGAATATCGAACATCTCAGTCCTCAAACGCCCAGCGTACGGTCAACGAGTTCAGCCTGCGCCGCGAGCTCGGATGCCGATAACTGCATCGTAACATCGCCGTGCTCGACCACGAGAAACCTGTCCGCGAGCGGCTCGGCGAAATACTTGTTTTGCTCGACCAGCAGAATGGTGTAGCCGCGTGACTTAAGTTCGATGATGAGATCGAACAAACGGTCAACAATGACGGGCGCAAGCCCCTCGGAAATTTCATCCAGCAGCAGCAGCCGCGCGCCGGTGCGCAGAATGCGCGCGATCGCCAGCATCTGCTGTTCGCCGCCCGAGAGCCGCGTCCCCGGCGTATGACGCCTCTCCGCCAGATTGGGCAACTGGGTATAAATCTCGTCGAGCGCCATACCACCACCCGATTGCTGCGGGGGCAGCAGTAGGTTCTCCTCGCAGGACAACGATGCGAAAATACCCCGCTCCTCGGGGCAATATCCGACACCGAGGCGCGCAACCAAATGCGGCGCCAGGTCGAGAACATCCTTGCCGCCGATGCGGATAATTCCCTCACGCCGATCGATCAGCCCCATGATGGCGCGCAGGGTTGTCGTTCGGCCGCTGCCGTTGCGGCCGAGCAGAGCAACCACTTCTCCTCGCTGCAGTGCGAACGACATGCCATGCAAGATATGGGATTCCCCGTACCAGGCATGAAGATCCTGCACCAGGAGCGCATCTGCCCCGTCACTTGCTGCTGTCGTCATTGCTTGCGCTCCGCTGCGCGCGACCGGGAGCCAAGATAGGACTCAATGACTTGCGGATCGCGTGACACCTCGTCATATGCGCCCTCGGCGATAATTTGGCCACGACGCAGCACACTGATCCGGTCCGCGATGCGCGCCACCATTTTCATGTTGTGCTCCACCATCACGACGGTGCGGCCAATTGCCACCTGCTTGATCAGTGCCGTTACGCGGTCGACGTCCTCGTGGCCAAGGCCCTGGGTCGGCTCGTCAAGCAACATGACTTTTGGATTGGCCGCGAGTGTCGTCGCGAGTTCAAGCGCGCGCTTGCGACCGTAGGCAAGATCGCCGGCGCGCTGATGCGCAAAGGCGCCAAGATCGACCTGATCCAGCAGCGCCTCGATGCGCGCCGGCATATCACCGAACCGCGAGCGGCCCTGCCAGAACTTGACCGGAGATACCGAGCTGCGCTGAAGCGCGACGGCGACGTTCTCGTTCACCGTAAGGTGCGGAAACACCGCCGAAATCTGAAACGATCGCACCAGTCCAAGCCGCCCAAGCGCCGCGGGGCGCTCCGTCGTAACGTCTGTCCCCTCAAGCAAAATACGGCCCGATGTCGGGCTCAGGAATTTCGTCAGAAGGTTAAAGACCGTCGTCTTGCCCGCGCCATTCGGCCCGATCAGCGCGTGAATAGCGCCGCGACGGATGTCGAGGTCCACACCGCTCACAGCGACGAAGCCGCGGAATTCCTTCCGCAAGCCTCGCGCCTGCAACACGACGTCGGCGTCCGGCACGGCATGACCATGCGTCGCATCCATCCGGCTGTCTCCTCCAGATCGGTTGTGCGGCGCAACGCAAGCAGTTCATCGCGCCTGTTGACAGCGTCATACCAAATTAGTCTAGTTATGCAAGCCTATCTGTTGGGCCGCGGTATCGGACCACTTTAATCAAGAGGAGAGGAAGCGAATGAAGAAGATGACATTGGCGCTTGCCGCAGGGCTCGCTATGGCGAGTCCTGCTTACGCCCAGACAAAAATCTCGGACGATGTGGTGAAGATCGGTGTCTTGACCGACATGTCCGGACAATTCTCCCACGAGGCGGGGGACGGTTCAGTGACCGCGGTCAAAATGGCCATCGAGGATTTCGGCGGCACAGTGCTCGGCAAGCCAATCGAAGTGATCGTCGCCGATCACCAGAACCGCAACGAAGTAGCAATCGCCAAGGCGCGCGAGTGGTACGACGTCGGCAAGGTCGACATGATCGCGAACCTGATCAACTCATCGATCGCGCTGGCTGTCACCAATGTCGCGCAGGAGAAGAACCGGATCGCGATTGTCAATGGATCAGGATCTTCGCGCCTGACGGGCGATTCGTGCACGCCGAACAGCATCCACTACGCTTATGACACTTACGCTCTCGGACAGGGCACCGGTAAAGCGCTGATCAAGGAAGGCCTGAATTCCTGGTACTTCCTTACAGCCGACTACGCGTTCGGCCACGCTCTCGAAGCCGATACCGCCGGCGTGGTAAAGGCAAACGGAGGCTCCGTTGTTGGGGCGATCCGCTATCCTATCGATACTGCCGATCATTCTTCCTTCCTATTGCAGGCCCAGGCCTCGAAAGCAAAGGTCGTCGCCATTGCAGGCTCCGGCACGACCTTTATCAATGCCGTCAAGTCCGCGAAGGACTTCGGCCTGACTGACGGCGGCAAGCAGACCATCGCTGGCCTGCTGGTCTGGATCACAGATATCGACTCGATGGGTTTGACCGCAGCTCAAGGACTCGTTCTGACCAACGGTTTCTACTGGGATCGTGACGAGGAAACGCGGGCCTTTTCGAAGAAGTTTTTCGCGAAGATGAAGCGCATGCCGCACATGGGCGATGCCGGCGACTATTCCTCGACGATTCACTATCTCAATGCGATCAAGGCTGCGGGCACTGACGACGCCAAGACCGTGATGGCAAAGATGCGCGAAATGCCGGTAAACGATTTCTTCGCCAAGAATGGCCGCGTCCGCGAGGATGGCCGCTTCATTCACGACATGTATGTGTATGAGGTGAAGAAGCCTTCGGAATCCAAGTACGCTTGGGACTATTACAAGCTCCGTGCCGTCATTCCCGGCGACGAGGCCTTCCGGCCGCTGTCGGAAAGCAAGTGTCCGCTCGTCAAGAAATAGCGCGACGAAACGTCGAGCATCAAACGCGGCCGGGCACTGCCCGGCCGCTCTTCGGCCCGCCAAACTTGGCTGGGTTGTACCGCATCCGGTACTTCATCGTGTAGGCATGGATCGGTTCGCCGCACTTGTTGCAGACCACGGTCGGCGTGAAAAATTGACCGCAGGTCTCATGCCTGAGAAGCATTGGCGGCGAACCGTCTGCACGCCAGCGATCGCCCCAGGCCATCATCATGATCAGCGGGCCGTGCAGATCGGCCCCCATCGGCGTCAGCAGATATTCGAAACGTTCGGGCGAGGATTGATACTTTCGCTTTCTGAAAACCCCGCGCTCGACGAGACGTGCAAGGCGATCGGTCAAAATATTCGACGCGATGCTCAGTTCAGCCTGCAACTGATCGAACCTCTTGGCGCCATAGAATGCTTCGCGAATGACCAGAAAACTCCAGCGATCGCCGATCACTTCAAGGGCGCGCGACACCGAACTAGGGCGGCCGCGCATGAAATCATCTGCAGTGCGACGGCTGCGTTTGGAACTCTCGATGCGAATCCTGCCCGCGCCAGGTCCGTCGTGATAGCTGACGTCCCGGGCTACGATGCGCCGCTCGCAACAGGAGCAAGCGACAATCGGCTTGCTGACGCAGTTGCAGCCTTCGTGGATCAATTGGAGTGGCACATCGCTCGCGCTGGTCAGCCAGCGGTCGCCGAACTGCATCAGCGACATAAATGCCGGATAGAGGTCAATGCCGGCTTTGGTCAGCTTGTATTCGACCCGGCTCGATGTATCGGAATAGCTCACCTCGCGCAGGATGCCTTCGCGCGTCAGGCGCCGCAGCCGGTCGGTCAGCGTCGCTCGCGAGACCTCAAGACCTGAGCGAAACTCCTCAAACCGTTTTGCGCCAAAGAATGCTTCCCGGATGACCAGAAAGGCCCAGGCATCGGAGAGAATGCCGACCGTGCTCGCAATAGAGCAGCGACGTTCGGTCAATCGGGACGGCTTCTTGCCTGCCTGGACTGGAGAAACTGCATACAGGGGCTTGGCCGGTCGTCTTTCTTTTGTTGCAAGTCCCAGCCGTGCCATTTCGCCCAGACCGATCGCTTTTTAGCGCATGATTATGACGCGGATTTCCAGTTGAATCCTTACTATGAATCTTGAATGGATATGCCAGTCGCGTCAAGACCACATGCCAGATGCGTTATACAGCCTTGTTTCTGGCGCGCGCCGCCTCGACCATGCGGAAGATACGGTCGGGCGTTGCTGGAAGCGTATCAATCTCGATGCCAAGCGGAGACAGCGCGTCGGATATGGCGTTGGCGATGGCGGCTGGCGCGCCGATGGTGCCGCCCTCGCCCATGCCGCGGAATCCGCCGATATTGTTCGGCAAATCCGCCTCAATATGCACGATGCCGATCGGACAAGCGTTGGTGGCGACGGGGACAAGATAGTCCGCGAGGCTGGCCGTGACGAACTGGCCCTGATCGTCATAGACAATCTCCTCCAGAAGTGCGGCTCCAATGCCCTGCACGACCGCGCCCTGCACCTGGCCATCGACAATCATCGGATTGATGATCCGCCCACAATCCTCCGCCACCACATAGCGCTTGATGGTGACGCCGTAGGTTTCCGGATCGATCTCCACCATCGCCAGATGCGTGGAGGAGCAGGCCGTGCCGAGATAAGGGTCATAGGTCTCCGACACCGCCAGATCCTCGCGCTGTTCGCGCGGAATGCTGCCCATTTGCGAATAGACCGCGTTGGCGACGTCCTTGAACGTCATCGAAATGTTGGATGCACGCGAACGGATGATTCCACCGGATGCGTCCAGGTCCTCCACCGGCTGATTCATCAGATGCGCCGCCGCCCTCAGCACCTTCACCTTTAGCGTGCGTGACGCCACGATCGCAGCGCCGCCGCCAATCACGGCCGAGCGGCTGGCAAAGGTTCCGGTACTCATCGGCACCAGCGCGCTGTCGCCGTGCTGAACCTCAACATCCTCCATCTTGCAGCCGAGTTCGTCGGCGATAATCTGTGCCAATGTCGTTTCCAGGCCCTGCCCATGCGACGAGATACCGAACGCAGCCGTAATCGCGCCGGTGGCGTCGATACGGATAGCCGAGGTCTCGGTGCCCGTATTGATCGGCATGCCCGGTGCAGCAGAAATGCGGGAGCCGATGCCGGTCAGTTCGGCGTAGCTTGCCAAACCGATACCGACCCAGCGTCCCTCAGCGCGCGCCTTGTCACGCTCACGCACGAGCGAGGGATAATCCAGATAATCGCAGGCCGCCTGCAGGCACTCCTGAAACGCCGATTTGTCCCAGATGATGCCGGAGCCGGTCCGATAAGGAAACTCCTCGGCCGTTACCAGATTGCGACGTCGCATCTCGACCGGGTCCAAGCCGATCTTGCGCGCGGCCATATCGATGAGCCGCTCCATTGCGAAGGTCGAAGATGGACGGCCGACGCCGCGATAAGGGCCCGTCGGCGGCTTCGGCGTAAGCACACCCCGGATACGACCGCGATAATGCTCGAGACGATACGGGCCCGGCAGAAAGCTCACCACCTGCACAGGTTCCAGCGCACCGGTCCACGGATAAATCGAATAGGCTCCGATGTCGCCGATCACGTCTGCGCGCAGGCCAAGCAACTTGCCATCGCGATCGACCGCGAGCTCGACATCCATCAATTCGTCGAAAGCCTGACTGGTGGAGGACAGATCCTCGAGCCGGTCGCTTGTATACTTGATGGGCCGGCCAAGTTTGCGCGCGAGGGCGCAGACCAGTATTTCTTCGTGATACAGGGACCCCTTGCCGCCGAAACTGCCGCCGACATCGGGCGCAACCACGCGCATACGGTTGCCAGGAAGATCGAAGCAACCGGAAAGAACGTCGCGGATCACGCCCGGAATATTTGTCGATGAATGCAGCGTCAGGGCAAGGCGGCGTTTATCCCATTCGGCCAGATAGGAGCGGTTTTCCATGGCGACCGCCGTTTTCCGCGTCATGCGAAAAACGCCTTTCACCGTCACCGGCGCATCCTGAATGGCCTTGTCGACATCGCCGCGTGCAAATTCGCGCGAGATGATGACGTTGGTTCCGGCTTCCTCATGAAGCAGCGGCGCATCGTCGGCCACCGCATCGGTCTGGCGGATCGCGAATGGCAACGGCTCATAGTCGATCGAGATGTGCTCCAGCGCGTCCTCGGCCGCATAGCGGCTCTCGGCCACGACAGCGACGACGGGCTCACCGACGTAACGCACCTTGCCGCGCGCCAACGGCCAAATCGGCGTCGCGTAGTAGTTCTTCATTTTTGAGGTTGGAATGGCAGGCTTGAGATCACCCTCGAGATCGATTGCATCGAAAATCGCCACCACGCCCGGCACGGAGAAGGCTTCACCGATGTCGATGCCGCGAATGCGTGCATGGGGCTGGTCGCTGCGCCTGATTGCGACATGAAGCGCCCCCTGCGGTGTGATGTCATCGACATAGCGCCCGACACCCGCGAGCAAACGCGGATCCTCTGTGCGCTTGATGCGCTGGCCCACCATCTTGGGCCGCATCTCGACCGATGAAGAGTCGAATGCGCTCATGTCGAACCCGCGATAAGAAGGAAAATGGTTCTCATCTGAGTGCCGTTCTTTCCTTAGCCAGTTCGCGCACTGCATTCACGATGTTCTCATAGCCAGTACAGCGGCAGATATTGCCCGAGAGTGCTTCGCGAATTTCCTCGTCATTATCGAGGCTATGATGCCGCAGCATGTCGGCGATGGTCATAATAAAGCCCGGCGTACAGAAACCGCACTGAAGTCCGTGATGATCACGGAACGCCTGCTGAATTCTTCCGAGACACTCGACCGTCCCCTGTCCTTCGACCGTCTCGATATCGGCGCCGTTCGCCTGGACCGCCAAAGTCAAGCAGGAGCGTGCGCTGCGCCCATCGAGCAGAATGGTACAAGCGCCGCAGACACCATGTTCGCAGCCAACATGGGTGCCGGTCAATCCAAGCTCATGGCGCAGAAAATCCGCGAGCAGCATGCGAGGCTCGACGCTTCGCGTATAGGACAAGCCGTTGACGGAAACAGTGATCTCGGTGCGCTCGCTCATGCCACCGCGCCTTTGTCTGCCCGTGCCCAGGCATCCGTCATGGCGCGCCGTGCGAGAACACCCGCCAGATGACGGCGATAGTCCGCCGACGCATTCAGATCCGAATTCGGTTCGAGGCCGGCCCGGAGCACCTCGATCGCTTCGCCGATCAGCGCGGCGCTGATCTCGCGACCTTCCAGCATCGTCTCAACTTGCGGTGCGCGCATCGGCATTTCGCCGACGCCCATGAGCCCGATACGGACGTCTGACGCCACACCGTCCCGGCAATGCATCGTGACAGCAACCGCAGCCAGCGCATAATCTCCGTGACGCCGGGCAAACTCCTCGAATCCCCAACCGGTGCCGGCAGGCAACGTATCGATCTCGATCTCGGTCACGAGTTCGTCGGGCTCCAGCGCTGTGACCAGCGAACCGACAAAGAAATCCTGAGCGGCGAGCGTGCGTTGGCCCCGTGGAGACGCGATGTGAACGACACCGTTGAGCAGCAGTGACATCATCGGCATCTCTGCTGCGGGATCGGCATGGCAGACGCTGCCACAGAACGTACCACGGTTGCGCACCGTCAAATGGGCGACATGCTTCATCGCCTGATGCAGCACGGGAATGTGCTTTGCGACCAGGGCATCCATCGCCGTCATGCGATGACGAACGAGCGCACCGAGTACGATCCTGTCGCTGCGCATCTGCACAGCATCGAGACCGTGAATGCCATTGATGTCCACCAACACCGACGGCTTCACCAGACGGAAGTTCATCATCGGCATCAGACTTTGACCGCCGGCAATCACCTTGCCGTCGCCGCCCGCAGCGGCGAGGACCTGCACCGCGTGCTCTGTGCTTTCCGCACGGACATAATCGAACGGAGCAGGCTTCATAAGAAGGCTCCCGATCGATCTAATTTACGCCACGATGCGAAGATTATTTCGGCTTCCATAGTGACTTGCATTATTAGACTATGTTATGACATGTCAAGCTAAAGCGAAACTAAGGGTATGGAATCGCGCGACTGACAACTCGTGGCGGTTTTGGGAGACACACCATGGACATGACAGGCCAACAGCGCATTCCCGCAAGCCGCGAAATCGTTTGGAAAGCTCTTAACGATCCGGCGGTTCTGCAAACATGCATTCCCGGCTGCCAGGAACTGCTTAAGACTTCCGACACGCAAATGACCGCGACGGCGCTGATCAAGGTCGGCCCCGTGACCGCCAAATTCCAGGGTGCCGTGACATTGTCAGACCTCGATCCGCCGAATGGCTATCGCATCACAGGCGAAGGTCAGGGCGGCGTAGCGGGCTTCGCGAAGGGGAGCGCCGTTGTGCGGCTGGAACAGGACGGCGACGACACTATCCTGCACTACACCGTGAACGCCGACGTGGGCGGCAAGCTGGCGCAACTCGGCGGCAGATTGATCGACGCCACCGCCAAACAAATGTCCGGTCTTTTCTTCAAGCGCTTCGCCGAGGAAATCGAGGCGCAGTTCAACAAAAGCGCGCAGACTCGTCCGGGCGTCCACTCCGCTAGCGCAACGGCAGCAGGTGCGGCACCGCAAACCGTTTCGCGGCAGGAATCAACTCACCGCTTCCGTCCTGCTTCGGCGCCAATGGACGTCACACCGGGATTTTTCAAACATATAAAATCCGCCGGCCTTGTGCTGTTGCTCGCAGCGATTGGTGCATGCTGGTATTTGCTCGATGGCTCGCTACCAACTCTGATACCAAATGGAAGTGCGCATGTGTCGCCGGACTTCATGAGCGGTGTCCTGCTCGTCATTGTCGCGGCCCTCGGCTACCTGTTTGGCCGTCAGCAGACTGGAACCGTTCATGTCGATCGCGAGGTAATTGATCAGTTTGCGCGCGTATGGACTGAACGCCGCGACTAACGCCGGCAATCGCTGACCGAGAATAATGTATGGCGCGCACCCTTTCAAAAGCCCCCCTCTCCCCGACGCTCCGACAGCCCAAGACTTCGGGACGCCCGCTGGTGCGCAACTGCTCCGTTGACCGCACACTGACGATCCTGTCGGATGCTTGGTCCTTTCTCGTCCTGAGAGAGGTCTACCTTGGCGCACGCCGTTTCGATCAGGTGCAATCCGTCTTGCACATGCCGCGCAGCACGCTCAGCGCCCGGCTGGCACAGCTTGTCCAAGCCAAGGTTCTTTCCCGCGTACCGCTGGCCGACAGCGCACGCTTCGAATATCGTCTGACCGAACGAGGCTTCGACCTCTATCTGGTTATGCTTGCGATGTTGCGTTTCGGTGACGATTGGCTGGCGGACGGCAAACCGCCTCCGCTTCGACTCGTGCATGCAACTTGTGGACACGAATGCCATCCCGAAACGATCTGCTCGGCCTGCCGCGAGCCGGTCAACGCACATCGGGTCGTCTATCGCGATGGCCCGGGCGCAGGCACCTCCCACGCAACCGCCATGCCTCAACGCCGACGCAGCGGCGGCGTCGAAACCTTCGAACGCGGCCGCCCGTCATCGGTTTCGCGTACGCTGGGAATCCTCGCGGACCGCTGGACCTTTCTGGTGGTGCGCGAGATGTTTTTCGGCGTACGGCGTTTCGATGTCATGCAGGAGCGGCTTGGCATCGCCACCAATATTCTAACCGACCGGCTCAACCGCCTTGTCAGCCAGAACATTCTGAAACGGGTTAAATATCAGGACGTACCGGAACGCTATGAATACAAGCTAACCGCAGCGGGACAGGACTTATACCTGCCGCTGATCCAGATGTTGCGCTGGGGGGATAAATGGCTCGACCACAAAAAGCCGCTCATCCTTAAACACCTCGACTGCGGCAAGGACTTCGAGCCGATTATCGCCTGCGACCACTGCCGCCAGGCTTTAGATCCGCACCATATGCGCTATCACCTCACCTACGGGAAGCTGCGGAAAGATCATCCGCCGGCGCTCCTTGCCGCCGATGATGAGTAAACCGGCTCCGTGTGAGGCTTCGAGACTTCCACGTTGAACCATCAATGCATTGATATTATGTAGCAAGGGCAAGCAACAACATCGTAGCAATACGGCGACAAGACATGGCATTGGCTGAAAAACAAGCAAAGTCGGACATCGAGTTCGACGTCGCGAACAGGGTGTTCTTTCGCCTCTACCAGGCGTCGAACCTGATGCATAAACAAGGTGCGCGCTATGTCGAAGGGTTCGGAGCCACGACACAGCAATGGGCCGTTCTCGGCGCACTCGCGCGGCCACTGGTGCGCGAGAAAGGAATGACCGTCAAGGACCTGATTGAATTTCTCGACGTCAGCCGGCAAAATCTCACAGCCGTTCTCGACAGGCTTGAAGCACGCGATTGGATTGCTCGCGACAAGGACAAGGACGACGGCCGCAGCCGTCGCATTCGCTTGACCCGCAAGGGCACAACGGCGTGGACGGGAATGCTGGAGCCGATCGAGGCTTTTTATAATGCGTCGCTGGCCCGATTCAGCCATGATGAGCAGATTACGCTCTATCGGCTGCTCGATCGCCTCAAGACGTCGCTGGCTAACATTTAGCGACGCCGACGGAAGGCTCAGAACAGCCTAACGCCAAAATCAGATCATTCGGGCATAACGGAAAGACCCTTCGCGCGGGACGCGACAGACAAAAAAAATCGGGTGCGCAATACCATGCGCACCCGAATCATCAGTAAGAGATCGCTTCCGATCAGTCCACACCGATCGTGGTTAGATCCTGAAACCAGTGCTGCGCCTGCACGAATTTCTTGACCTTCGGCGACAGCGCATGGGGATTGGTGTCATGCACAACCCAGACCAGCACGGCATCATCCACGATCGTTGCATGCGCCTGCGCCAGAAGCTCGTCCTGCTTGGCGGTGTCAAAGCTCTGCTTGGCCTCATCGATCAGCGCATCAACCTTCGGATTCTTGTAGCCGCCCCAGTTCACGCCGACCGGCGCGATCTGTCCGGAATGGAAGAAGCGGACGATCGCGTAGAGCGGGTCCGAGGTGACATAGGCAATATTGTTGGCAGTAATGCCGGCCATGCTTTCATCGGCCGCGCCTTTTCGCCACGCGGTATATAGGACTTCGAGTTCAACGACCTTAAACTCGACGTCGACGCCGATCTCCTTGAAGCTCTGCTGCAGGAATTCGTTCATCGGCAGCGAGAGCATCTGGCCGGTTCCGCCGTTGGCGATGATGAACTTTGCTTTCAAGGGTTTCTCGGGCGAATAGCCGGCTTCCTTCACCAGTCTCTTGGCTTCGGCGAGATCGTACTTGAGCTCGAACGTCGGCTTGCCGAACCACGGGCTCGACGGATCGACCTGCCCCTTGGCCGGCTTGGCGAGACCATTCATCAGGCCAACCACACCATCGCGGTCGATGGCGAGATTCAGCGCCTTGCGCAGGCGAACGTCGGTCCAGGGCGAACCCGGCAGCACACTGAGATGATAGTTCCAGACATGCGGCGTGACGTTGTCGACGATCTTCATGCCGGCTGATTTAAGCTGCGGCACGGCATCCGGTGCCGGCGTCTCGATCAGATCGACCTGTCCGGCCAGCAATGCATTGGTGCGCGTCAGGGCCTCGGGCATCGGCACGAGAACGAGCTTGTCGACTTTTGGAATCCGCTTCTTGTCCCAGTAGTCGGCATTCTTCGACAGTTCAGCCAGTTCGCGCGGGACCAGCTTGGTCAACTTGAATGGGCCGGTGCCTGATGGTGCGCTTGCAAACTTGTCCCAGTCCTTCCCGAGCTTTTCATATTGCGCGGGACTGGAGACGAGAAACCACAGCATCTGATACGGGAAGAACGAGTCGACAGCCTTCGTCGTGATCTCAATGGTGGAGTCATCGATTTTGGCATAACTCGCCACCGATGGAAGGCGGGTCTTTACCTGCGCGCTCTGCCGCTTGTCGAACTGCGGCGCCTTGTCGTTCAGGACCTTGTCGAGATTCCAGATCACCGCGTCGGCATTGAAATCGCTTCCGTCATGAAACTTGACGCCCGGACGCAATGCAAAGCGCCATTTCGTCTTGTCTGCAGGATCGACTTTCCATTCGGTTGCAAGTCCCGGCACCAGCTTACCCGGCCGATCGGCGACATCCATCTCCCATGCGACGAGCGGATCGTAGATCGTATAGCCGGTGAACTGATAAGCGCCGGCGCCACGATCCGGCTGCCCCGTCGTTAGTGGAATGTCCGCCATCGAGATGCCATATCGCACTACCGTTTCCGCTTTCGCGGGTACGGCGATGCCGATGGCCATGGCGAGCGCCGCAAGGACGATCGATTTCGGAAACCGCATGAACGCAACTCCATAAGAGGGCAAAGAATTGGAGTTGAGCTTGCAAGGCTGATGCCAGACGTCCTGAGAAGGCAGGACTTAGCTCTGCGTAGCGACGAGACTCCCACGATCGGCCGTGGCTTTGCATTCACGGCAATCGTTTGTGTACAAAGTAATGCATGCAACGGCGTGTAAGACACCCGGTCGCGCATATCCTCCCCATCACAGCATGACGCCGACAGAGTACGATTGCCTTAAAAGAGTGCAATGACTGAACAACGGACTCGAAATTTGCCTCTCTTGTATACAAGATACTAGCGACGGTTCCGCCGCACGTTGCGTGAATGCGGGGCGGATTATCGCGGATGGTCAGTTCTGTCAGCGTTTTTCAGCCCAACCTTGATAGCCAAGCACCTGAAGTCAACCTTTCCGCATCCGTCTATCCGGCTGAGGCATACATGGGACTGAAGTCCCCTTGGCATAGGCGTTGCATAAGATTTAGCCATCGCCGACCAAAGGGATTCATCATTATGCGTACCAACATCCATCCAAAAAGCCGCGCGGCCGCGGCGATATTGCTGCTCTCTATGGCGTCGGTAGCCGCGCTGCCGCTTTCTGCGAGCGCCGAAACAGTTTTGCGCATCGGCATGACTGCCGCCGATATTCCCCGAACGCTCGGACAACCCGATCAGGGATTTGAAGGCAACCGTTTCACGGGCCTTACGATGTACGATGCGCTGACGATGTGGGATCTTTCATCGGCGACCAAGGCCAGTGTCGTCATCCCGGGCCTCGCGACTGAATGGGCGGTGGATGCGAACGACAAGACAAAGTGGACATTCAAGCTGCGTCCGGGCGTGACATTTCATGACGGCTCGCCATTCAACGCCGATGCCGTTGTCTGGAATGTCGAGAAGGTTCTGAAAACCGATGCATCGCAGTATGACGCTAGTCAGGTCGGCGTCACCGCGTCGCGCATGCCGACACTGGCTTCAGCGCGCAAGATCGACGACATGACCGTGGAACTGACCACGAAGGAGCCGGACAGCTTCCTGCCGATTAATCTCACCAACCTGTTCATGGCCAGCCCCATGAAATGGCAGAAATTCTACGATGCCGCCGACGGGGCCGATGCAAAGGCGAAGTCTCAGGCTGCATGGGCAGCGTTTGCGCGTGATGCATCGGGCACCGGTCCTTGGAAGATGACCAAGTTCACGCCGCGCGAACGGCTTGAACTGACGAAGAACGACAACTATTGGGACAAGGCACGCGTTCCCAAGACGGACAAGATGGTGCTGCTGCCGATGCCAGAGGCGAATGCGCGCACCGCAGCACTGTTGTCGGGACAGGTGGACTGGATCGAGGCCCCGGCACCGGACGCCGTCAAGGAACTCACGCAGCGCGGCTTCACCATCAGCAAGAACGAGCAGCCCCACGTCTGGCCGTGGCAGTTCTCGCGCGTGGAAGGTTCACCTTGGAATGATATTCGCGTGCGCAAGGCCGCCAATCTGTGCGTCGATCGCGAAGGACTGAAAGACGGCCTGCTCGCCGGCCTGATGGTCCCCGCGAGCGGCACGTTCGAGCCCGGTCATCCGTGGCGCGGCAAGCCGACATTCGAGATCAAGTATGACAAGGCTGCAGCTCAGAAGCTGATGCAGGAAGCCGGCTATGGACCGAACAAAAAGCTGACGGTGAAGACGCAGACCTCCGCTTCCGGTTCCGGCCAGATGCTGCCGTTGCCAATGAACGAGTATCTGCAGCAGGCGCTGGCGGAATGCTACTTCGATGTTCAGCTCGATGTCATCGAATGGAATACGCTGTTCACCAACTGGCGGCGCGGAGCCAAGGATCCCAGCGCCAACGGCGCCAACGCAACCAACGTCACCTATGCCGCGATGGACCCTTTCTTCGCGATGGTGCGTTTCCTGCAATCTTCAATGGCTCCCCCGGTATCGAACAACTGGGGCTTCATCAACAATCCGAAATTCGACGAACTGGTGAAGAAGGCGCGCCAGACCTTCGATCCCGCGGAACGGGACACTGCGCTCGCGGAACTGCATGCGGCATCGGTCGATGACGCGGCATTTCTTTACGTCGCGCACGACGTCGGTCCTCGCGCCCTGAGTCCTAAGGTGAAGGGTCTCGTACAACCTAAAAGCTGGTTCGTGGATTTCTCTCCGGTGTCGATGCAGTAACCGCAGCGGCGCGATCGCGTTCTTCGCGTCGTACCAGACCCATCCACAACGACGGTATCGCCGCTCTGCTCGTTCAGGGGGCGATGCCGGAACTTTCCGACGATTGAAGGTGAATTGTGTTTGCTTACGTGGCCCGACGTATCGTCTATGTGATTCCCGTCGTGATTAGCGTCGCGCTGGTTTGCTTCTTGCTGGTTCACATCACTCCGGGCGATCCGCTGGTCGCGATCCTCCCTGCCGACGCATCGCAAGAACTCGCGAACCAGTTACGCGTCGCCTACGGTTTCGATCGTCCCCTGCCCGTCCAGTTCGGACTCTGGCTGTGGAAGGCTGTCAATGGCGACCTCGGCACATCGATCGCAACGGGACGGCCCGTCCTCGCTGAAGTGCTGCGCGCCGTCGGTAACACCGTGACCCTTGCCATTGCCGCCGCGGCGATCGGATTCACCCTCGGATTGTTTTTCGGTCTGATCGCCGGTTACTTCCGCAATACCTGGATCGACAAGGTGGCGACGTCAATCGCCATCGCGGGCGTCTCCGTCCCGCATTACTGGCTCGGTATGGTGCTGGTCATCATCTTCTCAGTTCAACTCAATTGGTTGCCCGCCGTCGGCGCCGGACCAGGCGGCTCGGGTGCCTGGAGCTGGGATTGGGAGCATGTCCGCTATCTTATTCTGCCGGCGATCACGACGTCCGTGATTCCGATGGGCATCGTCACGCGCACCGTGCGAGCCCTGACCGGCGACATTCTGTCTCAGGATTTTGTCGAAGCGCTACGGGCCAAAGGCCTGCGCGAAACGCGCGTCTTCCGGCACGTCATCAAAAACGCCGCTCCGACCGCCCTGGCGGTCATGGGCCTTCAATTGGGTTACATGCTCGGCGGATCGATCCTAATCGAAACGGTGTTCTCGTGGCCCGGCTCCGGCCTGCTGCTCAATTCCGCGATCTTCCAGCGCGACCTGCCGCTGCTGCAAGGCACGATCCTCGTGCTCGCGCTGTTCTTCGTGTTCCTCAACCTCATGGTCGACGTCGCACAGGCGTCCATCGATCCGCGTATCAAGCGGAGCTGATTGATGAGCACGCTCACAGACACAGCCCTTCAGGCCGCGCCGGCTACAAAAGCGCGCGGCTACTGGGCCACGGTCGGCCGGCGAATCGTGCGCGACAGGGTCAGCATGGTATGCGCCTTCATTCTCATCGCGATATTCCTGTCGGCCATCGCCGCGCCGTGGCTCGGTCTCGCCGATCCTTATCAGGGATCCATGATACGCCGCCTCCGCGTGATCGGAACAGCGGGCTATCCCCTCGGCACCGATGAACTTGGCCGTGATATGCTGTCTCGCCTGATCTACGGTGGACGACTGTCGCTGCTGATAGGCATCGTGCCGGTCGTCTTTGCCTTCATCATCGGGACATCGCTCGGCCTCGTGGCCGGGTATGTCGGCGGCAAGATCAACACCGCGATCATGCGCACGGTCGACGTGTTTTACGCGTTTCCTTCAGTGCTACTGGCCATTGCGATCTCCGGAGCGCTGGGAGCAGGCATCGTCAACTCCATCGTCTCGCTGACCATCGTCTTCGTTCCCCAAATCACCCGAGTCGCCGAGAGCGTGACCACCGGCGTGCGCAACATGGATTTCGTGGAAGCGGCTCGCGCATCCGGCGCCGACGCATTCACAATCATGCGGGTTCACATGCTCGGCAATGTGCTGGGATCTATCTTCGTCTATGCCACCGGTCTCATCTCGGTCTCGATGATCCTCGCCGCCGGCCTGTCGTTCCTCGGCCTCGGAACCAAGCCGCCCGAGCCGGAATGGGGGCTGATGCTCAACACGTTGCGCACTGCGATCTATGTCAACCCGTGGGTGGCGGCCCTTCCTGGCGTCATGATCTTCGCCGTCTCGATCTGCTTCAACCTGCTGAGCGACGGGATGCGCAGCGCGATGGACATCCGGAATTGATACCATGACAGACACATCTCAATCCATCGATATGCTGGATCCGATCGAAGATCGCGGCGGCAAAGCGCAGCCGTTGCTGCAGGTCACGGGACTGACCAAACATTTCCCGGTTCGCGGCGGCCTTTTCAGCAAGGGCAAGACAGTCCGTGCCGTCGACAACGTGACGTTCTCGATCGCCAAGGGCGAGACGGTGGGAATCGTCGGCGAATCCGGCTGCGGCAAATCCACCACGGCACGGCTTCTGATGCACTTGATGCCACGCGATGCGGGCGAGTTTATCTATGATGGCATGTTGGTGGGGCGCGCCCTGTCGCTACGCGAATTGCGCCGCGCCATGCAGATGGTGTTCCAGGACAGCTACGCCTCGCTCAATCCACGTCTGACCATCGAGGAATCGATTGCCTTCGGCCCCAAAGTCCACGGGATGGACGATGGCGCCGCACGCGCACTCGCGCAGGAATTGCTGGGAAAAGTCGGATTACGCCCCGAGATCTTCGCCAATCGCTACCCCCATGAAATATCCGGCGGCCAGCGCCAGCGGGTCAATATCGCGCGCGCGCTCGCGCTCTCACCGCGCCTTGTGATCCTCGACGAGGCGGTGTCCGCGCTCGACAAATCCGTCGAGGCGCAGGTGCTCAACCTCCTCGTCGATCTTAAACGTGAATTTGGACTAACTTATCTTTTCATCAGCCACGACCTGAATGTGGTGCGATATATTTCCGATCGCGTGCTGGTGATGTATCTCGGAGAAGTGGTCGAACTCGGTCCGGTTGATGAGGTGTGGGATGCGCCAGCACATCCCTATACCCGCGCATTGCTGGCAGCGATGCCTTCTTCCGATCCCGACAGGCGCACCGAAACGCCACCTATTACAGGCGATCCGCCTAATCCCATCGATCCTCCGGCCGGCTGCCGGTTTCACACCCGTTGCCCGTTTGCGGAGCCGCTCTGCTCGGAGGCCGGGCCGAAATTGACGGACATCGACGAGATGGGACATCAGGTGGCCTGCTACATGTCCATTCCAGGTTCGGGCCATAGCCGCGCTCCGGCCGCGCAATCTGTGAGGAGCGCCGAATTGACATGACAAATCTCATCGACATCCGCGATCTCAGTGTCCGCTTCACCGGCGAGCGCACAGTCTATGCAGTGAACGGCATCAACCTGTCACTCGGCGAAGGTGAAGTTGTCGGCCTTCTCGGTGAATCCGGCTCCGGCAAGAGCGTCACGCTGCGCGCCCTGATGCGCTTGCTGCCAAAGAAGCGCACGACCATAACCGGCAGCGTTCAGGTCGCAGGACGCGACGTCCTGGCGCTGAACGACGATGAACTTTTGGCCTTCCGCGGTCGGACGGTCTCGATGATCTTCCAGGAGCCCGCGCTGGCCCTCGATCCTGTCTACACCATCGGCCATCAGATCGCGGAAAGTGTGATGCGCCACGAGGGCAAGAGCCATACCGACGCAATGGCGCGTGCGCTGGAAATGCTCGAGGTTGTGCGCATTCCTTCCGCCAAGCGCAGACTGGATGCCTATCCGCACGAGATGTCCGGCGGCATGCGTCAGCGGGCCATGATCGCACTCGCGCTCGCCTGCAAGCCTAAAATCCTGCTGGCGGACGAGCCAACCACCGCGCTCGACGCCACGGTACAGATCCAGATCCTGCTGTTACTGCGCGAGTTACAACGCGAATTCGGCATGTCGGTGATCTTCGTCACCCACGACATTGGCGTCGCCATCGAGATCTGCGATCGCGTGGCAGTGATGTATGCGGGACAAATCGTCGAAACCGGAACGACCAGCCAGATTGTAAAGGCGCCAATTCATCCTTACCCACGCGGACTTCTTGCATCCACCGTTCATGGCGCCAAACGCGGCGCGCGGCTGGAGACCATCCCCGGCACACCGCCCTCGCTCGACAAAGCGCCGGTCAACTGTTCGTTCGCGCCTCGTTGTGACTTCGCGCAAGCCCGCTGTCTCGAAGCGATGCCACCCAACATAGAGATCGGAGCGGGCCGCATCGCACGATGTGTTCTGGCGGAACAGATGGTGCAACCGGCCCAGTAGCGACCTTGCCACTCAGCTTCCGACGGGATCAGGCAATTCGGCCTTCTTGGATGGAATTTCGACGCTGCCCGGGAAAAGCCTTCGCACCAGCATGTAGAAGATGGGTGTAAAGACCAGCCCGAACAGCGTAACCCCGAGCATCCCGAAGAAGACTGCCACTCCCACCGCCTGCCTCATCTCCGACCCCGAGCCGGATGAAATCACCAGCGGCAGAACGCCAAGAATGAACGCGAAGGACGTCATCAGGATCGGCCGGATACGCAGCCGGCAGGCCTCGATCACCGCGTCAAGCTGGTTATGACCTTCGCGCTCGATATCGCGGGCAAATTCGACGATCAGGATAGCGTTCTTCGCGGCGAGCCCGACCAGCACCACGAAGCCGATTTGGGTGAGGATATTGACATCCTGCCCCATGATACGCACGCCGATGGTCGCCGCCAGCAGACACATCGGCACGATCAGGATCACTGCGAACGGCAGCGTCCAGCTGCCATACTGCGCGGCCAGCACCAGATAGACGAACAGCACGCAGATCGGAAATACGTACAGGCCGGCATTGGCCCCGGTCGCCTGCTGGTAGGAAAGGTCGGTCCATTCGAACGCGAAACCGCTCGGCAACGTTTCGTCGGCAATCTTCTGCATGATGTTGAGGGCAGTCGCGGAACTAGTGCCCGGCAACGTATCGCCCTGCACCTCCGACGCCGGATACAGGTTGTAACGCGCTACACGGTCCGGCCCGGAGGTGTCGCTGAAATTCACGACACTGCCCAGGAGCACCATGTCGCCAGCCTTGTTGCGGGTGCGCAACCGCGCCAGATCGGACGTCTCCTTGCGGAATGGCAGATCGGCCTGGGCGGTGACGTGATAGGTGCGGCCGAGGATGTTGAAGTCGTTGACGTAGGCTGAGCCAAAGTAGGTCTCGATCGCCTCGGTGACGTTCTGGATCGGTACGCCAAGCATCTGCGCCTTGAGCCGATCGATCTCGACAAACACCTGCGGCGTGTTGGCTGTAAATGGCGAAAACACCGCCGTGAGGCCCGGCGCCTTGCGCGCCGCAGCCACCAACTCGTCGGTCGCGGCCGCCAGTAGCTCTGGCCCCCGGCCCTGACGATCCTCGATCCGCATCGTAAACCCGCCGCCGGTGCCGATACCCGGCACCGCGGGCGGCGGCACAACAATGATAAAGGCGCCCTCAATGACCGACAGCCGCTTGCGCAGCTCCGCAGTAATGACGTTGGCGGACAGGCCTTTCTTTATCCGGGCCTCGGGCTCGTCAAACACCGGAAACAGCGCCGCGGCATTCCCGGACTGGGTGCGTGTCGCACCGGACAGACCCGCCAGCGCTGGCACACGGACCACGCCGGGCGTATCCAGTGCAATCCGCTCGATTTCCTTCACAACTGCCGTGGTGCGCGCCAAGGAAGCAGCCCCCGGCAATTGCACCGCGACGATGACATAGCCTCGGTCCTGTGCCGGGATAAAGCCTTGCGGCGTTGTGTAAAGCAGCCATCCCGCCGAGCCGATCAACACAGCATAAAGCAGCAACATCAATGCCGAGTGCCGAATTATGAAACCGGCAAGGCTGCCGTAACCGTGGGACAGCCGGTCGAAACCTCGGTTGAATACGCCGGTGAAAGCGTTCCACCCCCGCGCGATAAAATTCCAACTGGCCGGCGGCTTCTTTTCGTGATGCGGCTCCAGGATCAGCGAAGCCAGCGCCGGCGACAGCGTGAGTGAGCAGAAACAAGAGATTGCAGTCGCGACGGCAATCGTGATCGCGAATTGCTGGAAGAATTGACCGGAGATACCACCGAGAAATGCGGTGGGTACGAATACCGCGCACAGCACCAGCGCGATCGACACCAACGCCCCGCCGACCTCCTGCATGGTAATCAGTGCGGCATCTCGCCGGCTCATACCCGCGCCGAGATGCCGCTCCACGTTCTCGACCACCACGATGGCGTCATCGACCACAATGCCCACGGCCAGGACGAGCCCAAACAACGTGAGATTGTTGATCGAGAATCCAAGAGCCGCCATCACTGCAAAGGTGCCGACCAGCGAGACCGGTATGGCTATGATCGGAATGATCGCCGGGCGCCAGCCCTGTAGGAACACCAGCACCACGATGACGACCAGCACCATCGCCTCATAGATGGTCTTGATCAATTCAGAGACCGATTGCGCGATGAACTCTGTCGGGTTGTAGCCGATATTGTAGTCCAAGCCCTTCGGGAATTCGGCCTTGAGCTTGACCATCGTATCCGAGATGCTTTTGGCCGTTGCCAACGCATTCGAGCCGGGCCGCTGAAAAACCAACAACGCGACGGCTTCCTTGCGCAGCAGGAAACCGTTGGTGGTGGAACTGAGCGCGCCCAGCTCGACACGCGCGACATCGCGCAGCCGCACGGTGCGGCCGTCGTCGCCGGCCTTCAGCACAATGTCCTCGAACTGTGCCTGATCCTTCAGTCGCCCCGTGAACGTGAGATTGGGCTGAAATGCACGATCGGCGATCGGGGGCTCCGCGATTTGACCACCCGTGACCTGCAAATTCTGCGCCCGGATCGCAGCCAGCACGTCACCCGCCGTCATGCCAAGCGTTGCGATCTTGTCCGGGTCCAGCCACAGCCGCATCGAATAGTCACGCGCGGCAAAGATCTGGATGTCGCCGACGCCGTCAAGCCGCAGCAACTGGTCACGAACCTGACGTAGCGCATAGTTGGAGATATAGAGCTGATCGTAGGTGTCGTCGGGCGACAGCATAAACACGACCATCATCAGGTCGGGGCTGTTTTTGCGCGTCGTGACGCCGTTGCGCTGGACTTCTTCAGGAAGCCGGGGCTGCGCGATTGCCACCCTGTTCTGTACCAGTACCTGAGCCTTATCGAGGTCGGTGCCCAGCTTGAACGTCACAGTAATGGTCAACTGGCCGTTGGAGGTCGCCTGGCTGTAAAGATACAGCATGTCCTCGACACCGTTGATCTCCTGCTCGATGGGGGTTGCAACCGTGTCCGAGACGGTTTGCGCCGAGGCGCCGGGATACTGCGTCGTGATGACCACCGTCGGCGGCGCCACCTGCGGATATTCCGCCACCGGCAAAGTCGTATAGGCAATCGCGCCGACGATAAGCAGCACGATCGACAAGACCATCGCCAGGATCGGCTGGTTTATGGAAAGGCGCCCCAAATTCATGGCTTGCCACCACTAGCCGCATGTGGCGCGACCTTGGCCCCGATGCGCACACGCTGAAGTCCTTCGACGACCACGCGATCGTCGGGCTTTAACCCTTCGCGAACAACACGCAGACCGCCATCCAACGATCCGAGGACCACCGGCCTCGCCTCGACTGTATCATCCGCCTTTACGACAAATACGATTTTGCGCGACTGATCCGTCGCAATAGCGGTATCGGGCAGCAACAATGCCTCATAAGGCGCGCTGCCGAGAACGCGCACGCGCGCAAACTGCCCGGGAAGGATCGACTGATCCTGATTGTTCACCAGGGCACGGCCCCGCAGCGTGCCGGTCCCGACGTCTAGCCGGTTGTCGAGAAAATCCATCGCGCCTTCATGCGAAGGTTTGGTCTCGCCCGAAAGCATCACGTGCACGGGATTTGCCGTGTCGCGCGAACTCGGCCGGCGCCCTTCGAACCACAACCTGCTGTTCTTGAGATAGATCGATTCATCCATGTCGAAATAGACATAGATCGGATTGACCGAGACAATCGATGTGAGGAGCGTCGCCCCGCTCTCGCTACCCTGCACGAGATTACCGACCGACACCAGATGACGGCTGATACGGCCGTCAATCGGCGCCTTTACCTTGGTGAATTCGACATCAAGATCCGCGCGCTGCAATGCGCCTTCCGCTTGCAGGACAGCCGCCTCAGCCGATTGAAGCTGCTGACGGCGCTGGTCGACAATTGTTTCCGCGACCGCCTGCGTCTTGATCAATTGCTGCGCGCGCTCAAGCTCACGTTGCGCCAGTTCGACCCGGGCCTTGGCATCGGCAAGTTGGCCGCGCGCCTGCTCGGCGACCGCTTCATATTGACGGGGGTCGATCACGTACAGGAGGTCGCCGGTCTTGACGATTGCGCCGTCCTTGAATTCCACGCTTGTGACAAAGCCGGTGACACGGGCCCGGACCTGCACCTGTTCAATGGCGTCAAACCGGCCGGTGAATTCGTCCCAATCCGTCACCGTTCGCTTGGCCGGTTGGGCAACCGTAACGGGGGGCGCGGTGGCGGCCGCGGGTTGGGAGGGCTTCTCGCAACTGCTCAAAACCGACGCGACCGACACTGAGAAAATGGCCAGAAGCAACCTGTTCTGAATTGGGCTGAAGCACCGCGAAATGCCAGAAACGACCTGCAAGCTCATCGTCGCCCCCACAATCGTTATCCAAATCCTTCGAACAAATTTAGACAATCATCCAATACAAAGCTATCGGGCGTTTGAGGGGAACGCCAGCATCACGACGCCGCAATTATGTGGAGCGGGAAAAGCAATCCTGCCATGTCATGCTTGGAAAATGGGCACAGAGATACATATCCGGGACGGAGCCACTCAAAGTCATGTGGTCGATGCATGACTCTTCTGCCGGCGCATAGATCGGAATACGATTTCAGCTGCTATCGGCTTCACGCTGCCCGGATGGCCGCGAAGAACCCTTCGACATGACTGCGGAGCATCTCCGATTCCCGCGACAGTTCGTTTGCCGCCGACAACAACGAGGTGGCGGTTTGACCATTCTCGCTTGCAACCTGGCTGACCCCGCTGATGTTGCGTGAGACCTCCTGGGTGCCTCGCGCAGCCTCCTGGATATTGCGGGCGATTTCTGCGGTTGCGTTTCCTTGTTCCTCAACAGCCGCCGCCGTCGCTGCTGCGAACTCATTGACCAAGGCGATTGTCGCACCGATCTCCTGAATGCTTCCGACGGAATCCTTGGTCGCTTCCTGGATCGCCGAAATTTGCTGGCTGATTTCCTCTGTCGCCTTTGCGGTTTGAGCTGCAAGGGCTTTAACTTCCTGAGCAACAACCGCAAAGCCCCTGCCGGCTTCTCCTGCCCGCGCCGCTTCAATGGTCGCATTGAGAGCAAGCAAATTGGTCTGCTCCGCAACCGACGCTATCAACTTGACGACATCGCCAATCCGCTGTGCCGCCTCCGAGAGACTTTGCATTGTGGAACTGGAACGGTTCGCCTGCACAACTGCGTTGCCAGCAGCCTTGGTGGACTCCGAGACCTGGCGGCAGATTTCCGTAACCGAAGACGTCAGTTCTTCGGTCGCGGCAGCAACAGCCTGCACATTTTCAGATGCCTCTTCCGATGCAGCCGCAACCGACGTTGCCTGCTGGGTCGATTCCTCAGCAGTGGCAGCGAGGGCGTTGGCGACATTCTGCATGTTCGCAGCCGCGCCGCTGACGGTCTTGAGAATGATCTTCATCTGACCATCGAATTGCTGGATCGCGGCAGAGATTTTGTCCTGCTGTCTTTGACGCTCCAGCAGCATCGCTTCTTGATAAACCGAAATGGCAATGTCCATATCCAGCATCACGGCACAGTTCAGCGCCGTCAGCACCTCCGAAAGATGCTTCTGCCTCCAGCGATATTTGTCGGTCGCAAGAACGGCGAGGCGGCTGAGAACGAAATTATAACCGCCGATATACCAGCGCGGCTCCAGACCGATCTTGTTATGGATGAGCCCGATGGTGCGAACACCCTGCAAATACTCATCATCGAAGCGGCCGTTGAACAGGCGCTTCCAGTGCGATCCCTGCGCTGATTTGAGACGGGGTATATCGCTGCCGACCAAGCGTGCAAGCTGAGGTACGCTGGTGATGTGCTGATAAAATCCTTCCAGCACCTCCGGCAATGCGGGCTCTACAACCACCCAGAATGCACGCAGCAATTCTCCTGTACGGTCGTCGATGCGCATAAAGCGCATCCGTATCTCGCGGTCCTGGGCGGCATTGATTGATCCCGCCTCCGTCGTAACAATAGGTGCACTTGCAGCCATGCTCATGTCCTCGAGTTGTATTCTGGGGAAGCAACAACTGACGGGCGACGGTGCGAAGGTGCGGCAATGACAAACTGAAATTTCCGTCGTCATAGGTCTTAAAATGCTGGTTTGTTTTTTTAGCAAAGTTGCGTTAACGGCTCACAGGTCCGATTTGATGCAGATTGTTGATCTACATTAAGACGCAGCAGCACAAACTGCGGTAGCAGGCAAAATAGCTTCGTTTGCAGGATATTTATTCTGCGTATCGGTGCCGTATATCGCCCGTTATGAAAAATATGTTGGAAAAATTACTGTAATCGGCATTACTTATTTCAGTCGTTTTTTACAACGTTATGAATTGAAAGTGCTTTGATGCCAACGGACTGGCCGTGCGTAACATGTCCAAATCGAAAGTTTGGATTCTGTGGCGCGCTATTGCATTCCACTGAAGAAACCCATCGCCAGCAAAAGCCCAATTGGCAGCACTACCGGGCCGCCCGTCCCGGCGAGCAGATCATGGTTCGAAATCAGACCTCCGAGGACGTATTCGTTCTCTGCGATGGCTGGGCATTCCGCTTCTTTCAGCTATCGAACGGCCGAAGGCAGATACTGAATTTCCTGCTGCCAGGAGATCTCTTCTCCACCGTTGCGGTGTTTGAGGAGCGGCCGAATTTTTCCGCCCAGGCATTGACAGAAGCGCGGCTGAGCGGCTTCAGACGCTCCGAGGTTCAAGCGAGATGCGCCCATGACCCCCGCATGATCACGGCGCTCGCCGAATCCTGCGCGGCTGAAACCTATAGCTCTGACGGCTTAATGACCGCACTTGGCCAACGATCCGCTGAGGAGCGGATCGCCTATTTATTCCTGCATCTCATGCAGAGGATTGCCGCCAGAAGCGTAATTCGGGACCAGCGTTATCGTTTGCCTCTGCGCCAACAGCACATCGCCGATGCGGTCGGGCTCACATCGGTTCATGTCAGCCGCGTGATCGGTCTGTTTCGCGATCAGGGTCTCGTCGAATTTTCTTCCGGCATCCTTCAGGTTCTGAACCTTCCGGAATTAAAGCGCATCGGATCCCTGGACTAGCCGGCTTCTTCGGATCGCTGCATTGCGGCTCTCTCGCGCAAACGATAAAATCCGAGAGCTTTCTTTGCGGTTTCCGCTTTCAGGCGCATGAAAGTCTCCAAATATCTGTCGCACCTGCGCGCTGAGCCGTGCGTGTTGTCCTGAAGCATCAGAATTGCCTTTGTCGTTTCCCACGACATGTCATTGGCCTTTGCCAGAACAATGATTTGCTCCGGCCGGTCGTTCATGAACGCGCGCTCGACCAGATTGATGGGCAGATCGCCCATATGCGATAGCGCAATGACCACTTCGTCAAACTGCCTGTTATGGGCGAATTCCGCTAGCCTGGCTTCAGTGAGTTCGTTTGTTTCATGCAATGATCGAATAAGAGCATGCGCCGCTGCATGGCGGGCCGAATCTCCTCGCGTCCGTGCCTGAATCCTACTCGATGCCTGTATAATGGTATCAGCGATGAGTGCGGCTTTGGACGGATCCTTCCGTGTCAATTCAAGTTTCACGGAATCAGAGGCCTCGGCGAAAAGCTTCAGAAGATGTTGCCTCGGAATCTCCGGACGCAACCAGATGCGCGCTGCAAGCTCGTCGTTACGGGCGGATCGCTCAACCAATGTAGAATAGCCAAGTTCGGAGAACGCCGCGCCGGGATTTCCCGCTGTACTGAGAACGACATCCCGGTTTCCCCGCCCCACAAGAATATCGGTGACGGGCTCAGACAACGTCTTGCGCAGGGAGATGGCAAAGAGATGCGCCTGGCTCTTTGTCTCTGCGCTTTCAACAAGCGTTCTCTCGCTAACGCAAGCGGAACGCGAGAGGATAGGGCCGGCAACCCCAATTGCATCATCCATCGCCATCCGATGAACGATTTTCCGTGGCGCATCGGGAATCGCCGCCAGCACGTCTCCGAAGGAGGCGCGGGCCGCGGTATCGATCTCGTCAACGAGTCGATTCATGACATCGTCGAACAAATCCATTTGCTCGTCGGACAACTTCCCTGATGTCACAACAAACAAGTCTGTCACACGCCGCAGCATCTTGGCGCGATGGCCAATATCATTGCCCGCGATGACGTCTTCCAGTTCGTCAATCAGGCTATGATACTTGCTCACCCGCGTCTTCCCAAGAACGGGACGATCCGGGCCGGAATGAACGACCTGTAAAGCAGCCCGATCATGCAGCAACTCCCGATTGACCGATGCGCTCCAGCGCCGTGAAGTTGAGCTCGCCCACCGGACTCGGCCGGCCAAAGAGATAGCCCTGAACTTGATTGACCCCCGCCGCGCGCAACAGCTCGAATTGCTCCCTGGTTTCAACACCCTCCGCCGTCACTGCAATGTCGAGCCCGCGCGCGAGCGAGAGGACCGAGGCCACAACGGCTGCGCAATCGACGCGGCTTGAGAGACCTTGCGTGAACGACTTGTCGATCTTGATCTTGTCGAACGGAAACATCGTCAGATAGCTGAGCGAGGCGTAGCCGGTTCCAAAATCATCCAGCACGATCGTCACACCGATATTCTTGAGCTGTTGAATGATAACGCTGTGGCTTTCCTTGTTCTGAAGCAGCAGCGATTCGGTGATTTCAAGTTCCAATCTGTCCGGCGATAATCCCGATTCTACAAGCGCGCACAGTATGACGTCGAACAAGGTGCCGCTGCGGAACTGCGCAACGGATAGATTGACCGCGACTTTGATGTTGTCGGGCCATGAGACCGCATCGAGACAGGCCTGCTCCAGAATCCATTGGCCCAGCGGCTCCATGAGGCCGGTCTCTTCGGCAAGCCAGATGAACCGATCCGGAGACATGAGGCCCATAACGGGGTGGCGCCAGCGGACAAGGGCCTCCACTCCGCACGGCCGGGATGTCTTGGCATCGAACACGGGCTGATAATGCAGCTCGAATTCTTTTCTGGACAAGGCCGCGCGCATGTCGCTGATAAGCTGAAGACGTGACGAAGCATCGCGACTCAATTCTTCATCGAAGAAGCTGAAGTTGTTGCGCCCTTCGGATTTGACCCGATAAAGAGCGAGATCTGCCTTTTTCAGCAGTTCGCCGGTATCCCCGCCATTTTCCGGGGCCAGCGCAATGCCAATGCTTGTCCCGATTGTGATATTATGCCCCTCCAGATCAAAAGGTCCGGAGACGATTTCAAGCAACCTGACGGCAAGAGAGATCGCGCCTTCGCGCTGGTTCGCCTCGCCGCACTGGACAATGGCAAATTCATCGCCGCCGAGCCGCGCGATGGTTTCGTTGTCATGCAGGGAGTTCTTCAAACGGTGCGCCAGCTCGGCGAGCAACTGGTCGCCCGTAGCATGCCCGAGCGTATCATTGACATACTTGAACCCGTCAAGGTCCAGCAGAAAAATTGTGAAAACCTCGCCGTTAAGGCGCAGACGCGCCGAAGCCTCGTCCATCGTCTCCTGCAACAGCGTGCGGTTGGCAATTCCCGTCAGGGAGTCGTGCCGGGCCGCATAGGAAATCCGCGCCTCAGCCATCTTGCGCGCCGTAATGTCGACGCGGATCGCCGTATAGGCGATTGGCTTTCCATTGATACCCAGTCGCGCCGTAATAACCGTATCGACCCAGTAGAGCGAACCATCCTTTGCCCTGTTGCAAAGCTCGCCGCGCCACACTCCACCCGCTCCAATCTCCCGATACATGTCACGGAAGACGGCTTCGGAGTGATGGCCCGAGTTCAGAAGACGGTGATTTTGTCCAAGAAGTTCTTCACGGCTGTATCCGCTGATCCGACAGAAATTGTCGTTCGCGTAGGTAATACGTCCCTTCACATCCGTGACTGCGACGATCACCGCCTGATCGATAGCAAACTGCATTTCCATCAACTCTTGCCGGGTGGCGTCTGCCCACGCCTCCGTCATTCGGATGTCGGTGATATCCTGATGGACTTCGATCAGCCCTCCATTCGGCATGGGCTGCCGGCTGATCGCAAATACATCGCCATTGCTGAATTCATTGACGATGTAGCTGGGCTCACTTAAAGCGGCCCCGGCCAAATAGTCTTCGATGTACTTTCCGGCGTTCTGCGGACAGTAGCCCGCTGCAACGTGAGCATTAAGGATGTCAGACAATGCCGCTCCGGATTTTGTCTGCTGTGCGGCGAGGCCATACATCTCGCCGTAATGCCTGTTGCTGACGATGACCTGCCCGCTCGCGTTAAACATGCATACACCGTGCGGCATGTTTTCAAGGACGGTCTCGAGCAACATGTTCGAGCGCGCAAGCGACGATGCGTTGAGGGCGAGTTTCCGGGTTTCGACAATCCGAATGACGGTTGCCGTCAATGCCACTATCGCCAGCGGAATGCCGGTCCATGTAAGAGCGATAGAGGCCGCGTCCAGAAAAGTGCTGAATGGCGACAAGTGATACGGCCCCGATATTGCAGAAGCAGGTCTCCGCCCGCCCCGGTACAATCTTGCAGCCGCAAGTTAATAGAGATTTTAATTTAAGCCTTCGTTCGAACGCGTTAATGCAGGTTGTCAACCTGCATTAACTTATTCACGGATAGAGGGAAATCGGATCGATCGCCGATCGTCTATTCCTTTGGGTCATCATCGGCGATTGCGCGCCAGGCGGCACCGTCCAGATCGTCGTACTGACCACTCTTGAGCGACCACAAAAACCCCATGAGCCCTGCAAGGCCAAGCCCCAGCGCCAAGGGTACGAGATAAATAAGAACTTCCATCAGCGTCCCTTGCGCGGCTCGATTTTCAAGCGACGGTCTCGCTAGTTCAACAGCACGCGATTTTTCGACAGGAACATCCGTTTTCCTGCCGTATCGCTTTCAAGCACCAGATCCCACTGTCCCGGCGTGACGTCGGAGGCGCGTCCGCGATACGTGCCGCTCTCGCTTTCCGCCAGAACAATCAGCCGGTCTGCCCGCTTGTCCGTTGGCCGCTCAAGCCGGCCGGAGAACACCAAGCCCCTGAGTGGCGCCCCGTTTCTGTCATGAGCATCCACGCGCAATGTGGCATGGCCATCTGCTTGCCGTTCGATATGGACATTCACTTTCCAGTCTCGGAGATTCTGGTCGTGAGCCGCCTTGATTTCGGATTCATAGGCAAGACTGGCGCGATAGGCGCTGTCCACTTCTGTACCCGGCAAGGTGTCCATCGCGAGCTTCATCATTAGCATGTTGACGCCAATCACGATGCCGAAGAAAGCAACCATTGCGACGAAGACCATGCGTCCAGTGATCGGTCTTCCAGGTTTGGCCGGATGGTTCATGCGTTTCTTCCCTCTTTCGTCATGGCATCACGAAATTGTCCGTGGCCGACGCGACTTCCCCGAGACCGATATCCGTGATGCGAAACTTCAGTGGAACCGACTTCTGGGTTTCGTCGGCGGCCGCGGTCACGAGCACGCGCAATTCGGTTGTCTGATCCCGCCCCAGCACGATAGCGGGCCTGTCCTGGGTGATTGAATCGATCCCCACGACATGAAGAGTAGGATTAGAAACGCCATCGACGTCGATTGCAACAGTACGGTCGAATCCCCGCTTGTTGAGAAGCCTCAAGGTATAGCCATTCCGGATTGAACCGTCGCTCAACCGGACGGCCACCGGATTGCGGTCGTGCAGCACGTTGATGTCGAGCAGGGTCCGCGTCAAAAGCGCATACAGCATCACGGCACCCACACCGGCGATCAGAGCGGTATAGGCGATCGTGCGCGGCCGGATCAGCCGGTAAATTTCCGGCTTTCCCACCTGGCGGCGCTGAATGTTGATGTCGTTATCGTAGCCAATCAACCGGGTCGGCATACCGATCTTGGTCATCACGGTATCGCAGGCGTCGATACACAGGCCGCATTGAATACATGCGAGCTGTGCACCATCGCGAATATCGATTCCGGTCGGACATACCGCTACACACTGATAGCAATCGATACAATCGCCAACAGGCTCTCCTAATGCACGCAAATCGCGCGCTTTCTTCAGCGACGTACGCTTCTCGCCGCGGTCATATTTGTAAGTGACATTCAGGGCCCATTCGTCGGTCAGCGCGGCCTGAATGCGCGGCCAAGGGCACATGTAGACACAAACCTGCTCGCGCATGAAACCCGCGAGGATATAGGTCGTGCATGTGAGGATCGCGATCCAGATATACGCGATCATGGGCGCCTTGAACGTCAGCAGTTGCCCGACAAGGGTTGGGGCATCGTTGAAGTAGAGCACCCATGCGCCGCCGGTCCACCACGCAATCATCAGCCAGATGGAATGCTTCGCCGTGATCTCGAAAAAGCGTTGCAGCGTGATGTCAGCGGCATCCTTCTTCATGCGGGTTCGCCGGTCACCTTCGACCAGCCGTTCCACCGCATAAAAGAGATCGGTCCACACCGTTTGCGGACAGAGATAGCCGCACCAGATACGGCCGCCGATGGCGTTCATGAGAAACAGCGTGAGGGCGGCGACGATCAGAAGGCCAGTAAAGTAGTAAACTTCCTGCGGCCACAGCTCGATGAAGAAGAAATAGAAGCGGCTGTTTGGAAGATCGACCAACACCGCCTGATTTGGCGCCCCCAGACCCCGGTTCCACCGCACGAACGGCAGCAGGTAATAGATGCCAAGGCAAATTGCCATCAGCTTCCATTTGATGCTTCGGAACGTGCCGGATACGGCCTGTGGATAGACCTTTTTATGCGCCTCATAAAGCGGGCCTTCCTGGTCCGCTTCGTCAACGGTTGGGACAACAATCTTATTCATCGGCGGGGCTGGCCTCATGCTCGCTAACCTACCGTAGCGCCGGTACAAAACACCCGATTGATCCACCTCAATCAGACATCGGGAACCGGCGCATTCCGTTTAGATTCCGCGCATTCCGACCCTCACCGGCCCCCGCCAAGCGAATGCACATATACCGTAATGGCCTTGATCGTCGCCGGATCAAGCCGCCCTCCCCACGCGGGCATGACACCCGCACGTCCATTGGTAATGGTCTCGATCACGGTCGCTTCGTCCGATCCGTAGAGCCAGATCTTGTCGGTCAGATTGGGCGCGCCCATGTCGATATTGCCCTTGCCCAGATCACCGTGGCAGGAGGCGCAATTCTCGGCAAAAATCTTCTGTCCAGCAGCAAGATCGGCATCTTTTCTCGGCGGCAGCCCGGACAGTGACCGCACATAGTTGGCAACGGTGGCGATCTCGTCCCTCTTGAGGATACCATCCTTGCCGAATGCAAGCATGTTCCCCTCGTGGCCCTTGGCGTGCCCGGATCGCACACCGAACTCGATTGTCTGCATGATCTGATCGAGGCTACCGCCCCACAACCATTCATCGTCGTTCAAGTTCGGATAACCCTTGGCGCCGGCGCCGCCGCTGCCATGGCACGGCGCGCAATTGTCGCCAAATACCACCTTACCTCGCGCCCTGGCCAATGCCAGCAACGCAGGATCTTTTTCAATCTCCGCCAAAGGCGCGGCACCGAGCGACACCATCTTTGCACCCCGGATCTTTTCCAGATTGCCTAGCTCGACCGCCACATCTGCGCGGGTGGAGTAATTGAAAACGCCAGCCGTATAGCCGCTGATCAACGGCCATGCCGGATAAACCACCCAGTATCCGATCGCCCAGATAATGGTGGCGTAGAACGTCAGCACCCACCACCGAGGCAAGGGCGTGTTCAGTTCCTTGATACCGTCCCATGCGTGGCCGGTAGTTGCAGTCCCGGAGACGGCATCGATATCTTTATGTTCGGTCATGATCCGTCAATCCTCTCGCAGGGGCATCCGCGCCGCCGCGTCGAAAGTTTCCTTGTTGCGAGGCCAAAGCGCGTAGGCAGCAATCGCGAGAAAGATTCCGACGAAGATCGGCGTCCAGAACGTCAGCACGACATCCGACGCAAAATTCTGAACTGTTAGAATCGCTTTCATGGGCCTGCCTTCTCAGCGCAAGTTGGCTTTTTCGTTGTAGAGTTTGAAATCCACGAGCGTTCCGAGCATCTGCAAATAAGCAATCAGCGCGTCCATCTCGGTTGGGTTTCCGGCCCTGCCGTCGAAATTGCGGACGACGGCTTTCGGATAACGCTTCTGGAACGCATCGGAATCCGCACTGTCAGGATCTGCCTGGGCTTTCAGGTCGGCAGCGGCATTGGTGATCTGCTCATCGGAATACGGCACGCCGATCACTTTGCTGGTCTTCAAATGTCCCTGAAGGCTGGCCGGATCGACCTCAGTATCCGACAGGAATGGATATCCCGGCATCACCGACTGTGGAACGATTGCACGCGGGTTGGTCAAATGCGTAACATGCCAATCATCGGAATACTTGGCACCGACGCGCGCAAGATCAGGGCCGGTGCGCTTCGATCCCCACTGGAATGGATGGTCGTACATGCTTTCGGCGGCCAGGGAATAGTGGCCATAACGCTCCACCTCGTCACGCAACGGGCGGACCATCTGCGAATGGCAGAGATAGCAGCCCTCGCGGACGTAGATGTTGCGGCCGGCCAGTTCGAGCGGCGTATAGGGCCTCATCCCCTCTACTTTCTCGATCGTGCTCTTGAGATAGAACAGCGGTGTGATTTCAACGAGGCCGCCGATTGCGATGACAACGAGAATTCCGATGATGAGAATGATCGAATTTTTCTCGAAAATCTGATGACGATTCCAGAATGACATTGTGAACCTCTTGCCCCCTCACTCAGCCGGACGAAGGGAAACGCGTGCAGATGCTTCCGGAGCGTCTTCGGTACGGACCGTCATCCAGAGATTGTAGGCCATGATCAGCGAGCCGATCAGGAACAGCGCTCCTCCCGCCGCCCGGATCACATAGAAGGGGTGCATTGCCTCCACGGATTCGATGAACGAGTATTCGAGGAAGCCGAGCGAGGTATATGCCCGCCACATCAAACCCTGCAGGATTCCCGACACCCACATCGCCGAGATGTAGAGAACGATGCCGATGGTCGCGATCCAGAAGTGCCAGCTCACAAGCTTCAGGCTGTAGAGCTGCTTGCGATTCCACAGCCACGGCACCAGGCAATACAACGCTCCGAAGGAGACGAAACCGACCCAGCCAAGCGCACCGGAATGCACATGGCCGATAGTCCAGTCAGTGTAGTGGCTGAGGGAGTTGACGACCTTGATCGACATCATCGGCCCTTCGAACGTGGACATTCCGTAGAAGGCGACCGAAACGACCAGCATGCGCAGGACAGGATCAGTGCGCAGCTTGTCCCACGCGCCAGACAGCGTCATCAGGCCGTTGATCATGCCACCCCACGACGGCATCCAGAGCATGATGGAGAACGTCATGCCGAGAGTTTGCGCCCAGTCAGGCAGCGCAGTGTAGTGCAGATGATGCGGACCGGCCCAGATGTAGAGAAAGATCAGAGCCCAGAAATGGATGATCGAGAGACGATAGGAATAGATCGGCCGCTCTGCGCGCTTTGGAATGAAATAGTACATGATGGCGAGGAAGCCGGCGGTGAGGAAGAATCCCACCGCGTTGTGCCCGTACCACCACTGGAACATCGCGTCCTGAACGCCACCCCACGCGACGTAGGACTTCGAACCGAAGACCGACACCGGCAATGCGGGATTATTGCCAAGGTGCAGCACCGCGATCGTGATGATGAACGCGAGGTAGAACCAGTTTGCGACGAAGATGTGCGGCTCTTTACGCTTGATAAGGGTGGCAAGAAACACCAGCAGATACGCCACCCATACGATCGTCAGCCAGAGGTCGGCGTACCATTCCGGCTCGGCATACTCCTTCGACTGAGTGACCCCAAGCAGATAGCCCGTTCCCGCAATCAGGATGAAGAAATTGTAGCCGATGACAACGAACCAAGGAGCAAGATCGCCTGCGAGCCGCACACGAGACGTTTTCTGCACGACATAAAAGGATGTCGCGATCAGCACGTTGCCGCCGAATGCAAAGATTACCGCAGATGTGTGCAAGGGCCGCAGCCGCCCGAAACTGGTCCACGGCAGATCGAAATTCAGCGCGGGCCACGCCAGTTGCGAGGCAATCAGAAGTCCAACCGCAAATCCCGCAATTCCCCAGAATACCGCCATGACCGCGGAAAACTTGATCGGTCCGAAATTGTAGTTCGGATGACCATCGATTTCGGCCGGCGGCAAGGTGGCGGAGCGATTGAAGAAGCGATTGAAGATCGCAAATGAAGCCCAGAGGCTTGCAGCAGCGGAAAGCCACGCATGGAACCTGAACGCTTCATCCTGTGCATTGGCCGCAGCGATAATGCAGAGAAGCACCATGACGGCAAATAGCGCCGCCAGACTGCCCTCACCGAACGTCATCAGCTTCTTGTCTTGGGGGTTTTTCATGGCGACTCTTCTGACCAAATCTGATCGCCATGCATCCCTGATTTTTTGGCATTGCGGTTTGATTAAGATCAAATCCAGCAAAAAGAAGGAAAACCCGGCTATTTGCTTGGATCAGTGTGAGCAGCGCGATTGCCAACGCAATACAACTGTCACATCGGACAGCTCTCATTGCTCAACCGCGCGATTAACGGCAGCTGCTCGCCGCATTGCTTTCTTCCTGCAAGATCGCCTGCAGGGTTTGCTCATTGGGACAGTATTTGGGAATGTCCGACAAACCATCCGACCGAGCAAAATCGTTGGCGCAGGTCACGCTCGACGTACAACGCCCGCAAACCCGCTGCAGATCACGCAAGACCTCCGGATGAGATCTGGCAAGCTCCTCGCTCCGAAGGCCGATGCTGGTCAATCGCTTGTCCAACAGCCCACCAGGCTGATCTGCCTCCTTCGCCGCAAGCGAGTACAGTTCGGATACCGACAGATTGATATCGCGCGCAATTTCGCCGATGACCTGAGGATCGGTATGGTAGGATTGTGCAGATCGTCCCAAGGACTTGATCTGCCGCTCGATCTCTCTGAAAAATGGAGAAAAATCCAGTGTCGGAAGCCGCACGTGCATCGTTGCCTCCTCAATCAGGGTAAGGCTACTGTAGAAGCGGACGCGGCCGACTGGCTTTGACCCATATCAAGAGGCCCGGCCGAGGAAGGCAGCATCGCTCGCAAGCGGAAGAATATTCCTCCGCTCGCATGCTTAATCACCCGGCTTTTGATTGGAACGAGCCAATGTTGACGGCGCTCTTTGCCGACATCCACGGAAACAGACAGGCGCTGGAAGCCTGTCTCGATCACGCTCGGGCGCACCGTGCGGATCGGTACGCGTTTCTGGGGGACTACGTCGGATACGGCGCTGAGCCCGAATGGGTTGTGGATACCGTCCGTCAGCATGTTGAACAGGGCGCAGTTGCGGTCGTCGGGAATCACGACCGGGCCATTTCCGATCCATCTATCTCCATGAATCGGGACGCAGAAGCTGCGATCGAATGGACCCGGACAAAGCTGAACGCTGAAGCACGGGAGTTTCTGGATCGGCTGCCAATGACGGTCGAGGACAACTCACGGCTCTATGTTCACGGTGATGCGTCAGCGCCTCCCCGCTTCATCTATGTCACGAGTTCCGATGCCGCCCGCCATAGCCTGCATGCCACGCACGCGCGCACGACGTTCTGCGGGCATGTCCACGTCCCTGCGATCTATGCACTCTCGACCACGGAAAAGCTGACATCCTTTCAACCCGTGCCGGGTATCGCAATTCCGCTCTTGAAACAACGACGATGGATTTCGGTGCTGGGTGCGGTTGGTCAACCCCGCGACGGCCACGTTGCAGCCAGCTACGCGATATTCGATGATCACGCCTCGGAAATCACCTACCACCGTGTCCCCTACGATGTTGACACGGCTGCTGCGAAGATTCGTGCCGCGGGCCTGCCCCACAGTCTCGCCGACCGGTTACTCAAGGGACGATGACCGATGGCAAAGCCACGGCTCATTCCCGGCTCGACAATCGATGGCTTTCTGATCGGCGAAAATCTCCATACCGGTGGAATGGCGATCCTCTGGAAGGTGACGCGCCCGGACCTCACCATGCCGCTGGTCATGAAAGTTCCCCTGCTGTTTGAGGGCGAGGATCCCAGCGCGATTGTCAGCTTCGAGATGGAGCAGATGATCCTGCCTCGGTTGTCCGGACCGCACGTTCCGCAGTTCATCGCCGCCGGCGATTTCACCGTTCAACCCTACATCGTGATGGAATACGTTCAGGGACAGACGCTGCTGAAGCGCCTGAACGATCTACCGCTCGGCTTTGAGGAGGTGGCAAGTATCGGTGCGCGTGTTGCAGCAGCCATCGACGACATTCATCGTCAGAATGTCATTCATCTTGACATCAAGCCCTCGAACATTCTCATCCGCCCCAATGGTGAAGTTGTATTGATCGATTTCGGTCTGGCTCATCACACCCAGCTTCCGGACCTGATGGACGAGGAATTCCGATTGCCGTACGGCACCGCGCCGTACATGGCGCCGGAGCAAATCCTTGGAACCAGGCGCGATCCGCGAAGCGATATATTCGCGCTGGGCGTCCTGATCTATTTCCTGTCAACCGGGGTGCGGCCGTTCGGTGATCCGCAATCGCTTAAGGGATTGAAGAAGCGGCTCTGGAAAGCGCCCGTTCCGCCGCGGAAACTGCGACCGGACTATCCCCTCTGGTTGCAGGAAATCGTCCTTCACTGCCTGGAAGTCGATCCCGCCGCCCGATACCCGACAGCGGCGCAGGTGGGATTCGATTTACAGAATCCCGATCAAATCGAACTGACGGCGCGTGCAGAGCGGACCAACTCCCCGTCATTCTGGGAGAATGTGAAAGGAAAATTCAACCAAAACACCATCGACCGGCTTCAGCGAAACGCGATGTCGGACCAGAGTGCCGGCGCCCCGATCATCATGATCGCGATCGACCTTGCAGAAAGCTCCGATGCACTTTCGCAAGCGCTACGCGTCAATGTGGAGCGCCTGTTGACAACTGCACCGCAGGCACGCGTTGCCTGCGTCAACATCCTGAAGCAGAGCCGGCTGGCGATCGACAGAACCCTCGACGAAAGCGGTCACAACAAGCACGTCAACCGGTTGGTCGGATTGAAGCACTGGGCCGAATCGCTACGTCTGCCCGATCACAAGATGACCTATCACGTTCTCGAAGCCATCGATCCGGCCGAGGCCCTGCTCGACTATGCGCGATCGAACCATGTCGATCATATCGTGATGGGTGCGCGGGCCCACTCGGTCCAGAGGAAATTCCTAGGCAGCGTATCGGCAGCTGTCGCATCCCGCGCGCCCTGCACTGTGACGGTGGTCCGCCCCCGTTCATCGACTGCATGAAGCGATTCATGAATACGATCCGGACCTGATCGCAACGCGTACATCTTGGCCAAATAAGGACTGACCCGCTTTCCATTCAACGATGGACGCGGCTGCAGGTTTGGCTTCGAATATTCAGTGTGCATTCTCAGCTCGAGCAATCAGAGCCTGCTGCGCTGCAGCGTTGACGTAGATCAATGCGGTAAAATCGCCATTTCTAGTCTTGTCCGATCTTTCAGGAGTTCGCTCGTGAATGATCTTTTCCGGACCGTTCCGATCACATTGCACAATGCGCGATCAGCCTATCCGCTGGTCTACCTGCATGATGCGAGCATTTCACTCGACGAGTGGGTGCAGTTTGTGCGCCACCAGTGCCAGTCTCCTTCGGGAGAAACAGGGGTCATCGCGATTCACGATCTCCGGGGAATGATACACGCCCTTTTTTGCTATCGTGTCGACATCGACATGCATGCCTGCAGGCGACTCTGTCTCGCCAATCTGTTAGTTGCCCGCGTGCCAGGCAATGCAGTTGACAAGACAATCGTGAACAGTGCGAACGATCTGGCGGCCCGGCTTGGCTGCGCATCGATCACTCTGGATCAGCCGTTCGGCCGGTGCATCGGCTGTTCGTATTGCAACGAGGTTCCTTTGGATACCCTGACAAATCCGCTGCATCCCATTTCTGGATCGACACGGCATTGATGCAGGAATAGCGAGCCCGGGCAAAATGCCGCCATTTCTCGTCTCGGCCGCTGCCGGGAACACCTCCGATGCCCGAGTCCCCCTTGATGCATGTCAACAGCGCTATGCCCGCATGCCTCACTATTGTCGAAGAACGATTCTCGCCCCCGAAATACCGAAGTGAACGATGCAATATCTTTTAGGCTACATGGCGATCACACTTGCCCTGATGACATCAGCAATCGCAGCGTCACCCGCCGAACAGCGAGGCCGGACTTTCGCACAAACAAACTGTGCACGATGCCATTCCATTGACCGCGTGACACCCAGCCCACTCAAGATCGCGCCGCCCTTTCGAACACTGCACAAACGTTATCCGGTCGATACGCTAGCCGAGGCCTTCGCCGAGGGTATCTATACAGGACATCCAACCATGCCCGTATTCCAGCTCGATCCGGGGCAGATCAGCGACCTGATTTCATATCTGAAAAGCCTGGAATAGCGGCCGTACAGGCTCGGCACTCAGTTTTCAGGCGATTATGTGAACCAGATGCAAAAAGCAGTCACGATTCTTCAGGGACATCCGGACCCCACCGGGCATCATCTCTGCCACATGCTTGCGGACGCTTATGCTGAAGGTGCAGCGGCTTCCGGCCACCGTGTGACTCGCATCGAAATCGCCGAAATCGATTTTCCGATTCTGCGGACACAGAGCGAGTTCGAATCGGGCCCGCTGCCCGCCTCTCTTGAAGCGTCACGAGACGCCATTCTTTCAGCCGATCACGTCGTTATCGTGTTCCCGCTTTGGCTCGGCACAATGCCGGCACTCGTCAAGGCCTTCCTTGAACAGGTCATGCGGCCGGGAACGGCGTTCGTCTATGAGAAGCGCGGCATCAGGAAGCTGCTGGAAGGCCGTTCGGCACACATCGTTGTCACAATGGGCATGCCGGCATGGCTGTATCAGACGTTTTTTCTCAGCCACGGCATTCGGGCATTGCAACGAAATATCTTCAAGTTCACGGGATTCTCACCTGTCCGCACCACGATGTTCGGGATGGTGCATAGCGCGACGAACGATATGATATCCCAATGGACCGATGCCATGCGCCGCAAGGGCAGCACGCTCCGTTAAAGGGGTCTTGCCGCTTTCGGAAATCGGCTTTTGATGCAAATCAAACGAGCCGAAGACAGCGCAACTACAGTGCCACCGAACATCTGCAACGAGGACAGAAACGATGCCTCGATTCGACGAACTGGAAAACGAACTCCAGACGCTCAAGAACGACGTCATTCGTTCGCTGAGCGCGAAGCGCGATGAAATACGCGACACTTCAAAAGCGAATGCCGATGCGCTTGCGGCTCAGATCAAGTCGGCGATGAGCGAGCTCGGGACCATACTCGGTCACGAGGAAGAGCGGATCGAAAACATCATATCGGAACGACCGATTGCGACCCTTGCATCCGCCTTTGCGCTTGGGGTCGTGGTGGGCGCAATGCTGGGGAGAGCCAGGTGACCTCGGAAGCAATCATAAGAAACCTGAGAATACTCTGGCGCACGGACAGAATTATCGCCGAGATTCGGTTGCGGCACATGCTTGTCAGTCTTGGCATGAAGGCTTTTGCCGCCCTGATCGTGGCATTCGGCCTGCTGATGCTGGAGCTCGCCGGATACTTCGCACTGGTCCAGGTATGGAGTGCGATTGCCGCTGCCGCCGCGCTGGGCGCAATCAACTTCGTGATTGCGGCCATCATTTTGATTATCGCGGTCAAGTGGCGGCCGGGCCGCGAACTTGATCTGGCGACAGAAGTCCATAATTCGGCGATTGACGCACTCCAGATCGAGGCGCAGTCGCTACAAAGCCAGTTTTCCGGATTCGTCCAGCATCCGCTGGCGGGGCTGCTGCCCGCGCTGATTCCGCCGCTCGTTACAATCATTATTCGAAGTCTGAAGAAGACTGGTGATACGGCGCGAGCCAGACACGAATGAACTGCAGAAGCAAGATCAACCGGGGGCGGGGAACGATAACTGACATGACCAAAGCCAGAGCAAGAGTCCTGAATTCAAGCCTGCCTGCGAGTTTCCGGCAGATCCGGCTTGAGCTTGCGCGCGAGCCTGGACATCCAGTCGGCGATGCCGGTATCGCTTATGTCATTGTCGCGCCGCTCGATCTAGACAATCGGATCGATCCGGATTTGTGGAAGCGTCACCGCGAGGCGTGCCGGGTTGCCCGCTTCCGCCCCGGCAAGGACGACGACCTTGGCCATCTGGTCCATCGGACAGGCGGGGCCTGGGCTTTCCAGTACGATATTTCCAGCAACAGCGCTGACGACGTGGGTTACCATTTTTCGGACGAGCATTTCGTGCCGGGAGAATATGTATCAATTAGCGAAGACGGTAAAATGCATACCTTCCGCGTCGTTTCGACGATCCATTTGTGACGCGAACGCCGGGCAAAATTCGGCAGCAGCGATCCTCAGATACGCGCGAGAACGATCTAACGCGATATCAAGCCTAGATTATTAGATGGTCCCTACGGGACGATCATTAACGAACAGAAATCTACGTGCAGTCGGCGCAGCGCTCCAACGCCCTCATAACGTCTTCACGCGAAATAATGCCTGTTAGCCTGTCCTGATCGATCACGGGAATACTCCGAATTCGATGCTCGACCATCAATTGCAAAACACGCGTAAGCTTGGTCTCCCCGCTGACATAGATAAACTCGGCGGTCATCACATCCGCAACCTTGCGATTCATGAGATCGTCATATCTCGGAACCATCCGCGCCGGCGTGAACGCAAAGCAATCCAGAAAATCGAACATCGTCACCACTCCCAAAATATGAGAGTTTTCTTCAACTGGATAAGTATTGAACCTATCCTCATTGAACATGCTCTGGAGTTCGCGCATGGTCACGTCGCGTGTTACGGTTTTGACCGCTCGCGTCATATAGTCGGAGACCACTTCTTCGAGAAATTTGTACACGAGCATTCAACGTGGTTAGGGTTTCCGACCTATCGACGCCTGTCAACTTTCAGCGTCGGTTCTCTTGTATTTGACCGCAAATCGCCAAAAGTGATTTGATCGAGGTCAAGCGAGGGGCTGGTTCCGGTTTTTAGGATGAGGTAATTCGGAAGCTCTCGTTTTGTCGAACCCGCTAAAAAAGTAGCATCAAGCAATCATGACCATCTCGACTGCGCCGGCGCATCCGATCCAGGGTCAGATTCTTGCCGCCCTGATGGACCCGGCAATACACGGCGATTGTCCGGTCCGCCGGATCGATACCCATGCAGCCTCCGTATTTCTCTCGGGCTCTCGCGCGCTGAAAATCAAACGCGCGGTCCGCTTTCCTTTCCTCGACTATTCAACACTGACCAGGCGGAAAGCCGCTTGCGATGAGGAATTGAAAATCAACCGCATCTTCGCGCCGCAAATCTATCGCCGCGTGGTTCCGATTACGCAGCATGGCGATGACCGCTTCGCCATCGATGGCGACGGCCCCGCTGTGGAATGGGCGATCGAGATGGCGCGCTTCGACGAAAATCTCACCCTGGATCATCTCGCGGAAGCTCGGCCGCTGAGTTCTGATTTCGCCGAGAGCGTCGCCGATGTCATCGCTGCATCGCACGCCGTTGCACCGATTGCGGTAACCGGTCCGTGGATCGATTCCATAGCTGTAATCATCGCGCGCAACACTGAGGCATTCCGGTCAGCCGGGTGTTTCGATGTCAAAGACATCCAGTCTCTTGATGACGCAAGCCGATCGGCGTTCGCCCGTACCAGGATCCTACTGGAGCGGCGTGGCCAACAGGGATTTGTCCGCCGCTGTCACGGCGACCTGCACCTCGCCAACATCGTGTCAATCGAAGGCAAGCCAGTGCTGTTCGATGCCGTCGAGTTCGATCCGGCGATCGCATCGATCGACGTTCTTTACGATCTGGCCTTTCCGCTAATGGATCTTCACCGTTACGGACAATCCGAAGCCGCCGGCGTCCTTCTCAACCGCTATCTGGCGAAGACGCCCGAAGACAATTTCGATGCACTGGCGTTACTTCCGCTGTTCCTGTCGATGCGCGCGGCCATCCGGGCCCACGTCTTGCTCGCTCGCCTGGACCAGACAGGGAAGGACCGGGACAAGATTCTGAGCGCCGCCCGAATATATTTCGAACTGGCGCGCCAGTCCATCTCACCTCCAGCAGCGAAGCTCATCGCCGTCGGTGGATTGTCCGGCACCGGAAAGTCCGCGCTGGCCCGCGCTCTTGCCGGCCTGACAGAACCACTGCCCGGCGCCGTTATCCTGCGTTCGGACATCATCCGAAAGCAGTTGTTTCAAGTCTCAGAGACAGACCGCCTGCCTGACACTGCCTATCAATCCGAGGTTACACAACGCGTTTACCGGACTCTCGCCGAACGCGCCGTGCGAGCCCTTTCTCAGGGCCACTCGGTGATCGTGGATGCGGTCTATGCCCGCGAAGCGGAGCGCGGCGCCATCGCTCGCGTCGCAACCGACATGAGCCTGTCTTTCGTTGGACTTTTTCTGACGGCAGATCTCGCAACCCGAATGAAGCGCATCGGGGGACGGGTTAACGATGCATCCGATGCCACATCTGAACTGGCCCGGATTCAGGACAGCTATGATGTCGGCTCGATCAACTGGACGAGTGTCGATGCGTCCGGGTCTCCGGAACAAACGCTGGCGCAAAGCAAAGCTGCCTTGCTCGATTCCGCCCGCCTCGGCTCCGGATCAAAATGATGGCGAAGGCATCAGATCCGCCTCCTCCAAGCGCGGTGCGACACAAACAGCATCGAACGCGTCTCGCTCGGCACCGGAACAAGCGGATCACCTCGACCATGACTTGCGAAGCTGCATTTCGCAGCGCTGCATATGGTTGCCTACAGGACGTAGCAGCGAACCAGACTGCCGCATGCGCGGACGATGGCGATGCACTCCATCAAATGCGTATTGCCTTGATGCGCCTGCGTACGCTTGTGTCGTTCTTCTCACCCATGGTGTCTGGTCCGGAATGGGTTCGTTTGAAACGGGAGCTAAAGTGGCTGAACGGCTATCTGGGCGCGGCCAGAGATATGGACGTCCTGATGGTGCGGCTCAAGGCGAATGCGGACGAAGACTTTGAGACCCCGGTCCTGGCCAAGGTACGAAACCGGAAATGGACCCAGAGCCATCAGCGTGTGACCCGCGCATTGAAATCACAGCGATATGAGCGGCTGATCCAAAACCTTTTGCTCTGGGTCGAAGGCGGCGGTCAGACCGCAACGACAAGCAAGCTCCGCGCTGAAGCAATCGCGACCTACGCCGCGCACAAATTATCGCGATGGCACAGGAAATTGCTGAAGAAAAGCCGCAGTCTTGAAGGCATGAGTATAGAAAAACTCCACCGGCTGCGCATCGCAACCAAGAGACTGCGTTACGCGATAGAGTTTTTCGCACCGTTGTTTTCAACCAAACATCCGGCGAGGCAGAAAGCTATACAAAAGTACCTGCGCAATGGGCAGGAAACTCTCGGCAGCCTGAACGATGCGGAAAGAGCGCGATCTCTAACTGCCGGTTTCCATGATCGGTCGCACAATCGCACCCGAGCGAAACAAGACCGCGCAGCTATTCCGGATAGCGAAAAACGCACCAAGCAGCTGATAAACGCCGCTGCTGCCGCCTACCATAAAATGGCGCAGACCAAGCCGTTCTGGACGTAGCAACCGCGGAGGACGACCGCCGCTCCTCCCTGGCCGAGACAAATATCCGGCTCTGACCTGCGTTGAAGTCGACATGGTGCTAGGCGGATTGACGTCCTAGCGGGACAACAAGGAGCACCGGGTCGAGTCTGTGATCAGATGCCGCGTCATTCCGCCCAAAACCCATTCGCGAAATCGTGAATGACCGTAGGCTCCGGCGATCACAATCCCAGCCCCCGCGTCAGCTGCCACCCGATCCAGTTGCGTTGTCGCACTTCCATTTGCCTCGACGACCAATTCGGAAGCGAAAATACCATGGCGGGATAGCCATCCGACGACGTCCTTCACCCCCGCCGAAACCATAGACCGGCTATCCTCTTCCTCCACAATGGCCGCAACCGTGATGTCCTTGGCTTTACGAAGCATCGGCAACGCATCGACAATCGCACGCCGGGCCTCCCGGCAGTCCTTCCAGGCAATCACGACGCTCCTCAAATCCAGCCACTGGACTGTCGATGGAACGAGCAGCAGCGGCCTTCCCGTCTGCATCACAAGGTCGTTTGGATTGGCTCGTGTGAAAGGATCTGCAACCGCCGAAGAACTTCCACTGGTGATCACAATGTCGGCGGCTCGCGACTGCTTCACGACGTATGAGGACGGCATGTCCCGGGCGGAACGCCAATCAATTTCCTTCGCCCGCTTTTGCAGCGCGTCGCGAAATTGCGCCTCCAGCTCCGTTATGCGTTTCTGGATAGAGGCATAGCCCTGATCTATGAAATTCTGGGCGGCGTCTCCCGAGGTGTAATACAGAGGCGGACTGAACTCGGCCGCGGCAACTCCAATCACACACGCATCAAACTGCTCGGCGACATCGCCTGCAACTGCCAGGCTGGCTTCGTTGGATTGGTCGAGTGCCAAACTGACCATCACAGTCGCGTATGTCATACGTCTCTCCGTTGAGTACGATCGGCGTTTCACATGAACCGCCCACGTCCATAATGGCAGCCACTCAAAGAAACGTGAAGCGCCATCAACGCTTCCTAGTCCGAAGTTTGACGGGAAAGATGAGATAGATCAACGAGTCCCCTTGACATCGATCAAGCGGCAAATCCTTACATCTGGATAGTTTTGAAATCATCAATCCTGACGTCGGAGATCACCCATGCGTGCTCACCAGATCATGACTCGGCAGGTCTTGTCGGTCACCCCCGATACCCCTGTGCTCGAAGCCGCGAATACGATGCTGCAGCAACATATCAGTGGACTTCCGGTGATCGACAAATCAGGCAAGCTGATCGGTATCGTTTCGGAGGGCGACTTTATCCGCCGTGCGGAAATCGGGACCGGACGCAAGCGCGGCCGATGGCTGAAATTCCTGATTGGTCCCGGCAAATCGGCTTCGGAGTTTGTACATGAACAGGGCCGGAAGGTCAGTGAAGTCATGACACCGGAACCTTACACAGTCACAGAGGACACGCCGCTCGAAGACATCGTTCAGCTCATGGAGAAGAAAAACGTTAAGCGTCTTCCCGTGATGCGCGGCGACGCCATCGTCGGAATCGTAACCCGGTCCAATCTGCTTCAGGCGGTCGCCGGCCTCGCCCGCGACGTTCCCGATCCGACAGCGGACGACGATCATATCCGCGACCGCATTATTGCATCTATCGAGAAGAGCGACTGGCATCCTTACGGGCTGAACGTTGTCGTGCGCGACGGCATCGTGCATCTCAGCGGCGTCATTACCGACGATCGCTCACGGCAGGCTTCGATTGTGGCTGCGGAGAACGTTCCCGGCGTCAGGACCGTTCACGATCACCTGTGCTGGGTCGATCCCATGTCCGGGATGTATGTCAGTTCGCCGGAAGATGAAGAATGGGCGAAGGCTAACTGACCTGATCCCTACATAAGGAAAGCGGCGGTCGCTCGTTTTGCCGTGAGCGCTCATGGCATGAAGAATTGATCGACATCAAGGAGGCGCTTCCGTCGCGATGCGATCCTGAATTGTTCAAATCCAGCACGGGAGACTGACGATGCCGGAACTTCATGAGCAGGCACCAGCCGAGCCAAAACTGGGGGACGAGGTTACGGCTCAGATCGCCGAGGCCAACAAGCGGGGCCTGGAATTTTCGTTGGGGGCCCAGAAGGCCATTTTCGATGAAATGATCGAAGCCGGAAGCAGCGTGATCGAGCATACGCAGGCCCAGATGAACGTCTTGGCTGAATTCGCGTCGAAAGTGGCGGAAGCTCACTCCTTCAAAGACATTGTCAGAGCTTGGCATGAATGCAGCCAGCATCAGATGGATGTCGTCCGTCAGGACAGCCAGCGGTTTGTCGCCCATGGCCGGGAAATTCTCGATAAATCCGTCAAATTGCTCGGAACGGTTCAGGCCTGATTTTGCGTCGCTAGCCCGTATCGGCCAGCGGCGGGACCGATTCGCCAAGATGGCCCGTCATAACGAGTTTTCCGCCCTGCCAGCGCACTTCCGACCTGAGATCAGCCCCTCATAGAACCCTGCTTCGGCGGTGGGACTTGAGCCTGCCCCTTTTCCAAGGTGGTTATCATCTCCCGCCAAATCTGCTTAATATAAAAGCAGAGCCGGATGATAGGTATTCCACGGAAGAAGGCAGAGCTTGAACAGCGAAGACCCATCGACGCCTGAAGGCCAGTTTCGAGATGAACGTCTGCGGCTTGGTATCCAGAGATCCGGAATAGGGACTTGGGATCTCGACCTCTCAACTTACGAACTGGTCTGGTCCGGCGCCACACGGGCACTTTTCGGAGTTTCCCACGAACGGCCCGTTGATTACACGTTATTTCTTTCCCTGCTCGCCCCCGAGGACCGGGATCGTACCGAACTCGCCATAAAACAGTCTGCGGCAAGCGGACGCAGCTTCGACATCCAGTATCGGGTCCGCAGAGAAGACGGCGGAACCCACTGGATCAGGGCGCGCGGCGGTGTCATCAAAAGTGAAGCTGGAACGCCGCGCTACCTTTGCGGAATCGTGCTCGACATCGACGAGCATAAAAAGCTCGAGGATGCGCTCAGAACGCGCGAAAGCCACATTCGGTCGATTCTCGACACCATCCCCGACGCCATGATCGTCATCAACGGGCGGGGCATCATGCAATTTTTCAGCAGCGCGGCCGAGAGACAGTTCGGGTACACAGAACGGGAGGCCATCGGCCAAAATGTCAGCATTCTGATGCCTATCCCGGACAGCGCGCGTCATGACGACTATCTCGCCCGCTATCAGTCGACTGGCGAACGTCATATTATTGGGATTGGACGTATCGTCACCGGCAAGCGTAAGGACGGAACGACCTTTCCGATGCATCTTTCGATCGGCGAAATGCAATCGGGCGGCGAACCTTATTTCACTGGTTTCGTGCGCGACCTGACCGAATACCAGCAGACACAGGCCCGGCTTCAGGAATTGCAATCTGAGCTGGTGCATGTGTCGCGCCTGAGTGCAATGGGCGAGATGGCATCTGCTCTCGCACACGAGCTTAACCAGCCGCTCGCGGCCATCAGCAATTATATGAAGGGCTCGCGTCGGCTGCTGGCGGAAATGTCAGATCCCAATCTGTCGAAAATTGAAACCGCGATGGATCGCGCCGCAGAACAGGCGATCCGCGCCGGCCAGATCATCCGGCGGCTTCGCGATTTCGTGTCGCGCGGGGAATCGGAGAAGCGCGTCGAGCGGCTTTCAAAGATGATCGAGGAAGCCGGAGCGCTCGGCCTGACCGGTGCCCGCGAACAGGGTGTGTCACTGCATTTCGTACTCGATCCCGACTGCGATCTTGTGCTGGTCGATCGCGTCCAGATTCAGCAGGTTCTGGTCAATCTGTTCCGCAATGCACTTGAAGCGATGGCCAACTCTGCCAAACGGGAGTTGGTCGCGACGAACACCAAAACAGCGGACGATATGATCGAAATAGCCGTATCTGACACCGGGCACGGTATCGGAGACAATCACCGGGCCAGCCTGTTTCAAACTTTCTTCACGACAAAGGAAACCGGTATGGGCGTGGGCCTTTCCATAAGCCGAACCATCGTCGAAGCTCATGGTGGCCGGATGTGGGCCGAAAGCAATTCATCGGGCGGCGCAACATTCCGTTTCACATTGCCGGCCGCACCGATCGAAGGGCTGACAGATGTCGCCTAACAAGACCGTCTATGTCATCGACGACGACCCCGCGATGCGGGACTCCCTGGACTTCCTGCTGGACTCCGCGGGCTTCAAGGTGACGCTGTTTGATTCTGCCCTGAGCTTTCTTGACGCTGTTCCAAGCCTTGGATTTGGATGCGTTGTGTCCGATGTGCGAATGCCGGGTCTTGATGGCATCGACCTTCTCAAGCGGCTGAAGAGCGATAACAAGCAGCTTCCGGTCATCATCATGACAGGACATGGCGACATCCCGCTGGCCGTCGAAGCCATGAAGCTGGGAGCGATCGACTTTCTCGAGAAGCCGTTCGAGGACGAACGGCTGCTGAACACGATCACTGTCGCGCTGAGCAGGGCGGACCACGAGCGGAAAGGTGAATCCGTCACAGCCGATATCACGGCCCGAATCGCCGCGCTGAGCCCGCGCGAACGACAGGTCATGGAAGGCCTCATCGCGGGACTTTCCAACAAGCTGATCGCACGAGAATACAATATCAGTCCCCGGACCATTGAGGTTTACCGGGCGAACGTGATGACAAAAATGCAGGCCAGCAGCATCTCCGAACTGGTGCGGCTCGCGATGCGGGGAGGGATTCTCAAGGATTGAGGTAAGTCAATACGGCGCGGGAAGAACTGCCTAGTTATTGAAAAATGTGCCATCCATATCTTTTAGGGGCTCGCTGATGCCCTCCCCGTTTCCGAAGTCGACGATCTATGTGATCGACGACGATCTGGACGTTCTCGGCTCGCTCCGGTTCCTTCTTGAAACCGAAGGATTCGAGGTGCGCACGTTCCGGAACGGAACCGCCGTGCTCAGTTCGGATACTGCCCGGGACGTCGATTGTTTTGTAATCGACTACAAGATGCCGAACATGAACGGCATCGATCTGGCGAATCGCTTACGGGACCAGGACATCACCACCCCCATTATTCTGATCACAGGCTATCCGGACGAAAATATCCCGGCAAAAGCTGCGGCTGCGGGGCTGAAACACGTCCTGCTGAAGCCGCATCTGGAAGAAAGCCTTATCGCCCATATCCGGCAAGCCATGCAGGAAAGACCCGCCGCCGGTTAACGTATCCGGATGACCTCCGGTAAACTACTTAGGTGAATCCCCTTAAGATAACGAGCGAAATATCCAGCTCTGATCTACCTCAATAAACATTGGTCATCCGCCGCACAGGAGATGGCCAATGCTTACGCAGTCGCTCACCACAACCGTTCCCGCAACTCTGGGTAATCTCGCCAACAAGAGTTCCTTTCCTCCTGCCGCGACTGACCAGTTCTGTATGGTCACGACCCATGCGGGCCTTATCGCAACGGAGTTTTCCTACAAGAAAGACGAGGAAATCTACGGCGAAGGTGAATCGGCTGATTACGTCTACCAGGTCATCCGCGGAGCTGTGCGAAGCTACAAGCTGCTGTCCGACGGACGCCGCCAGATCGGCGCATTCCATCTGCCCGGCGACGTGTTCGGACTCGAATCCGGCGCAAGCCATCGCCTGACAACGGAAGCCATCGTGGACACGACGGTTCGGCTGGTGAAACGCCGCGGTCTGGAGCAAGCCGCCGAGACCGATGTTCGCGTCGCGCGCAATCTCTGGGCTATGACCTCGGGTGATCTTCGGCATGCGGAAGATCACATGCTGTTGCTCGGCCGCAAGACCGCCATGGAGCGAGTTGCCACGTTCCTTCTGGAAATGGATCGCCGTCTTTCCATCACCGAAATGATGGCTCTGCCCATGTGCCGCCGGGATATCGCTGACTATCTGGGGTTGACCCTCGAAACGGTTTCGCGAACACTGTCGCAGCTTCAGAGTCAGGGCGTATTGGGATTTTCCGGGGCTCGCCAGATTGTGCTCCGCAACCGTCAATGCCTGCGCAACATGGATGCCTGACGTTCGCATCTCGACGTAACGCACGCGGACATTTCAATTCTCAAGAGAATTGAAATGTCGTTGACCTCCTGAAATCTCAATGGATGCGATAATGAGTATCAAAGACGCGCTGCTGGTGTTGACGACTTACCCCCAGGCGACGGCAACCACTGCAATTCAGTACGCTGTGACCTTCGCAGGTTTCATGGGTTGCCGTATGACGGCCTTTGCGGCGGATCTGAAAATAGAGGTGCCACGCAGCGTCTTCGGAAACTCGATGCTGAACATCTCGGGCATGATCGCGGCGGAAACCCGTAAGAGCAAGGATAATACTCTCTCCCTGCTGGCTGCGTTTAACTCCGAAGCGGAAAAACAAGGGGTCGCCTACGAGACGATCCACGAGACCGGACTGGCCGGAGAAATTCCCGGACTTATGGCCGAGTATGCAAGGCTGAAGGATTTGACCATCATTCCCCTCTCCGACGCCGACGACGTCGATCAGTGGCATGCCGAAACGATTGTCTTCCAGTCAGGGCGTCCGATCCTTGTCGTTCCAGAAGGCTCGCAGCAGTCCGCCTTCAAGCTTGATACCGTTGCAGTCGCCTGGGACTACAGCCGCACCGCAGCCCGTGCTGTCGCCGATGCGATACCGCTCCTTCAGCGAGCGAAAACCGTGCGAATTCTCACGGTGACAAATGAAAAAGTTTTCGATGCGTCCCGCGCAACATATGAACTGGCAACCCATCTGTCCCGGCATGGGATCAGTGTATCGATCGACGAAATCGATGCCGGCGGCAAGAATATCGGTACGGTCATGGAGCAGTTCATAGCTGCCAAGAAGATCGACCTGATGGTGATGGGTGCTTATGGCCACTCGCGGATTCGCGAGTTTGTTTTGGGCGGTGCGACAAAATCGATGCTGTCGAAGCCTCCGGTGCCGGTCTTTCTCTCGCATTGATCGAATGCGTCAGCGGCTCTCTGACGACGAAAATCATCCGGAACCCGTTATGGATACGGATATCGATAGAGACGCCGAAGAGCATCAGGGACTGAGCGAGAAGGACGCAAAAAAGCTCCTCGCTCAGGTCGGACCCAACATCATATACAGCGCAAATACGCGCACTATTCTTAATATCATCAAGGAGACGTTGCGCGAGCCAACGTTCCTGCTGCTTCTCGTGGCGGCCGGGCTTTATCTTGTTCTAGGCAGTCTCGGAGAAGGATTGTTCGTCTCTGCGGGCGCGCTCATTTCCCTCACCTTGGTAATCCTACAGGAAGCGCGCAGCGAGAGCGCATTGAAAGCGCTGCAAGCGCTGGCTGAACCGCATGCGCGGGTCATCCGCGATGGGCAGGAGCGGCGCATCCCGGCGCGCGAATTGGTCCCTGGCGATACCGTGCTGGTCACAGCCGGTGAGCGTATCCCCGCCGACGGGCGAATTATCTCCAGCGGCGTCCTGACAATCGACGAGTCGCTTCTCACTGGAGAATCCGTCCCGGTGCTGAAGTCAGCTTCCTCCGTAACACAGACAACCTGCGATCCAGCGGCGCCGGACGATCGGGACATGTCCACAGGTTTCGCAGGCACACTCGTCGTTCACGGCGACGGTGCGCTCCGCGCGGTTCACACCGGCATGCATACGCGCTTGGGAAACATCGGTTCTTCACTCTCGCTACTGCAAGCAGAACAGACGCCATTGCAGCGGACGTCGGCGACACTGGTCGGCTATCTCGGAATCTTCGCAATTGGCATTTGCAGTCTGGTCATTATCGCTTACGGCGTTCTTCGCCACGACTGGATCCAGGGAATGCTGGCCGGCCTCACACTGGGAATTGCGCTTGTTCCAGAAGAATTTCCGATGGTGCTTGCCATCTTCATGGCAATCGGGGCCTGGCGGCTGGCTCAGAACAAGGTGCTGGTGCGCCGTGCGGCGGCTATCGAGACCTTGGGTGCAATTACATTCCTCTGTGTCGACAAGACCGGCACACTAACTGAAAACAGAATGTCGGTGGCGGCGGTCTGGACCGGCGGAGAACTGCACCCGTTAGACCGACCGATACAATCTCCGCAAATTGCCCAGGTCATGTCGATCGCGGCCTTGGCTTCGGCGGTCCATCCGGTCGATCCGATGGATTTGTCCATTCGCGGGCTCGTCCCCGATGCCGCGTCCGCCTATTTTATCGACGACCAAGCCCCTTTTCTGACGCGCCCGCTTCATCCCGATCTGCTGGCGGTTATCCAGGTCTGGAAGCGGCATGATGATCTGTTTTTCGCCGCGAAAGGCGCCCCCGAGGCCATCTTCAGGCTTTGCAGGATGGCGCCGGATACACAGCAGAAAATGCTGGAAGCTGTGGCCTCAATGGCAGCCAAAGGGTTTCGAGTGCTCGGCGTCGCGTCGCGGGTTCATGCCGACCAGCCGCCCGCGGATCTGTCCGATCTCCCATTCAACTTCGCCGGCCTGATCGGTTTCCAGGACCCCGTCCGCGCCGGCGTTCCGGAGGCCCTCGCCGTCGCGCATCGAGCCGGCATATCCGTCGCTATGATTACCGGCGATTATCCAGCAACCGCGCTCGCAATTGCGCGCGATGCTGGAATCTCTGTCAAAGGCGGCATTCTGACGGGCGGAGAAATTGCGGAGATGGATCCCGCCACGCTGCGCGAGCGGCTGAAAACCGTTCGTGTCTTCGCCCGTGTCATGCCGGAGCAAAAGCTTGCGCTGGTGGAGGCGCTTAAGGCCCGCGGAGAGGTCGTTGCGATGACCGGCGACGGCGTCAACGACGCTCCGGCGCTGAAAGCGGCTCAGGTGGGGCTTGCAATGGGAAATCGCGGCACCGACGTGGCGCGCGAGGCATCGGATATTGTCCTGCTTGACGACAGCTTTCTCTCCATCATTGGGGGTATTCAGCAAGGCCGGCGGATTTTCACCAATCTGCGCAAGGCGCTTATATTTATCACAGCTACGCACATTCCGATTGCCGGGCTGGCGCTGCTGCCAATTGTGTTTGGCCTTCCTCCGCTTTTCTTTCCGATGCACGTCATCCTGTTCGAGCTTGTGATCGACCCGGTCTGTTCATTGGTCTTTGAAGCAGAACCTGCCGCGCCGGACACAATGCGAAAAACACCACGAGACAAAAAAATTGCCCTGTTCGGGCGACGCGAACTGCTCATCAGTGTTGCACAGGGTGTGATCCTGCTGACCGGTGTGTTTTCGATCTACTATGGCATGCTGCAATCCGGATATCCCGCCACCGAGGCGCGCGCGGCTGCGTTTACCGCGGCGATTGTGGGGAATCTCACCCTGGCTTTTGCCGATACCGCCGAAGTAGGCACCTCGTTCTTTGACAGGCGCCGGATTATATTCTGGGGCATCTTCGGATCGACCATGGCCGTTGTTGCGATCCTGCTATTCGTCCCGCAGGCTGGCCAATTGTTTCAGATGACACCGCCATCTTTTTCGATACTTGCGATCGCAGGCGTGGCCGGCGTAGCTCTGGGTGGATGGTTCGGACTTGCAAAACTTGTCGCAAATTCCAGGTTGTTTACGAAACGATCGATCCATCAGAATGTGACTGTCATGTAGGAATTGATTGAAATCAATCGAAAGAAACATTCTCGTCTTACAAGAGACGTGATCGGAAACTATCAAGATAGAGTTATAGATCATGGCATGGATCGTGCGGGTATTGTTGATTATCGCCGGCCCAATAGCTGCATGGTTCGTCGCACGCGATGCCGACAGCTTTGGATTTGTTCAGATGGTGGTCGCGACGCTTCTTATCGCAGGCTCCGTGGTACTGGCTGCATTTTGGCCTACGCGCTGGAAGCCTTGGGTGAAGACCAAAGGAAGTAAATGAGCACGCAGCCCAATGTTGTCCCTCTGAATACGGAAACACCGCAGACCCGGCTCGGTGCCCCTGCCCCGCTGACACCCGCGTCGGCCAATACACCGGCGGGCGCGCAGCAAAATCTGCCACCGAAGCATGACGAAAGTATCGGCGACGAGGCATTCCGAGCGCTTGACCGGATGCGGGAAGCATTGACCGCGCAGACAACCGGCGGACTTTCCCCTGCATCGCTTGCCCTCGCCTTTATGGACTGGTCTATCCATCTGGCATCTGCCCCGGGCAAGTGCATGGAGCTCGCCCTCAAGGCCACCCGCAAGGCCGGCCGGCTGGGCGCTCACATGGCTGCCACCGGCCTCGCCGCGGACGAACACCCATGCATCGAACCCTTGCCGGGCGACTACCGCTTTGCCGCCGATGCCTGGCGCAAGCCCCCATACAATCTGTGGGCGCAGGCATTTCTGCTCAATCAGCAATGGTGGCACAACGTCACGCACGAGGTACCCGGCGTCACGCCGCATCACGAGGACGTGGTGTCGTTTGCCGCGCGCCAGTTCCTGGACATGTTTTCACCCTCGAATATCCCCTTCGCCAATCCCCAGGTGGTCGATAAAGCGATCAAGACGGGCGGGCAAAATTTCGTTCGCGGCTTCCAGAACTGGCTGGAAGATGCGAACCGCCTTGTCACGAAACAGCCTCCGGTCGGCATCGAGAAATTCGTCGTTGGAAAAAACGTGGCGACCACTCCAGGAAAAGTCGTTTTCCGAAACCGCCTGATTGAGCTGATCCAGTATTCGCCAGTGACAGAGACTGTCTTCGCGGAGCCGGTCCTGATCGTGCCGGCCTGGATAATGAAATATTATATTCTCGATCTGTCGCCGGAGAATTCGCTGATCCGTTATCTCGTCGGGCAGGGACACACCGTCTTCTGCATCTCGTGGCTCAATCCGACAGCCAGCGACCGTGATCTCACCATGGACGACTACCGGCAGCTGGGCGTCATGGCGGCGCTGGATGTGGTGAACGCGGTCGTTCCCGACCGCAAGGTTCACGCTGCGGGCTATTGCCTTGGGGGAACGTTGCTCTCAATCGCCGTGGCGGCCATGGCACGTACCCAGAGCGACCGCCTGGCATCCGTTACACTGCTCGCGGCCCAAACAGACTTCACCGAGCCGGGAGAACTTGCGCTCTTTATCGACGACAGCCAGTTGCATTTCCTTGAGAGCGTGATGTGGAACAAAGGCTATCTTTCCGCCGACCAGATGGCGGGTGCCTTTCAACTGCTGCGCTCCAATGATCTCATCTGGTCCCATCTCGTGCAGGACTATCTGATGGGTGAGCGCACGCCGATGATCGATCTCATGGCCTGGAATGCGGACTCGACCCGCATGCCGTACAAGATGCATGCGGAATATCTGGAGAAGCTTTATCTGCGCAATGAGCTCGCCGCAGGCAGCTTCATGGTCGATGGACGCCCCGCCGCGATCCAGAATATCCGTGCTCCGATGTTCGTCGTTGGCACCGAACGCGACCACGTCGCCCCTTGGCGCTCTGTCTATAAAATTCATCAACTGACCGATACGGATGTCACATTCGTGCTAACAAGTGGCGGTCACAATGCTGGTATTGTCAGCGAGCCCGGCCACGCCAAACATCATTTCCGTATCGCCTTGAAGCACAACGCCGATATTTCCCTGGGGCCTGACGAATGGGCCGCCGCCGCCAAGCAGAAAAACGGATCGTGGTGGGTGGATTGGCACGACTGGCTCGCCGGTCATTCGTCGCAGGTGCGCGTACAGCCGCCAGCCGTGGGTGCCGCCGCGAAAGGCTACCCGCCGGTCGCGGACGCGCCCGGCACCTACGTCTTTCAACGGTGACTACGATGGACGTGGCGAGGCTCAAGAACAGAACCTTCGATGAGATTCAGGTCGGAGACGAAGCCTCGCTGGTCCATGTTGTCGGACGCGACGATATTGCCTTGTTCGCTGCTGTTTCGGGCGATGAGAACCCCGCACATCTCGACGTAAACTATGCCTCCGCCGACATGTTCGGTCACATTGTTGCGCATGGCATGTGGACGGGCGCGCTCGTCTCCGCGGTACTAGGCACCAAGCTACCGGGACCAGGCACTGTCTATCTGGGACAGGACCTTAAATTCCTGAAGCCAGTTACCCCCGGCGACACAATTACTGCCACAGTCACTGTCCGGGAAAAACGGTCAGGCAAGCGGATCGTGCTGCTCGATACCGTCTGTACCAATCAGAGAGGCGATAAGGTGCTATCCGGCATCGCAACCGTGATGGCTCCGGACAAAGCCGTTGAATGGCCACGGACCAAGCTGCCGGACATATCCATCCGTCGGCACGACCGTTATGACGCCTTTGTAATGGAGGCTCGAAGCCGGCCGGCGATTAGCGCCGCCATCGTACATCCCTGTTCTCCTGAAGCAATTCTCGGCGCTATTGAGGTCCGGGACGAGGGCTTGCTAGAGCCATTGCTGATCGGACCAGAAATGAAGATCCGCGCCGCCGCCGAAGCGGCGCACGCTTCGCTCGATGGCCTCAGGATTGAATCCGTCGCGCATAGCCATGCCGCAGCCGCCCGCGCCATCGAACTTGCAGCCACCGGCAAGGTTTCCGTGCTCGTGAAAGGCAGCCTCCACACCGACGAACTGCTGGAGGCCGTGGTCGCTTCGGATTCGGGTCTCCGGACAGAGCGGCGCATGAGCCACATCTATGCGATGGACATCCCGGCCTATGCAAAGCCGCTCATCGTGACCGACGCGGCGATCAATATACGGCCGACCCTCGAGCACAAACGCGACATCTGCCAGAACGCCATTGATCTCCTGCACAGGCTGGGGATGGAAGAACCGCTGGTGGCGGTGCTTGCCGCCGTCGAGACCGTAAACTCCAAGATGCCGTCGACACTCGACGCAGCAGCCTTGACCGTAATGGCGGCGCGAGGCCAGATTACGGGAGCAAAGGTCGACGGTCCTCTGGCTTTCGACAACGCCATCAGCCCGGATGCCGCGCGCACCAAGGGCATTATCTCGCCGGTTGCGGGCCAGGCCGACATTCTGCTCGTGCCGGATCTCGAAGCCGGAAACATGCTGGCCAAGCAACTGATCTACTTCGCCGGAGCGATCGCCGCCGGTCTCGTGCTCGGCGCGCGCGTTCCGATTGTTCTAACCAGCAGATCCGATTCCCTGAAGGCGCGGATCGCATCCGCAGCGCTGGCCAAGCTGGTTGCAGCGCCCCGCCCCGTGAAAAGCCTGCCGTCATGAGCGCGGACTTGTTGCTTACGTTCAACGCAGGCTCCTCGTCGATCAAGATCGGCGTGTTCGAAATCGATCGATACAGCACCCACCGGCTCGCCAGCGGTATGATCGATTTCCGCAAGGCTCCGCTGCAATTTCACGTCACGGAAGGTCCCGCGATCTTCAACGTCGATCTCAGGACCAAAGCCTCGGAAGATCTGAGCGAGATCCTGTCGGAAACTTTCGGTTGGCTCGCGAAGCATTTTAACATTCAACGCGTCACCGCGGTCGGCCATAGGGTCGTGCATGGCGGCGATACATTCGCCGGCCCGGTTCGCATCGACGAGTCCACGATCAAGGCGATCGATGCGCTGACGACGCTCGCGCCGTTGCATCAACCTCAATGTCTGCGGCTGATCCGCGCCATTCAGAAGCTACGGCCTGACGTGGCGCAGGTCGCCTCCTTCGATACCGCTTTTCATCGCACCAATATCGAGAGCGCACGGCGTTTCGCAATTCCGCGGAAGCTGCATGATGACGGCATCAAGCGTTACGGCTTCCACGGGCTGTCTTACAAGTATATCGCTGGCGAACTGACGCGCCGCAATCCCGAAGCAGCAAGAGGAAAAGTCATCGTCGCCCATCTCGGCAGCGGGGCAAGTCTGTGCGGGCTTAAGGCAGGCGTGAGCCTGGATAGCAGCATGGGCTTCTCCACCCTTGACGGCATTCCGATGGCTACCCGATGCGGCGTCCTCGATCCAGGCGTAATTCTGCATCTGCTGGGACCGCTGGGTCGTTCAATCGCCGAAGTGGCAGATATTCTTTACAAAAAAAGCGGGCTTCTCGGCGTGTCAGGCATCAGCGCCGACAGCCGCGAGCTTTTGATGAGCAACCGACCGGAAGCGAGAGAAGCGATCGATCTCTTTACTTTCCGCATCGCCGGCGAAATGGCCCGGATCGCAGCGACACTCGGCGGCCTCGACGCTATCGTCTTCACGGCCGGCATCGGCGAGCACCAGCCGTTTATCCGCGCCGCAGTCAGTGAACGGCTGAGTTGGCTCGGACTGGAACTCGACCCTGTTTGCAACGATGCGAATACCGAAACAATCAGCACCACGTCGAGCCGGATCGCCGCCTATGTGATCCAAACGAACGAAGAGCAAGTCATCGCGGATGAAGCCTTCTCCGTTCTGCATGAAGCAGCTTCAGCTATATAGCTGTATGCCCAGTTGCGGATGCGACGTCGTGGCGAGGATTTCCTGAAAACGTCTAGTGACGTTTCTCGCTCATCAGCGCGGGGCCGAAACAAACAGCAAAGCCGAGGAAGGCGGCGGCCCAGGCAAAGGCGGCCATATGCAGCAATGGACCGCTCCAGGCCGGCACGATGACCGCGCAGATACGGGCCAGCGCGGCGATCACGATCGCCACATAGATTCCCTGCGTTGTGGGTGAGGCAACTAGTTGCTGGCCGGTATGGCCAAGACTCGCACGGGTCATCACCGCGAGCGTCATGACACCAGCGGCCCCCGCCATCCATGCATGGATGCCCGCGCTCGGGGGAACAAAATCGAGGGCTGCGGCAGCGGCCAGCAAAAAGCCTGCCGGGATAAACGCGTATCCGATATGCAGGATGAGAACGAGGCGCTCACGGGACGTACGATCGCCAGCCCACCGGCCGAGGCGGATGATGTGCAGAACTGCCATCAGGGTAAGCAGAATGCCGACGAGCAGGCCATCCTGACGGACGACCCACACCAGCAATGCCGCGGCGCTCAGGATGACGATTGCCATGTCAAATCTGGCAAAGGGAGATGGCAGGCGTCCCGGGTTTTCGCGAACCAGCCAGTTACGGGTGAAGCTGGGAACGATGCGGCCGCCGATCAACAGGATCAGCAGAACGACGACGGCGATGCCTGCACGAATGCCGTAGTCCGCTGCACCTGCGAAATGAGCTTCGAGATGAAAAGCGATATTCCCGACGAGCAGGAGCGCGATCAGCGCGACAACCTTGAGATTGCCCCAGTTGCGTCCCGCGAAAATTTCGCGGCCGGCAGCAGCCGCAATCAATGTCAAAAAGCTGATATCGATCAGCATGGCCGCGAACCAGCCGATCTGTGCCGAGCAGGTTACTGCGAAACGTCCCAGCACCCAGACCACGACCAGCGCGAGCAAGGGCGCCCCCTGAATGGGTAGCCGCCCGGTCCAGTTCGGAATCGCCGTGAACAGAAAGCCGGTAATGACGGCTGGCAAGTAGCCATACAGCATTTCATGGACGTGCCAATCGCGTGGCACGAATGCGGTTCTCAACGTTAGCTCGCCGAGAAACATCGGCAACCACGCCAGAATGGCAAGTCCTGCGTACGCCGCGCCGAGCAGAAAGAATGGCCTGAATCCGTAGGACAAGACGGCAGGACCCTGATAGCGCCGCAATCGCGGCACCGGTGTATGTTGGGCTGTCATGTCATCACCTTGGTCAACCGCTCCTCAATACAGGATCAGACCTCTCGGCTCGTGCCATTCGGTGCACGCCAAATCGCCAAGTTTCTAGGCTTGCTGAAGCCGGACGCGCCAAACATCGGGACCTTGCGCAAGATAGGTCCAGCGGCAATGCGCGCCATGCTTTGCTTCGAGCTGATAGCGCAGCGGCTTGGGATCATGATCCACCACCAGTTGAAGACTGCTCTCCGGCCCAAGTTGCTCGAATAGCTGGAAGATGATGGTGTGACGATGACGTGGGTCAATATCCCGCACGTTGATCACTCTCTCCGACGCATCGAGATCTTCGGACATCGGCCACTCCTCTCCCGGCAAGTCCGTCGGCTGAATTGACGACCTTGGATTAAAGATATATATTATATATATCTTATAGGAGATGGCCGTTTATGCAAGCACCATCTCCTGGAAATAAGAGATAAAGCGAGCGAACAGCGTTCAGGCTGCAGGTTTGATCCCAAAATCCTTAGGACTAAGGATCAGATCGGCCAGTGTGTAGCCATCCAGCGTTTGGATAAATGCGGTCAGCGCTTTATTGAGCGCGCCACGCAGCCGACAGCGCTGCGTGATCAGGCAATTGTTATCGGCGGTGAAACATTCAACCAGAGCAAAGTCCGGTTCGGTCGCACGAATGACATCACCAAGCCTGATCGCGTTCGGACGCTTGGCCAGCGCCAGACCACCCGATCGCCCGCGAATCGCTTTCAGATAACCGGCCCGGGTGAGCTGGTTTACGACCTTCATCAGATGCGCGCGCGAGATTCCGTACAGTTCGGCCGTTTCTTCGATGGTGATCAGGTTGTCGCCGCGTGCAGCCGCGTACATCAGTACACGAAGCGCATAGTCGGAAAAATGTGTCAAACGCATCGCAGGGTCCGAGCGTTATGGGCCAAAAGGCGGCCCAAGAATCTCTCACCTTAAAGATGCACGATAGAGGTATCTTTGCAAGATCAGATTGCCTGTTAGGCAAAGGCCCTTGATGCGGGATCAGAAACTGCGCCGTCTGGGCTTTCGCGTGTCGGTCTTTTGTGCAGGCCGATGCTGCAAACTGCCCCACATAAAGGCGCTAACAAGAGTAAAGAATACCGCAAGCATACCAATTGACAGAAGTTCGGCATCAATGGACATCGAATAATCTCCTCTCCATTGTTAAAATTATATCGAATCGGGATGCACCGTCCTTGAGAAGAATCAATCCTTCTTTCATTCCGACGCGCCGGCCACAATCATCCCATCCAAGCCAACGCTTCCGCGCGGGCCAGATTCAATAAGCGAATTCCCTTCGGAACGTTGACGATCACTTTCTCGCGCTCGAGCCGGGTGAATGTCCGGCTGACGGTCTCGATTGTCAGGCCAAGAAAATCTGCGATATCCCGGCGCTTCATCGGCAATGGCAAAGTCTTCGGCACTTCGCCAAGTCGCGCGAGCCGGTCTCGCCAGCCGATCAGAAACTGCGCAACTTTCTGCTCCGCCGAACGGCTGCCGAGCAAAAGCATCTGATTCCGGGCCATGTGAAGTTCCCGCACCTCGAACTCATTCATTCGGCGCAACATGTTCGGTTTGGATTCAACAAATCGCGCGAACCCCTCCCTGGAAAACCGGCAGGCTACAATCGGCGTTATTGCATCGGCGGAGAAGCTGTAGCGGTCGGAGAGTGTCGTTCCGAGAAAGTCTCCCGGTAACGCAAACCCGATAATATGGCGGCGTCCATCGGGCAACAGTTTGTATAACCGCGCGACGCCCTGCGTGAGGCTATAGACCCTGCTCGCACTCTCATCTTCCGAGAACAAGGCCTCCCTCGATGCAAAGCAGGTTTCCTGCCCGAGCTTTTCCAGATCATGTAGTTCGGCCGAATCAAGCACCGCGCACAGACTGAGCGCACGAGCCCGGCAGTTGAGGCACCGACGGGGACAGTCGCCGGACAATCGCGGGAGGACCAACTGTGGCATCAGGCTCTTCCAGGATGGGTGTTTGACCTGCATTTGATTCACGCAATCCGCTTGCGGCCTCCAGGTAGTTATGTCCACGAAACGCTTATATTTATGCGATTTACCGGCATTCCATTGATGCAAATCAATGTTCAGGAAGCCCTGTCATTTGCGCTAGAGCAATGCCGCAGAACTCTCCGTCCGGCATACTTTTGAAAGGTTAGAATAAGGGTCGGAGGTCGGACTATGGGCTTTCCAGACATCCTGAAGACATGGCGCTCCCGTTGGGCGGCAATCCATCACGTCAGATCCCTCGAAAAGCATCAGCGAGGAGCACTGGCTCGCGATCTTGCGCTGCCCGAAAGCAACGTGATCCGCCTGATTGCCCGCGGCAACCGCACCGAAAATGAGTTGCATTACCTGACGTCCTTGCTTGGACTGGATATGAAGTCCGTCGGATCGAGCAACCCCGGTCTTGCGCGCGACATCAGCATCGCCTGTTCCGAATGCGCGGCAATAAAGCGTTGCCGGCGAGAACTCGACGCAGGGTCGGCTCGTACGCGCTACCATGCCTATTGCCCGAATGCCCAAACGTTCGACGATCTCCGGCAGGAAGTCCTTAAACGCAATCACCAGATTATGGCTGAGAGGGTTGGCCGTCGCGAGTGACAGGGACACACATTCGTCTCCGGAGAATGCAGTTATCGGTTCACAAGCACATGGCGGCTACCGGAATTTCGCAAGCCACTTACCAACTTGGTCGGCATTATCCGCCAGTTCGGTTGAGAATTCGCCGGCAAACTCTCTCCAGGCGTTCAGGTTACGCGACGGCACTCCAATAATGGCGGGAATACCGCGCTCAAGCGCCTTCGCCATTAGACCGCACATCCCACCGCCGTCGGCCTCCACCTTGCCGAATTTGTTCAGCACAAGAAGCGCAGGATCTCTGTCGAGGCTGCTTTCGACTTTCATTGAAGCGTCGACCAGCGCCGCTACGTCGAGACGACACCCCCTTGCGCCCGCGCCACGATCTTCAAAAAGCAGGGTGCGGTGACCGCTCGCGAGATCCTCGAGCAGCACATCGCATCGTTTGTCAGCCCCTTCGCATGCCGGATGCTGCAGAACTCCCGAAAGCACCAGCCGGCGGGAACGGCATTCCTTGACAATCCATTTGAATATCTCGTCCGGATATTCCTCGTCCGCATAGACAATCGCGGCAAGGCTTGATTCAAGCTGCCGCGCGGAATCAGGCGCCGGGGCGGAATGCAATGCAAACATCGGAATTAACCTCGATTGGACGTGCCCCGATCAGTTCGAGACAGTACGGGATCGCCGGAAAGATGGCGTTCAGACAAACATCGATTGCCGTAGGCCGGCCGGGCAGATTGACTATCAAAGAGCGATTGCGCGTACCGGCGGTCTGACGCGACAAAATTGCCGTTGGGACATGGTCCAGACTCACCCGCCGCATCAATTCACCGAAGCCCGCCAGTTCGCGGCCAATGACCATACGCGTCCCCTCCGGGGTGAGGTCGCGTGGAGCCGGGCCGGTTCCGCCCGTTGTCAGGACGAGATCGCAACCCTCGCGATCTGACAATTCGATCAATGCATTGGCCACGCTTTCCGCGCCATCCGGAATGATCTTGAAAATGACGATCCAGTTCGAGCGAATGACCCTCTCCAGAAAGTCGCTGACCGCCTTTCCGCTCTTGTCCTCGTACACGCCCCGGCTCGCACGATCTGAAACGACAAGGATACCGATCCGCGCGAGCGTTTTTGATCCAACGACATTTTCTGATTTGTCGAATCCGAGACTCATGAACAGCCTCCGCTTCCTCCGCACGTGCATCCCGCGTGCGAATGGCCGGTATCGGCGTGAGCCGCTGGCGGGGCTTCGTCCTGCTTCAGCGACCATCCGACCATGTAGGTCAGGCAACCAGCGCCCGGGTCTGTTGCGCGCTCGAGCATATTCATCAGGCCAAGCCAGTCTTCGCTGCCCGCAAGATTGGCAAAACGCCGTACAGCCCCGGAGGCATATTCGCCGACGCTCTCCCCGAACCGGATCGTCATGGCATCGACACGCGCCAGCAAGACAATATCGCCACAGGCAACCAGCGCTTCGGCAGCATAGGCTTCATCGTTAAAGCCGCGAATGATTTCACCGAGCTGCATGAGGCGTTCCTCTCTATTGGACCAGCGGCGTATCGGCGGCGGTAAGCGAAACGCCGGTGATCTCGGCCCGGCCCGCAAGGATCGAGATGTATTGCGCCAGCGCCCGGTGTTCGACACTGGATGCCAGATAGTCGGCGATCCGCTCCCGTGCGATCTCGAAAGGCAACATCTGCCCTTCCGCACGACGATCCAGACGCACAACGTGGAAACCGTATCGGGTTTCGACGACGGCAATATCCCCTGGCTGCATTCGCTCCAGCGCCGTCTCGAATTCCGGAACGGTTTGTCCGTGGGTGATCTGGCCGAGATACCCGCCCTCCAACGCCGATGTCGTGCAGGCAGAGTGATTGGTGGCAAGATCTGCAAAAGCGGCACGGTCCGATTTCACGGCCGCAAGGATCGTATCGGCAGTCGCCCGCGCCTCGGCACGCGCAGCCATGTCGCCCCCCGGGGCGGCGATAAGAATGTGAGCTGCCTCATAGAGATCTCCAGAACGAAACCGCTGGCGGTTCTGTTCGTAAAACCGCCGGCAAGCTGCTTCGTCCGGTTCGGGTGTGACGACTTCACGCTCGACCAGCGTGCGCATCGCTGCCTCGTCCGCGGTCTCGGTGCGGCCATCGGGATCGCTGAGCGGCACCGCCTCGATGCCGAGGCGCGCGGTTTCCTGGAGCAGCAATTCACGCACAACCAACGCGCGAGCCGCCGCCTGCCACGCCAGAATTGGCTTTTCCGCAGGATGGTTCTGCACTTCCCTCGCGATTGCCTCGCGAGGGATCACCACCCCGTTGACACTGATCGTCTTCGGCTTCGGCAAGACATTCGAAACTGAACAATCCATGGATTTACTCCGCGGGTTGGACCGGTGGCGGGGCAACCCGGCCTCCGTTACGGCTGCGCACAACCTGATAGCCGCGGCGGCCGAGATACCAGACCGGAGCGCTCCAGACGTGGACGAGCCGCGTAAAAGGAAAGAGGAGAAAGATCGTCATACCCAAGGTCAGATGGGCCTTGAAGATCGGATGCACGTCGAGAACATAGTGGGCGGCATCCGGCTGCAGCGTGACGATGGCCTGCGCCCAGTTCATGAACTTCACCATCTCATGACCATCAAGATGGCCAGCTGACAGCGGAATGGTCGCGAGACCGAGCAGCAACTGCGCAAACAGGATCAGCAGAATCGCGGTATCGCCGAACGAAGAGTTGGCGCGAATGCGCGGATCGAACAATCGGCGATGGGTCAGGAGAGCAATGCCAACGAGGCACATCAGGCCGGCCACGCCGCCAGCGACCATCGCCAGCACCTGCTTGAAGCCGTGGGAGATGCCCATGATGTCGAACACCCAGATCGGCGTCAGCAGGCCGACGAAATGACCGCCGAAGATCACCAGGATGCCGACGTGAAAGAGGTTCGAACCCCACATCAACTGGCGACGTCGCAGCAACTGGCTCGATCCGGTGCGCCACGTATACTGCTCGCGGTCGAACCGAAAGAGACTCCCGAGCAGAAATACCGTGACGCAAAGGTAGGGATACCAGCCGAAAACGATAGAGTTGAGCGTCTGCATCATTATTGCCTCCCTTAGAGGGCTGACGGCGCGGGTTTGACCGCGCGCGTGGCATGGCGAAGGCGGGCGGCGAGGCTTTCATGCCCGCACGCACTTTGACCTTGCGTGCCCGGGCCGAACCTGACCTCCTCTTCTTCCCACGCGGCATCGAGCGCAGCGAAGTCCATTGGGTCCGGATCGGGACCTTTCAGGAGCTCATCGACAATCGCTCGTTGCGGCGCTTCAGCAACGATTGCCACAAGCGTGTCGAAGATGGCCCTGTAGCTGGACTTGCGCCGGCCGAGCCGCTCGGCCATTGCGGCCAGAATATGTGCCGGCTGAGCGAGCAGATCACGCGCCGCTGCCACTGGCTGTGTCGACAGGAATTCGAGAAACAACGGGACAAAGTCCGGCAGTTCGTTGGCTGCGATGGAAAAGCCTGCATCCTCATAGAGCTTCTTCAGATCGACCATGGCCTGGCCCCGGTCGCGACTTTCACCGTGAACGTGTTCGAACAGATGCAGGGCAAGCGTACGGCTGCGGTCGAACAGCAGGCCGTAGTCCTCCTGAAGATCGTAAAGCTCCCCGGTCGCGATTTGCTCGATCAGGATATCAAGCGCGCGCCGCTGGGCGGCTGGCACGAGGTTCTCCGAATCCAGCACGACTCTGAATTCCGGAGCCGCCATAATCAGATCCCGGGAGGGATAGGTGAGAAGCGCCGAAAGGATTTTGAACGTCTTCATCACATGATCTCCATCGGCGTTTTGTCCTTGCGCGGCGAACCGAACAGATTGACTTCGGTTTCGCCACCCGAGCATCCGTTGCCGAACGTGAAGCCGCAGGAGCCCCGCATGTCGTAGGCGTCGGCACCGACTTCGCGATGGGCAGTCGGAATGACAAACCGGTCTTCGTAATTTGCGATCGCCATGATCTTGTACATCTCGTCGATCTGTTCGGCTTTCAGTCCAACCCTCCGCGCGATCGCTTCGTCGACGACTCCGTCGATGGTCTTGGCGCGCATGAAGGCACGCATGGCAAGCATGCGCTCCAGCGCCAGCGTCACCGGCTTCTCGTCCCCTGCGGTGAGCAGGTTCGCGAGATACTTCATTGGAATACGCAGAGACTTGACGTCGGGCATTTCCCCGTCAGAGCCGATCTTGCCGGCGGACGCCGCGGAGGTGATGGGCGACAGCGGCGGCACGTACCACACCATCGGCAATGTGCGGTATTCAGGATGCAGCGGGAACGCCACCTTCCATTCCATCGCCATTTTCCAGATCGGCGATATCTTGGCGGCTTCCAGCCATGCGTGGGGAATGCCCTGCCGTTCCGCCTCGGCAATCACCGCCGGATCGTTGGGATTCAGGAAGACGTCGAGCTGCGCCTGATATAGGTCGCGCTCGTCGGGCATGCTGGCTGCTTCGGCAATCCGATCGGCGTCGTAGAGCACCACGCCGAGATAACGGATACGGCCGACGCAAGTTTCCGAACATACTGTCGGCTGGCCGGCCTCGATCCGCGGATAGCAGAAGATGCACTTCTCCGACTTTCCGGAAGACCAGTTATAATAGATCTTCTTGTACGGACATCCCGACACGCACATGCGCCAGCCGCGGCACTTGTCCTGGTCAATCAGGACGATGCCATCCTCTTCGCGCTTGTAGATCGCACCCGAGGGACACGCAGCAACGCAGGCCGGATTCAGGCAGTGCTCGCACAGCCGCGGCAGGTACATCATGAACGTGTTTTCGAACTGGCCGTAGATTTCCTTCTGCACGCCCTCGAAATTGTAGTCCTGCGACCGCTTCGCAAACTCGCCCCCCAGGATTTCCTCCCAGTTCGGACCCCATTCGATCTTCTCCATGCGTTCGCCGGAAATGAGCGAGCGTGGACGAGCGGTCGGCATCGCCGCCATCTCGGGAGCCTTCTGCAAATGCTCGTAATCGAAGGTAAATGGCTCGTAGTAGTCATCGATCTGCGGCAGATCCGGGTTGGCGAAGATATTCGCCAGAACGCGCCACTTGCCGCCGATTTTTGGCGCAATCGAGCCGTTGCGCTTGCGCGTCCAGCCGCCTTTCCAGCGCGCCTGATTTTCCCAATCCTTGGGATAGCCGATGCCGGGTTTGGTTTCGACGTTGTTGAACCATGCGTATTCCATACCTTCGCGGCTGGTCCAGACGTTCTTGCAGGTTACGCTGCAGGTGTGACACCCGATGCACTTGTCGAGATTCAGCACCATTGCGATTTGGGCACGGATTTTCATTCTGCAGCCTCCAGGCCGGGTGTGGTTGCGGCGAGCGGCGTGTCGAGCCAGTCGATCTTTGCCATCTTGCGAACGACGACAAATTCGTCGCGGTTCGAGCCCACCGTGCCGTAGTAGTTGAAGCCGTAGGATTGCTGGGCGTATCCGCCGATCATGTGTGTCGGCTTGAGCACGACACGGGTCACGGAGTTGTGGATGCCGCCGCGCTGGCCAGTCTGCTCTGAGCCCGGCACGTTCACGATCTTCTCCTGGGCATGGTACATCATGCACATGCCCTGCTTGACGCGCTGGGAGACCACCGCGCGCGCCACGAGCGCACCATTGGTATTGAAGACCTCGATCCAGTCGTTATCGACGATGCCGGCGCCTTTCGCGTCGGTTTCGCTGATCCAGACAATCGGTCCGCCGCGCGACAACGTGAGCATCAACAGGTTGTCGGTATAGGTGGAATGAATGCCCCACTTCTGGTGCGGCGTGAGGAAGTTCAGCACCATCGTCTTGTTGCCATTCGGCTTGCGGTCGATCACGGGGTTGACCGACTTGGTGTCAATTGGCGGACGATAGACACAGAAGCCTTCGCCGAATGCCCGCATCCACAGATGATCCTGATAAAGCTGCTGGCGGCCCGTAAGCGTCCGCCAAGGGATCAATTCGTGGACATTGGTGTAGCAGGCATTGTAGCAGACCTTTTCCGACTCCAGTCCGGACCATATCGGCGACGAAATGATCTTGCGCGGCTGCGCCACGACATCGCGGAAGCGGATCTTTTCATCCTCCTTCGGGATCGCGAGATGGGCATGATCGCGGCCGGTGAAGCCGCTGAGCGAATTCCAGGCCTTAACCGCAACCTCGCCGTTGGTTTCCGGCGCGAGGCTCAGCAGGACTTCACATGCATCGATGTCCGTATCGATCCGCGCGAGACCCTTGCTCGGCCCTTCCTCGGTCACCATGCCATTCAGGTGCTTGAGCAGATCGACCTCATGCTCCGTATTCCAGGTCATGCCCTTGCCGCCGTTGCCGAGCTTGCCCATCAGCGGCCCCAGCGACGTGAACTGCTTGTAGATGTTGGGATAATCGCGATCGACCACGGTTACCGCCGGCATAGTCTTGCCGGGAATCGGATCGATCTCGCCCTTCTTCCAGTCCTTTACATCGAAAGGCTGTGCGATTTCTCCCGCCGTGTCATGCATGATCGGCGTAAGGACGATGTCCTTTTCAATGCCGAGCACCTCAGATGCAACCTTGGAGAATGATTTGGCGATGCCCTTGTAAATGTCCCAGTCGCTACGCGATTCCCACACCGGATCGATCGCCGCCGTCAGGGGATGAATGAAGGGATGCATGTCAGACGTGTTGAGATCGTTTTTCTCATACCACGTCGCGGTCGGCAACACGATGTCCGAGTACATGCAGGTCGTGGACATGCGAAAATCGAGCGTGACCAGAAGATCGAGTTTTCCTTCCGGCGCGTCCTCGTGCCAAACGACTTCGGTCGGCTTTTTCTTGCCGTCCTCCCCGAGATCCTTGCCCATCACGCCGTGGCTGGTGCCAAGCAGGTGCTTCAGGAAATATTCGTGACCCTTGCCGGATGCTCCGAGAAGATTGGAACGCCAGACAAACATGTTGCGCGGCCAGTTCTTCGGATTGTCCGGATCCTCGCAGGCAAGTTTCAGTTCGCCTGATTTCAGCGCCTTCGCGATATAGTCCTTCGCCTCCAGTCCGGATGCGGCGGCCTGCTTCGACACCTCGATCGGATTGGCCTGAAGCTGCGGTGCGGACGGCAGCCAGCCCATGCGTTCTGCGCGCACATTATAATCGATCAATGCGCCATCCCACGGACCTGCCGGCGCCGTCGGCGACAGAACTTCCTTTGCGTCGAGTGTCTCATAGCGCCACTGATCGGTGTGAGCGTAGAACGCGGAAGTTGAATTCATTTGGCGCGGTGGACGGCTCCAGTCGAGGCCGAAGGCCAGCGGCAGCCACCCGCTTTGCGGACGCAGCTTTTCCTGTCCAACATAGTGCGACCAGCCACCACCGGATTGGCCCACGCATCCGCACATCACCAGCATGTTGATGATGCCGCGGTAGTTCATATCCATGTGGTACCAGTGGTTCAGACCGGCGCCGACGATCACCATCGAGCGACCGCCCGTCTTCTCGGCATTCAACGCGAACTCTCGCGCCACCGTGATGATCTGATCACGCGGCACGCCGCTGATCTTTTCCGCCCAGGCCGGCGTGTAAGGCTCCACATCGTCGTAGTTCGCAGCGATATGGGTGCCGCCCAGGCCCCGATCGACGCCGTAGTTGGCAACGAACAGATCGAACACCGATGCGACGACCGTTTCGCCGTCCGGGAGCTGAAGTGTCTTCACCGGCACGTTGCGCGTCAGAACATCGGGATGATCGGTACCAAGGAAGTGATCGTGCTCGCGGTTACCGAAATACGGAAAGCCGACTGAAGCAACGTCGTCCTGAATGTCCATCAGCGACAGCCGGAGTTTCGTCTCTCGGCCGTCAGCCGTTCTCTCCTCGAGATTCCAGTTGCCTTTCTCGCCCCAGCGGAATCCGATCGTTCCATTCGGCGCAACAATCTCACCGGAATTTTCGTCGTAGGCGACGGTCTTCCATTCCGGGTTATTGCTCTCACCCAGTTTCTTGTCGAAGTCAGATGCACGGACGAAGCGCTCCGGCACGTAGTATTCACCCTGCTTCACCAGACGCACCAGCATCGGCATGTCGGTGTACTTTCGCGCGTAATCGTTGAAGTACTTCGCCTGCCGGTCGATGTGGAATTCGCGCAGGATGACGTGACCCATTGCCATGGCGAGGGCAGCGTCGGTGCCCTGCTTCGGTGAAACCCAAAGATCGGCGAATTTCGACGCTTCGGAATAATCCGGACAGATCACAACGCTCTTGGCGCCTTTATAGCGAACCTCGGTATAGAAATGAGCATCCGGTGTACGCGTCTGCGGAACGTTGGAGCCCCACAGAATGAGAAAGCCCGAATTGTACCAGTCGGCGCTTTCCGGCACGTCGGTCTGCTCACCCCAGGTCTGCGGCGAAGCAGGCGGCAGGTCACAATACCAGTCGTAGAACGACATGCACACGCCACCGAGCAGCGAGAGATAGCGCGCACCGGCGGCATAGCTTACCATCGACATCGCCGGAATCGGCGAGAAACCGAAAATGCGATCCGGCCCGTAACTCTTCACGGTATAGGCATTCGCCGCGGCGACGATCTCGTTCACCTCGTCCCAGCTTGCGCGCACGAAACCGCCGAGACCACGCTTCTTGGTGTAGGACGCGCGCTTGTTTGGATTTTCAACAATCGATTTCCACGCCGCGACCGGCGTCATCATCACCCGCGCGTCGCGCCACAATTTCAGCAGGCGGGACCGCACCAGCGGATACTTCACGCGGTTTCCAGAATAGAGATACCAGCTGTAGCTGGCGCCACGTGCGCATCCGCGTGGCTCGTGGTTCGGTAGATCTGGCCGCGTCCGCGGATAGTCGGTCTGCTGGGTTTCCCAAGTGACAATACCGCCCTTGACGTAGACCTTCCATGAACAGGAGCCGGTGCAGTTGACCCCGTGGGTGGAGCGAACGATCTTGTCGTGTTGCCAACGCTTCCGGTAACCGTCTTCCCACGATCTGTCTTCAGTCGTCGTGATGCCGTGGCCGTCAGCGAACTCGGCTTTTGCGCGTGTAAAGAACGTAAGCCGGTCAAGAAAATGGCTCATCGTTTCTCTCCTTACTGAGCTGGCTGTGTGACGGACGTCGCTACGCCACGCCGTTCGATGTCATAAAGCAGGCCGCCCTTGCGGGTGTAGACGACCCAGGTAATCAGGACGCACGTCACGTAGAAGATAAAGAAACCCCATAGCGCCGCCTGAACGCCGCCGGTGAGATCGATCGACGTTCCGTAAGATTTCGGAATGAAGAATGCACCGAATGCGGCGATAGCTGAGGTAAAGCCGGTAATCGCGGCCGATTCCTTTTCCGCCTGGCGCATGCGCGTCGTGACATCGGCGCCAGGCATCAAGCGGTCGATCTCCTTGCGCATGATGTTCGGGATCATCTGGAAGGTCGACGCGTTGCCAACGCCCGTCGCAAAGAACAGGAACAAGAACATGGCGAAGAAACCCCAGAACGCTCCCGGCTGATCCTTGATGCCGATGAAGTAGAGAATTCCGCCAACACCAAGCATCATCGCGAAGAACACCCACAAGGTGACGCGCCCACCGCCCCACCGGTCAGCGACCCAGCCGGTCGCGGAGCGCGACAGCGCACCAACCAGCGGTCCGAGGAAGACGAACGGCAATGCATCAACGGCCGGGAATTGTGTTTTCGCCAGCAGCGGGAAGCCTGCAGAGTAGCCGATGAACGAACCGAAAGTACCGGTATAGAGCCAGCACATAATCCAGTTGTGCTTGCGCTGGAAAATAACAGCCTGGTCAGCGAAGGACGCCTTCGCCGAGGCGATGTCGTTCATCCCGAACCATGCAGCGAAAGCGCTCGCGGCAATGAACGGCACCCAGATGAAGCCGGCATTCTGCAGCCACAGCGGCGCCTGCTGCGTTCCGCTCGTCACCATAGCCGGATCGCCGCCGAACCAGCCAAATACACCAGCCGTAATCACAATCGGCACCACGAACTGTACGGTACTGACCCCGAGATTGCCCAGTCCGGCGTTGAGCGCGAGCGCATTGCCCTTTTCGGAACGTGGGAAGAAGAACGAAATGTTCGCCATCGACGACGCAAAGTTTCCTCCGCCCAGTCCGCACAGCAGCGCAAGCACGAGGAACAGCGCGTAAGGCGTCGACGGATTCTGCACGGCATAGCCGATGCCGATGGCCGGGATCATTAACGACCAGGTCGCCAGCGTGGTCCACAACCGTCCCCCGAAGATCGGCACCATGAACGAGTAGAAGATGCGCAGCACCGCGCCGGAAATACCCGGCAAAGCGGCCAGCCAGAACAACTCCGCCGTGGTGAACTTGAAGCCAACCGCTGGCAATTTTGCCACGACCACCGACCATACCTGCCAGATCGCGAACGACAGCAGCAGCGAAGGGATCGAGATCCACAGGTTGCGCCGCGCGATCGCGCGCCCAGTCGTATCCCAGAACGTCTTGTCCTCGGGACGCCAGTCGGTCAGCACCGCGCCCGACAGCGCACCGACATGTTCCGGCTTGTGGATTTCTTCCATTTCCGGAAATTCGGGCAGCTTTTTCAGCGCTTCGCTGGAAGCACCACGTTCCATCTGCCGGATCGCAAGATGCATCCAGGCAAGTGAAGCGGCCACCAGAACGAACAGCAGCATGAAACAGCTCGTCCACAGCCCAGTAAGATCGTTCAACGCGCCGAACACAATCGGAAGCACGAAGCCACCGAGTCCGCCGATCATACCGACGAGTCCGCCGACGGCGCCGACGTGCTTTGGATAATAGACAGGGATGTGCTTGAAGACGGCCGCCTTGCCCAGCGCCATGAAGAAGCCCAGCACGAAAACAAGAACAGTGAAGGGCACCAGGCCCATTTCCATATGGAAGCTCACCGGGCCTGTTGTCGTCCGCACGACGTAGTCGGCCGGCGGATAAGACAAAATGAACGTACAAACCACTCCCACAAGGAATGTCCAGTACATCACCCGGCGCGCGCCGTAACGATCTGAAAGATGTCCGCCATAGGCACGGAATACGCTGGCGGGAAACGAGAACATCGCCGCGACCATGCCCGCCGTTTTGATATTCACGCCGTAGACGTTGATCAGATACTGCGGCAGCCACAGCGAAAGGGCGACGAACGCACCGAACACAAAGAAGTAATAAAGCGAGAAACGCCAGACCTGGATATTCTTGAGCGACTCAAGCTCCAGCCAGGCACTCTTCGGCTTCTCATGATTTCTGCGACGCTCGAGGACAACCGGGTCCTCCTGCGAGAACAGCCAGAAGATGATACCCATCGCGCCGATCGCTAGCGCCCAGACTTGCGCGACTGTCTGCCAGCCGTAAGCAACCAGCACGAACGGCGCCACGAACTTGGTGACCGCAGCTCCGACGTTGCCCGCGCCGAAGATACCAAGCGCCGTCCCCTGCTTGCCAGCCGGATAGAAACGCGACACGTAGGCAACACCGACCGCAAACGAGCCACCGGCGATGCCCACGAAAAGTGCGGCGATCAGAAACTGCGGGTAGGTATGTGCCCACGTCAGCATGTAAGTGGCGACTGCCGCCGCCAGCATGACGACCGTGTAAATGCGTCTACCGCCGTACTGATCGGTCCACACACCGAGAACCAGCCGGATGAGCGATCCGCTCAGAATGGGCGTGCCGACCAGAAGCCCGAACTGGGTTTCGTTAAGACCCAGCTCCTGCTTGATGCGGATGCCGATGATCGAGAAAATTGTCCAAACTGCAAAGCAGATTGTAAAAGCAATAGTCGAAAGCCAAAGCGCCCGACCTGAAGCGGTGCTGACTGGACTTGACCCGTTCATCGTGCATCTCCAAAACCCGTATGGATTGGAGATCGCTTCTTAAGACCGGAATTGATTTGCGCTGGATCAAGCGGGGGATAGTCAGCTGTGACTTATATAAAAATTGGCATCGCGACTTGATTTTATGCGCACTGCAAAATGATGTTTGTTGCATTCACAATTGATAAATATCACAATGTTCTGGCTGTCCTGAAACGGAGCGATGCCATTGCGTCCCCATGAGCTCCAACAGTTGCAGGAATTGCCACTGTTCTCCGAAATGAGCCCAGAAAGTCTGGAGCGTTTGCTGGATGCCGCACTGCTCCAGCAGTTTCCTGCTGGTGTCGTCCTGATTCACGAGGGGGCTCAAGCCGACTTTCTGCATGTGCTGATCGACGGCCTCGCAGAGATCTATACGGAGCAGGACGGCGGGGAATGGGGCATCTCGCTGGTCAGTCCGGTTTCCACATTCATTCTGGCAGCCATCGTCAGCGACCAGCCCTATTTGAATTCGGCGAGAACTCTGGTGGAATCACGCGTTCTGCTTATTCCGGCCATGCGGGTGCGCGAGATTTTCGATCAGGATGTGGCGTTTGCCCGCATGGTCGCAAAAGAACTTGCGTTCGCTTACCGGGGCGCGGTCAAGAAGCTCAAAGGATACATGGCCAGATCCAGCGTCGAACGGCTTGCCAACTGGATCTTGGCCGAAGCCCGGAAGGACATTCATCACGGAAACGTCGTCATTCCGTTCGACCGGGGTACACTGGCCTCACATATCGGCACCACCCGGGAAAACCTGTCGCGAAATCTCGCATATCTGACTGAGCACGGTGTCCGGATTCGAGGGCGCGAGATCGTCATCGACGATAAGGATCAACTCGCTCTCTTCGCGCGTCCACAGCGTCTGATCGATGATCCAACCTCGTAAATCAACAAGCCATCGTCGGTTCGTACAATAACCTGGAAAATTCTTCGCTCTGGCAGAGCATTGTCAAAGCGGTCGCGAACTGTCCGCGTCAAAATCCCGCCAAGCGTCCGCTGATTTAAAATCGATCAAATGTAAGCATCGAGCCCCCGTTATTTGTTTCAACGCAAACAACGGCGCATGAAAATCCCGTAACTAACATCTGATCCAGACAGCCCACCCGCCATCCAGATCACTTCCCGGCAATTCATGTCGGGCGATAGCGTCACCGCGCGATATTGACAAATGCAGTGTCGCGTGAACTTCATTCTAAAAGATGTATTTACGATGCATCTTTTAGAGCAAATCTAAAAACTTATCTTTGCACGCGGTGCGGGGTGAACGGGGCAACCGGAATGAAGCAGAAATTTTTACGGCATACGATTGCGACTGAGACGCATTTGCCAACCGCACGATCGAAGGTCATCACGCCTCTGACGATCGCGATGTTGATGTGCACCACCGCCAGTCAGGTTTGCTTTGCCCAATCGGCGGCGCCCGGCGCGACGATGACACTTGAGCCTATCAATGTCGAAAGCTCCCAGAGCGCATCTGCGTCATCATCTTCCTTACGCGAACGATTGAATGCTCTTCCGGGTGGCGTGGCGCTGATCACCGCCAGCGACATGCCCGACACGGCCAATCTCACCTTGTCCAGAGCCCTCAGCAGCGTTCCGGGCGTTGTCGTCCAGGATTTCTTCGGCGGCAGCGATCAGCCGCGCGTGCAGATTCGCGGCTCAGGCCTTCAGCAGAACCCGGTGGAACGCGGCATCCTGGTTCTTCAGAATGGCCTTCCCATCAATCGCGCTGACGGCTCCTACATCGTCGGCTTCGCCAATCCGCAGCAGGCTGAATCGATCGAGATCTATCGCGGCTACATGGCCAACCGGCTTGGCGCGACTGTGCTCGGGGGCGCCATCAATTTTGCCTCGCCGACAGGATCCAAATCACCCGGCACCAAGGCCACTATCAGCGGAGGCAGCTTCGGGCAGTTCGGCTTTGGAGCACAGGCCGGCGGCAAGAAAGACAATGTCGACGCCTTGATTCAGGCCGACATCAGCCGGCGTGACGGTTTTCGCGACTACAACGAGTCGCAGCGGGTCAGCGTCAACGGCAATGTCGGTATCGAATTGTCGGAGAACGTGACCACACGCTTCTTTGCCGGATACACCGATCTCGGTTTCGACGTCGCGGGCCCGCTATCCAAGCTGCAGATGGAAACCAATCCGCGGCAGGTCGGCACAGGACCCGGCGTGGGCGGCATCAATCCCGGCCCAAACGTCGTCCGTGACAAGCCACGGCGGGAAGCAGACCAGTTGCTGCTGGGATCCCGCACCACCGCAACGTTCGGCGCACACATCTTCGACGTCGCACTCGGCTATACCTATACCGACGACATGTTCCGGTTCCCGATCTCTTCGGGCGTGCGTACCACCAAGGGCGGCGACTTCACCGGCCTCGTGCGTTACGCCTACAAACCGAACGAGGCGGCGCTGCTGCCGCTGTTTGAAAGTACGGCCCAATACACCGTGGGATCCGCCAGCCGCGGTTATTATCTCAATCAGGGTGGCCAGACCGGTGCAATGTTCGGCGCCAATGACCTCGACGCCTCGACGTTCTCGCTCTATTCGGGCCTGAACGTGCCTGTGTGGCAAGCGATCTACGCCTCGCCGTCGATCTCCTATTCCCATGCAACGCGCGACAACAAAGACCTCTACAATCTCGCGACGCGGCCGTGGATCCAGTACAACGGTGCGACGTTGATATCCGGGGCCAATCCGGCAACCAATACATCCTACAGCCGAACTTACTCGGGTTGGAACCCGAGCCTGGCCTTGAGCTACCGGCCCGACAACAACCACACAGTATTTGCAGCGGTGAGCCACAGCTTCGAACCGCCGACCCATGACGACCTGATCGCGACAATCAACGGCACGCCCAACTCAAGCCCCAGTCGCAATCCGACGGCGCCGTTACAGATACAGGCTTTTAGCACTCCGGACCTGAACGCCCAGACTGCGACAACGGTTGAAGGCGGCTGGCGCGGCCGTTTCTCCAACGTCTCGTGGGATGCGGTGACCTATTATTCATGGATCCAGAACGAACTGCTCAGTCTGCGCGACGCGACAGGTGCTCCACTTGGCGCAGTCAACGCGGACCGGACCTCGCATTTCGGCATCGAACTCGGTGTCGGAGCCAATCTGACTCAGCAGTTGAGCGCCCGCGTCGCCTATACTTACCAGGATTTCCGCTTCCGCGACGATGTGTCGTTCAACAACAACCGCCTTGCGGGTGCACCGCGGCACCTCATCAATACGATCCTGCAATATCAGGCCACCGATGCGTGGAAGCTGCAGAGCGCGGTGCGCTGGAGCCCTGACAAGACGCCGGTCGATAACGCCAACACGCTGTTCGCCGATCCTTACGTGGTCGTCGACCTGCGGACGGAATACAAGATCGACCGCCACTTCACACTGTTCGCGGAAGTCACCAACCTCTTCAACGAGACCTACGCCGGATCGACGCTGGTCGTCGACCGAGCGTCGCGGCCTGACCAAGCCACGTTCCTGCCTGCAGACGGCCGGGGCTACTACGGAGGCATCAAAGCCGCATTCTAGCGCATCCCGAAAGATGAATCGCGATCCATCAAAAGCCAAAGGCTGCATCGGGTTCTGAACAGATCGTGCTGATGCCGGTCGCGACGCTGACATGCAGCGCCGGGACCGTCACTGCCGTTTTCGATGCAGGCATCGCCTGCAAAATCCAGGAGGCCTGCCATGTTGAATCGCCGCACATTCGTCACCGCCCTCTCGACGGCGATCCTGACATCTCCCCGCATTGGGCGAGCCACCGAGCCGCTGACACTGTGGGGGCCACCCGCTGCTCCGTCGATCATTCTCGCGCAGGCCATCGCGGATGGGCTTCTCAAGGACGTCGCGCCCGGCGCGTCGTTCAAGACCTGGAAGACGCCCGATGAAATGCGGGCCGGCCTTAGCTCCGGCAACATGACAGCGGCGTTGGTTCCGACCTATGTCGCCGCAAATCTTTACAATCGGGGTCTAGGAGTGCGGCTTGCTAATGTCATGACACGCGGCTTGCTCTATGTCGTGGCGCCATCCGGAACGGTGACGGATCTTGCCAGCCTGAAGGGCAAGCGCGTAGCTGTGCCGTTCCGCAACGATATGCCTGATTTCATTTTCCGCCGCCTGCTGGCCGCAGAAAATCTACAACTGTCGGACTTCACCATCGAATATTCAGGCACTCCACCGGAAGCCGTGCAGTTGCTGGTGGCCGGTCGCGTGGACGCAGCGCTGCTTTCCGAGCCGGCATGCAGCGGCTCTATCCTGCGCGCGAAGTGGACGGCATGGAAAAACCTCGAGCGCGCCATAGATTGCCAAAAACTTTGGGCAGCGATGACAGGCAGCGCGACGATGCCGCAAGCAGGACTTGCGGTGACCGATAAACTCACCGCGCAGATCGGAGCCGATGGCATCGTCGCACTTCAACAGGCACTCGAGACCGCTGTGCGCGCCGTGATCGACAACCCCTCCGCAGCCGCAAGCATCGCGGCCCCGGAATTCGGACTTCCCGCGACAGTCATCGAACGTTCCATCGAGTTCAGCAATCTTGTCGTAGAGCGCGCCACGACAGCCCGCACCGATCTCACGACGCTGTTCGACGTGCTTGCCAAGGAAGACCCGCGCATCATCGGCGGAAAGAATCCCGACGACAAGTTCTACGCCTTATGAGGCAAATACAGTGAAAATAGCCACGCATAGCCTCGCCTTCGCTGCGTGGGCCGCCCGCTATCTATGGTCGGGATGGGCCGGTGCCGCTGGCCTGTTCTGTCTGGCCGCCGTATGGCAGGCAGGACATGAAATCTATGGCTCGTTCGTCCTGCCCTCGCCGCTGGAAACGCTTTACGCAGTTGGTAGTATCAGTCGGGAGTCCGGTTTTGCGAAAGCAGCAAGCGAAACCGCGAGCCGCTCGCTGGCAGGCTTTGCGCTCGCGGTCACATTCGGCAGCGCCGCTGGGATCCTTGCCGGTTTTTCGTTTGCGGCGATGCGGCTGACAAGACCAATCGTCACCGTGATCCTCGGCGTGCCTCCGATCGCCTGGATCGTGCTTGCGCTGATCTGGTTCGGATCGAACGGCGGGTCGGCCGTTCTGACGGTGATCGTCGCGGCGCTGCCGATTTCATTCGCCGGCGGCCAGCAAGGCGTCGCCACCCGCGACCGAGCGCTGGACATGATGGCCCGCTCCTTCGGGGCCGGTGCCTGGATGCGCTTTCGCACCATCACCACGCCTCATCTTGTCTCATATCTCTTTCCGGCATGGACCACGACGGCTGGCACCGCATGGAAGGTCACCGTGATGGCGGAACTGCTGTCGAATTCGGGCGGCATCGGCGGCGAACTCGCCACCGCCCGCGCGCTGTTCGATATCCCACGCGTAATGGCGCTGATCGCGGTGACCGTCGCCTTTGCTCTGTTCACTGAATACATGCTGCTGAACCCGATCCGCGACCGTCTGGAGAACTGGCGCGAAGCCGGTCTGCCATGGGGGATCAAGCGATGAAGCTGGTGCTGGAAGGAATCGGCCATGCCTTCCTCGGCCGGGCAGTATTCGAGAAACTTGATTTCTCGCTGGCGCCTGGCGAGGTCGTCGCCCTGCTCGGTCCTTCCGGTTCCGGAAAGACCACGCTGCTGCAAATCGCGGCGGGTCTTGTCGATCCGCTGCGGGGACGAATCCGCAGATCCTATCGACGTCATGCGGTCGTCTTTCAGGACGCGCGGCTGCTGCCGTGGATGACAGCCCGCGACAATATTTCCTACGGACTGCGCACAACGGAGGGCAGAAAAACCTCCCACCGCGAGATCACGGAACGGCGCGCGCGCGAAGTCGGACTTCATCCCAGCGACCTCGACAAGTATCCCGTCGAACTGTCCGGCGGTATGCGTCAGCGCGCCGCCGTGGCGCGGGCTCTGGCGGTCGATCCCGATGTGATCTTCTTCGATGAGCCGTTCACAGCGGTCGATGTCGGCCTCAAGCGCGTACTTCAGGATCTCGTGATTGCGGTCGCCGCGCGGGAGCATTTTTCCGCGCTGTTCGTCACCCACGACCTCTCGGAGGCGGTTCGCGTCGCCAACCGTCTGGTCGTGCTGTCGGAAGGCGGCACGGGATTCGTCACCGAACGCCGCATCGACGGCCGGCCCGGCGAACGCAGCGACCGTGCCGTTTTCGATCTGGTGGAAACGTGGTCGCGTGATCCGGCATTTTCAGAATTGTTCAATGGCGAAAGAAAAGAGCTACCGTGACAACTGCACTATTCGAAGAGACGCAGACATGCATTCGCCGCCATCCGCTGCTGGTCGAAGGACTGCTGCTGTTCTTTCCGGTCGCGGCACTCCACGCGATGCTGTCGCCGCTGATCTGGGTGACGCTGTTCGGATTTTCGCTCCCCTACACCCATGCCATTCCGCCCCATCAATGGCATGCGCACGAGATGATCTTCGGCACCTACGGCGCGGCACTCGCCGGTTTCCTGACCTCAGCCGTTCCCGAATGGACGGACACGAAACCTCGCCGGGACTGGGCGCTCTTGTGGCTGCTGATGCTCTGGCTGCCGGGGCGAATCGTCGGACTTCTCGGCATCGAGGCATTTGTTTTTCCCGCCTGCGTCACGGACGTCGCCTTCCTGTTGCTGCTGTTCTGGTACGTGATGAAACCCTTGCTGGATCGGCGCAGCACCCGGCATGCATCCTTCGCCGTCTGGGTCGGATTGTTCGCGCTCGCCGAGCTGAGCATACGCATGGCATGGCTGACCGGAATGATCGATCTGGCGGGGCAGCTTCTCCAGACCGCGCTGATCGTATTTCTGGTGTTCTTCGCGCTGGCTGTCGCCCGCATTAACGTCGTCGTGATCAATCTCGCGCTCGATCCGAGCGGCGAGACGACGCCCTATCGCCCGCATCCGGGCCGCCAGAACCTCGCCGCCGGCATGGTGTCGATCTATGCCGTCGCAGCGCTGGCGTTTCCGTACTCCACCGCACCCGCCTACCTCGCCCTCGCTGCTGCCGCGACCTTCTTCGACCGGCTGGCTGAATGGTTCATCGGCACGGCCGTTCTGCGAACGCAGGTGGTCGCGCTCGCGGCCGCCAACGCCTTTGCCGGAGGAGGTTTTCTGCTGATCGGCCTCTCCGGCCTTGGAGCACCGGTCGCGGTGGCGACGGGATTGCACATGCTGTCGGTCGGCAGCCTCGGTCTCGCGGTGCTGGCTGTTTTCATCATCGCCGGCTTGCGCCATACCGGCCGCCCGCTGGTCCTGCCCTGGCAGGCCCATGCGGCTGTGGCGCTAATGATATGCGCCAGTATCGTGCGTATCTTGCCCGAACTGGGTATCGGTCCGTCGCTCACCGGCCTCCATTACGGGCTGAGCGCCGTATTATGGTCGGCTGCGTACGGCATCTGGCTCGCCGGGTTTTTGCCGCTCCTGATGAGCCCCATAAATGAGGCAAACGGCTGCGAATAGCTGCCGCGAAAGGCATGCATACCCGCACAAAAATGACCGCATGGCATTGAGTTAGCGCAAAGTGCAGCCCTGAGGACTTGCTAGAGGTTGCGCTGCGATGATCCCTCGCAGAGTTGGGCATCGTTCCCTTGCAGGGGAAATGGAGCGCAATATGGGTCATCCTCGCAAGTTGCCGGAGATATCGCCGCCCGTGACGCAACGGCGGCGCGGCGGCCATCTGCAAGATCTCTTGCAGCCGGCGGGCCCGGATCATGACCACGAAACGCTGCTTCCGGTCGATCTCGCGATCGAGAAAGGGCTGACGCTGAGATTGCCGGTCACGACGGAAGTCGTCGATCTTGCGCACGCATCGGGACGTGTTCTCGCGCAGACCCTCACCGCATCCTCGCCACAGCCTCGCTTCGATTACAGTGCGATGGATGGCTATGCCGTCGACGCCGAAGATATGGGCGGTGCCTTTCCGGTAAAATTGAGAGTGATCGGACACATCGCAGCAAGCCGCACGAAGGAAGATATCCCACTGAAAACTCGCACGGCGGTGCGGATTCTGACCGGAGCGCCGATCCCACCGGGCGCAAATGCCGTCATCGCCCAGGAAGAAGTGCGACGCGAAGGCGACATTGTCGCAATCAACCGCCTTCCACGACGTGGCGAGAACATCAGGCTTCGCGGCGAGGACGTCCAGACCGGCGACACACTCATCGCGCGCGGCAGTCTGATGGACGCGCGGGCGATGGGCGTCGCGGCATCGGCGGGGGTAGCGCAGGTCGAAGTGTTCCGCAGACTCCGCGTTGCCATGTTCTCGACCGGATCCGAATTGCGCCAGCCCGGGGAGAACATCGCGCCCGGAGAGATCTACAATTCAAACCGCTACATTTTGCGGGGCCTGCTGGACAAGCCATGGATCGAGTTGATCGACCTCGGCGCCTGTCATGACGAACCGAAAGCATTGCGCGCCCGAATGCTTGAAGCCGCCGCGCAAGCCGACGTGGTTATCACCACAGGCGGTGTTTCTGTGGGTGATGAAGACCATATGGCTGACGTCGTTCACCGATGCGATGGAACGATTGCAGTCACCCGGGTTGCGATCAAGCCCGGGAAGCCGCTGACGCTCGGCCAAATCGGTCAGGCCGCCTTTGTCGGTCTTCCGGGCAATCCGGGGGCCGTGTTCACGACATTCCGCGTTGTGGTAGAGGGTTTGTTGCAGGCATGGGCCGGTCTGAAACAGCAGGAAGAACCTGTACGTCCTGTGATTGCAGATTTCACCTGGACATGCCGAACCGGAAGAGCGACCTACCTGCCCGCCCTCCTTAAGGGATATAACGCGCACGGAGCGCCACTTGTGGATTTGCTGCCAAGGCCAAACTCCGGAAAGCTCTTCCTTCTGAGCAAAGCCGAAGGCTTTGCTGTGCTCAGCCCCGATTGCGAAGGCGTCAAGCCGGGCGATCTGGTCGGATGGTTTGCCCTGTAGGAGCACCGGCTTCATCATGCACGACGAGATTTTCTGTTGAACATTCATCGGCCCACGCACATGCGCTCCGATCTCAACATTCGCTATGGCGAAGAACGTCTGCCGCGCTATACGAGCTATCCGACTGCACCGCATTTTTCGGCCACGATCTCGCAGCAGACCTATCGTCAGTGGCTTGCATCGATTCCGCAGGAGCGCACGGTTTCGCTGTATCTGCACATTCCCTTCTGCCGATCCATGTGCTGGTATTGCGGTTGCAACACGACGATTGCCAGGCGCGCAGAACCTGTCGCAGAATATCTTGGGGCGCTGCAGCGCGAGATCGACATGGTGGCAGGTGATACCGCAGGGCCGCTCCGCGTCAGCCACGTACATTTCGGCGGGGGAACGCCGACGATTATGTCGCCCGCACAGTTTTCAGAGTTGATGAAACTTCTGCGGGACAAATTCACGCTTCTTCCAGGCGCGGAAGTGGCCATCGAGATCGACCCGCGCACACTCACCCGCGAAATGATTCTTGAACTTGGTGCGAGCGGTGTCACGCGAGCCAGCCTCGGCGTGCAGAGTTTCGACCCTACCGTGCAACACGCCATCAATCGTGTTCAAAGCTTTGAAGATACCGCCGCCGCGGCTGAAGGCCTGCGCGCGGCGGGCGTGCGCGGCATCAACTTCGACCTGATCTACGGCTTGCCGAACCAGACCGTAGCGTCGTGTTTCGATACGGTGCGGAAATGCCTTCAGCTTCGCCCCGATCGCTTTTCGGTTTTCGGCTATGCCCACGTCCCCTCGTTCAAGAAACACCAGCGCAAGATCGACGAAGCCGAGCTGCCCGACGGAGCCAATCGCCACCTGCAGGCAAACATGATCGCCTGCTCCCTGACCAATGCGGGCTATCGCCAGATCGGTCTCGATCACTTTGCGCTTCCGGGTGATGATTTAGTGACAGCACAGGCGGCCGGAACCCTCCACCGGAATTTTCAGGGTTATACCACAGACACCAGCGACGTTCTGATCGGCTTCGGCGCAAGCGCCATTGGGCGGCTTGAGCAGGGTTACGTCCAGAATGATGCGGCCACCCGATCCTATTGCATGCAGATCGACCGCGGCGATCTGGCAACCCGGAAGGGCTATGCGCTCACTGCCGATGACCGCCTGCGTGCCGACATTATCGAACGCATCATGTGCGACTTCCGAGTCGACCTGCAGCAGGTTTGCACCAGGCACGGCACGACGTCGGATACCGTTCTACAGTCGGCCACCCGCCTGCACACACTGATTGCCGATGGCGTCATTCATCTCGAAGGACCGGTTCTTTCGGTGACGGATGACGCGCGCCATCTGGTGCGCAGCGTTGCCTCCGCGTTCGATGCCTATATCGGGACATCTGGCCCGGTCTACAGCCGCGCCGTCTGAAGCCGGCAACTACCGCCGGAGCACGCTGACCGCGCACGGCAATTCATCGCGCGGACAGGTCACCTTCGGCGGATCAATGTCGCGCAAGGCAGCCGCGCCCGCTACCGCCGATTGGCCGATCTCGTCGAACAGCAGCGCCATTTCCACGAAAACCGTGCGGTCCTTCTCGTTCTCAGTCAGTTGGTTGAGTTCGGAGAGAAGCGCCAAAATGGCAGCGATGCGGTCCTTGTGATCGCGTGCACGAAGCAGCGATCGTCTCGAGAGACGCTGCGCCTCAAAATCCGAGAACCGTTCGAGTGCACCGCTTAGAAGCTCCCGGCAACTACAGTCAAGATCTGCACGTGTCAGTACAACTTGTAGCCGCGCGATCATATCCAGCGTTTCACAGGTCCGGCCTTGTTCAACCATAACCGTTTCCTTTCCAGATCGCATCACCACCGTGTTGTCCTGCCTCATTGCACTGCGCCTCGCACCTGTATCTGGCCGGCCTTCCGGCCGACTTCTCCCGTACTCGTGATAAACGCCGCCCCCGGCTGTCCATGCACGAAGCCATTCGCGAACGGAACATCGGGATAAATCTGTGATAGCGCGCGAGTCGCGTCCTCATGCTCCCGATTGCCGTCGAGCACGTCGCGGAAAACCCGGGCAACCGCGACCATATCGCATTGCTGCGGCGACAGACGAAGCGCACCCACGCCGGCTGCGGCGAGGTCTTCCACCTCCCCCAGCAGGTTGGCGCAGGTATGAGACATGGTCTGCACTCCGTTCATGGCGAGAAATGGCTCGCCGTCGAGCGTGGTCACAGCCAGCCCGTCAGGGTCTTTCTCACAAACGAAGCGGCAATTGTCCTTCGAGAGCTTGTGAAGGCGGGCATGATAACAGCGCGCGGAAATAGCGAGCGGCACGCGGCCAAAGGCAAAGACCTCCGTCGTGACATCGGGCAAAGCAGTGGCGATGGTCCGGATCGAGTCCATCGGCAATTCCGGGGGCAGGCAGATCCGCCGCGCCCCGCGGCCTGCGAAATAAGCCGCCGTCGCCTCATTATAGATATTCACGAACGGGCCGATCGCATAAGGGCGCCCCGCGAGCCACCCAAAGCAGGACAGGTCGTTCGCTTCCACCAAAAAGTCTGTGTTTCCAGCAAGCTCCGCCATCTGCCGGCGCTCCCGTTGCAGTGACACAAGAATGAGAGAACCGAGAACCACCTGCTTGCCGCAAGCCGCGAGCCGCTCGATCACTACTGACATGTGTTCGGTAAAAAAAGGCGAACGTTTCGAACAAACGATTTCGCCGACCACAACCACATCAACAGGTGCTTCCTCGGCAACGCGGAAATAAAAGTCGCGCCATTGCTCGGGTTGCCAATTGTAGAGCACAGGCCCAAGGGTCAACTGCATCGGCGTGACCTCATCCCGGACATGCCGCGAACGACGAACATGAAGAACATCATCGCCAACTCTTGCGGTAGGAGCCAACTGTGGTCGACTGACCTTCGGTGAAGGCGACAAGCCCGCCGACCGGAGCCGGAACACCGCCTTCCAGTTCCGCAAGCGTTTGACGGAAATTGCGGACCACGCGCTCGATATAGGCGCGGCCGCGTTGCCGCCCCTCGATTTTCAGCGCTGTGACGCCGGCTTTCTGCAATTCCGGCAGCATGGAGGTTGCATCGAGACTCACAGGGTCCTCGAAGAGGTAGCCAGCTCCGTACTCGGTCTGAAAACGCCCCTTGCACAGCGTCGGGTATCCCGCCGGCTCTCTCGCTGAGAACTTGTTGATCGTGAACTCGCCGAGGCGCGAGATGAGCTGTCCGTCCTGCTTGAGATAGTGGACATCGCTTGCGGGCGAGCAGACACCGTCCATGTTCGGGGATTTTCCCGTGGCATAGGAGGAGAGCGAACAGCGCCCCTCCTCCATGACGCAAAGGCCACCGAAGACGAAGATCTCGGTCTCGCAACTGACCTCTCTTGCAATCGCTGCGATTTCCGCCACGCTCAGCACGCGAGGCAAAACGACCCGGCGAGCTCCGAACGCCTTTACATAAAAATTTATTGCATCCGGATTGGCGGCGGCGGCCTGAACCGAAACATGAAGCCGCTGGTCCGGATGACGTTGCGCCGCATAGTCGAGAACGCCGACATCGGCGACAATCAAAGCATCTGCACCCGCCTCGACAGCATCGTCGACTGCACGTTTCCACACGCCGAGCGCTCCCGCGCGTGCGAATGTGTTGATGGCCACGAGAACCTTGACGCCATATTTATGGGCGTGAGCGATCCCGGCTCGCAGTTCATCGCAACTGAAATTAAGTCCGGGAAAATTGCGCGCATTGGTCTCGTCGCGGAAACCGCAATAGACCGCATCCGCTCCTGCTTCGACGGCGGCCTTGAGCGCGGCTGGCGTTCCGGCAGGACAGATCAGTTCCATGATCCACCCTCGGACGCCAGATCGCTCCGTTGCTGTCCGGGGGGATCACCGATGACGCCCCGCGCGAGCCGCTCGACGATAGGCGACAGTGGCCCCGTCCAGGCCACGGATTCGGCGACGATGTCGATCCCGGCGTCATCGATCGCATTACGCAGCGCGACGGCCGCTTCCATATCGCCCTCGATCTGAATATCCCGCGAGAAGAAGAGCGCGTCCCCGTCGCAGGCCCCGTCCACGAGTCCGATGAGCGCCGCAAGAGGTCCCGTAATCCGCACGTCAATCCGTCGCGGCAGAATCCTTGTTGCGGTGACCCTTGGGTTCACCCGGCTGGGCTCAAGCACAAAGGCGAACGGCAGGTCCGTCGGATCCAGCCCATACAGTTTGGCGGCATGGGCACCGAGACGATCGAAAATTTGTGGATGCCGCTTCTGTATCCCATAGAGCGAGGCGGCGAGCATCGGCTGCAACGGGAAAAGCGGAAGGACTCGCCCCGCTAGGGCAAACACAAGCGGCACCCTCGATATAGACGGATCGGATACCGGCATGAGACTTCCCCTTTTAAGTCTTCATATCATCCGGCCGAAACGGACTCTTTGTTCGAGAACAATGAATTTGCGGAGAATTCATGCTGATCTTAGACACAACGTAAGGACTAGGCAGTGCCGTAATCCCTGCCGTCATTTCCGGAATTGCGCATTTTCAAGGCGTGTTTTGGGGGGTGGCGGATCCCTTCCATCCACCATGACGGTCTCACATGATCCAGCACTCAGACACGGTCTTTCTTGAGGAACTCGGTCAGCGCGTTCTGACCGCACGCAGCCTCCGCGGCCTTTCCCGCAAAACATTGGCGCAGGCATCCGGCATTTCGGAGCGCTATATTGCGCTGCTTGAGGGCGGCAGGGGCAATATCTCCATTGTGTTGCTGCGCCGGGTCTCGAACGCGATGGCTATACCGCTGACCGAGCTCATTCCAGCCGGCAAGCCGGTTCATCGATGGGTCGAAGCTGTCCCGCTCCACGCTCCGGCGAGCTGAAAGCTCAGTTCGTATAGACACGGACCGCGGTGAACCGGCCACGGCTTCGCAGCCCATGAGCACTGGCCGCAAACATCAGCGACATGCCGTGCTTCAATCCTCCAGCAACGGCGAAGAGGAGTTTTTACAGATTCCAGGTTTCCGGAGAACATACCTGTGCTGCGCCGTGATAAGCCCACTTTCACCAATCTGCGCAGCTTCCTGACCTGTCTCGAAGACAAAGGCCAGCTTCTCAGAATCCGTGAGCCGGTATCGGTCGTCCACGAGATGACTGAAATTCACCGGCGCGTTCTTCAGACCAACGGCCCGGCGCTGCTGTTTGAGGCACCAATAAAGGCCGACGGTATCGCGGCCGATATGCCTGTCCTCGTGAACCTGTTCGGCACCCGGGAACGCGTTGCCTGGGGGCTCGGCGTCAATCCCGAGCGGCTGCCAGACCTTGGCGAAGCGCTCGCGGAATTAAGCGAGCCGCGTCCACCGCACAATTTCGCGGACGCGATGGCGAAACTGCCGCTGGCTCGCGGGATCATGGCGATGCGCCCAAAGCATGTCGACACGCCGCCCGTACAGGACATCGTATGGCGCGGGGATTCGATCGATCTCACCCAGCTGCCGGTGCAGGTCTGCTGGCCCGATGAGCCAGCACCGCTCATCACCTGGCCGATGGTCATCACCAGCCCACCCGATGACGAGACCGGCAACAACGCCAATGTTGGCGTCTACAGAATGCAGGTGATCGGCCGAGACCGTGCGATCCTGCGCTGGCTCGCTCATCGCGGGGGCGCCCGCCATCACCACCAATGGAAGGCACGCGGCCTCGACATGCCGATCGCGATCGCAATCGGCGCCGATCCCGCCGCCATTCTCGCCGCGGTACTTCCCCTGCCGGAGACGCTTTCGGAATTCCGCTTTGCCGGCCTCTTGCGCGGCGCACGCCTGCCGCTCGCACGCTGCGTCAGCGTGCCGTTGATGGTGCCTGCCGAAGCGGAAATCGTTATCGAAGGCACCGTCTCTGCTCACGAGACCGCCCCCGAAGGACCATTCGGCGATCACACCGGCTACTACAATGCCGTCGAGAATTTCCCTGTCATGCGCGTCACTGCAATCACGATGCGGCGACAGCCGATCTACCTTTCTACCTTCACGGGACGCCCGCCCGACGAGCCTTCGCGCATCGGCGAAGCCTTCAATGAACTCCTTGTGCCGCTGATGAAGAAGCGGCTTCCGGAGATCGTGGACCTGTGGCTCCCTCCCGAAGCCTGTTCGTACCGGATCGCAGTCGCATCCATCGCAAAACGCTATCCGGGACAGGCACGCCGCGTCATGCTTGCACTGTGGTCGATGTTGCCGCAGCTCACCTACACGAAATTCCTCGTTCTCGTCGATCCGGACATCGATGTGCGCAACTGGTCCGACGTGATGTGGGCCGTCGCGACCCGCTCCGATCCCTCACGCGACCTCGTCATGTTGAACGACACGCCGATCGATTATCTCGATTTTGCCTCGCCCAAGCCGGGCCTCGGCGGCAAGCTCGGCATCGACGCAACCACGAAACTGCCCCCCGAAACCGATCGAGAATGGGGACGGCTCCTCACCATGGATAGTGCCGTGGTCGAGCGCGTGGATGAACTCTGGCAGAAGCTCGGCCTTCCGCCGTCCGGGGCATCTGGAGATCGCGGGACATGAGCGACCGCCCGCGAGTCGTGGTCGGCATCAGCGGCGCCTCGGGCGCGGCGCTCGGCGTGCGGGTCGTCGAATTGCTGGCGGAATCCGGCCAATGCGACGTCCATTTGGTGGTCACGCGCAACGCTGAGCGGACGCTGACGCACGAGATCGGACCAAATGCCCTTTCGGCGATCGCAGCCTTGGCTACGCGCCATCATCCGAGCGAAGACATCGGCGCGAGTATCGCCAGCGGCTCCTTTCGCACTTCGGGCATGATCGTGGTGCCCTGCTCGATCCGAACCTTGTCCGCTATCGCCAATAGTGCAGCGGACAATCTTCTGGTCCGGGCGGCGGACGTCCATCTCAAGGAACGGCGCAAGCTGCTGCTGCTGGTAAGGGAAACGCCGCTGCACCTCGGCCATCTGCGAGCGATGACCACAGCAACGGAAATCGGCGCGATCATTGCCCCGCCGGTTCCGGCATTCTATCACCAGCCGAATTCGATGTCCGAGATGATCGACCATATCGCGCGCCGTGCGATCGATCTGCTCAACCTCGATCTCCGCATTCCGCTGCACGAATGGGAAGGCTGACGCCACTCAGCGGCAATCGCGGCGCAAGACGTGGCTTTCATTCCGCCGCAACGCCCCTGCGGCTCTGAATCTCGGCAATCAGGCGGCGCGTCACCGGGATCAGTTCTCGGCCATACTCGATGGCATCGATCAAAGGGTCGAAGCCGCGAATGAGGAAATGGCTGACGCCGAGTTCGTAATAGTCACGGAACACCTCGGCAACCTGCTCGGGTGTGCCGACAAGCGCCGTCGTATTGCTGTTGGCCCCGGTCAGCTTGGCGATTTCGGTCCATAGACGTTTGTCGATCCGCGATCCCTGCTCGGCCAGCGCCAGCAGCCGGCGTGCACCAGCCGTGGCATGACCATCGGCGGGCTTACGGTACCCGGTCACGTCCTGCAATGCAGTCGCCCGTTCGAGAATGGCATGGGCCTTGGCCCACGCTTTCTCTTCAGTCTCGGCGAGGATTGGACGCACCGACAGGCTGAAGCGCGGGGTAGGACGCCCGTGCTTCGC